>NZ_JAKVPY010000007.1:0-203762 GCF_022487945.1 Halomonas flagellata
TCAAAATCGCCATACTGACGGAGAAAATCCAGCTTTGCGTGGCCAAAGTCCTCGATCTCGTCCCAACCCTCGGCACCACAGATCACCGCGCAGACGGTCAGAAACAGGATATCCGACAGCTGATGCTGCACTTTCCAGGCCTGGCGGAAGTCGGGAACGATCGATAAATGGTGCATAAGGGACGGTGTCAGCATGAGTCATCCATGAGCAAAAGCCGTTAGATGACCACATTAGCTCCTACTGGTAAAGTGCTACGAAGCCCGTCATAGCGCGGTTTTTCATGCGTTTTCCCTGGCCGCGGAACTGGACAGCACCGTCGAAAAACCCACGGTCACCCCGGGCGCCCTGCTGCCGCCCTACGAGGCGCTGGGCGACCTGCTTCTCGACCTCGACCGCCCGGCGGAGGCCTTGGAAGCGTATCAAGCTTCCGACGCGGTGTGGCCCAGGCGCTACAACACCCTGCTCGGCGCTGCCCGTGCCGCCGCCGCTGCAGGCAAAGCCCAGACCGCGGGCGACCCTACGCTACCTTGCTTGACATCGCTGGAGGCTCGGCGAGGCCAGGTGCCATCGAGGCGCAAGCGTATTTGAAGCGATAGGCTCGCAGTTCCCTGGCCGGCGTCCGGGGGAGCGCCGGGACTGCGCTACCCCTCCGTGCGCGCTCCCGGGGCGACCTGCTGGGGCCTCATGACCCCGGGGCGGGTCGCTTCCATCGTGCTCTCCACAGTCATTGACTCCGTGCGGGGTAAGCAGCGATGCAGGAGTACCAGGACCAGCGTCGGGCGATGGTGTCGTCTTCGCGTGGCCGCGGCATACCGCCGGCCACCGCCGGCGCTGTCATCGCGCTGGTGCTGGCGTTACTGTCGCCGGTGGCCGAGTCCGGGGAAAGCACCGACATCGTCTGGCACGCTGCCCTGGAGGTGGCCACCGGAGAGGCCCACAGGGGCCCCTGGCGCATGAACGAGTCGGATTTCCGCTACGTGGACGACGCTTCGGTAGCATTGCACGAGGACGGCATGGCAGCGGTCGTCTGGGCCGACCAGGCGCCGCAGGAGGAACACAAGTTAATAAAGAAATCACTAAAAGTCAGAAACCGGCCAGGAGCCGACCTTCAGGGTATTCTGATATAGTGCCAGGCATGAGCCGCGCCGCGGCGGTTGCCGTCAAGAACTGCGACCGCGTACCTATGTCGATCGGGCGGGCAAAATCATCCAGCGACATCTCGGTGAGCGGGATTCCCTGAACGTCGTCCATGCTGATGGCGTTGAAGTCCGATTTCAAGCTTACCTCCCGCGCAACGGAGCGCGATGCGTTTTGACGGCTTCTGGTTAACAGGGCCGCCGGGCGTATTTCGCTTCCTGACCCTGGCCGGTTGCGAGAGCGTAGCGGCGCATCCGCGCCGAAGCGTCGCTGAAGGAGACTCACCGAAACAGTCCCGATACTGCTCGGAGAATCATCCTGGAATCGGGGACAGACCACGGTTCAGGACTGTCGCGAGAAACTGTGGCCTGCCCCCTGTTTGGCTATGCGGAACTTGTAAATGCCGGCGGCCACGACGAACGTGATGGCCACAGCTGTCATACTCACGAGATCAAGGCCGCCCCTGTCTGTCCATTTCGCGAGTTGCCAGCTCACGACGCTGATCCACGCGATAGACAGCGCGACCGACCCGAGCGCGTAACCCAGTGGCCACGCCGAACTCTGCGCGGTTAGCAGATCTTCGTCGCCTCGAGTTATCAGATCTGCTCGGCGCGCGAGTGCCGCCGCGCGGAGCAACTCGCGGTGACGTCGTGCGGGCCAGCCGATCGCGGTGCCGAGCAGAATCGCAAGGACGAGCGGGAAGTTACCGACGACGATAGAGAGGTCCAGCGCGACGCCGCTGATCGGCACGAGTAGATTCGCCAGGCGATCTTGCTGTTCGTCAAAGCGTTGTTGCAGACTCTGCAGTTGAGCATTGAGCCCTGCAAGCATCGTGTCTCGATCGCTCAACCAACTTTGCAGCGCTTCGTTCGCCGCATGGAACGATGGCGGGCTGATCAGCGCGACTTCGAGTTCCTTCATTTGGAGCACTGCATCGTCTTTGCCGACGACGGTATGCCACCATTGCGGATCGTCGGGTGGACCGAACTCGACTGCGCGCAAATCGTCGAGGTAGCTATCGGCCTTCTCGCGCATCTCTGCCCAGAGTGGGGCGTTTGGAAACGTGTTGGCCAACTTGGCAAACTGCTCCTTGATCCGCAGAGCCCCTGTTTCCAGTTGCGGAACCTTGGATTGCCAGTTCTCGTTGACGTGCGCGAATTGCGGAGCGATGACGTGACGGTCTATGAGTGGCGTCAGTATCGTTCGCAGATCGGCGCCCGTGGAGGCGGCTCGTACGCGCTCGCTCAACCCTTCCTGCTCGATGCGCTTTGCAAAGAAACGGACCCGAGCCGAATCCTGAAGTCGCGGTGCGGGCTCTTGTACGGCTATCGGAGCCTGAACGGCAAAGTTGGCGCCGCGCTCGCTGCCTGCTTCGTCCTGTTCACCGCTGGTCGATTCACGAATGAATTCAACTGCGCGCTGTAGGGCATCGAAGTCCGCTTTCTTACGAACGAGCATCGCGTCGAGGTCGTCTCGCACCTCCTGCATGGCGGTCTGCTGCGACCTGAGATTGGCGCGGAGCTCGTCTGAGGTCTGTTTCAACGCCTTCGACTCCGCCGCAACCTTGGCACGCTCGACCTGCGCAGCGACGAAGGGGCCGAAAGTCATCACATGGAAGACGAGCATGACCAGGACCGTGACCAATCCCCAACGGCAGGCGCTCTCGTAGCGCGTCACCGCGCTCGTCAAGAGCGATCTTGCCAAATCTTTATCGATGGCCATAAAGGGATTCTCGCAGCAGCTAAATCACTACCGGTAATGACCGATTTGGGTCGTCAACTGCCTCGACCATCTCATCAACATAGCCTAAAGTTCCACATTCGGCCTAGGCTGTGTGAAAACGTTTGAAGCGTCTGCCAGTGGTCAAAAACTGGCCAACATTGGTGCTCTCTCGCAAATTCCGAGGAGGTTGCATGGCAAAACCACTCCAGATTTCGCGTACGAACGCCATCTTCAGTAGGGCCCACGAGTTTTCACACAGCCTCGGCCAGAAGCTGACATTCAACTTAATCTGACATAACGCGCTAGCGCAGCTGCGGCGAAGTCATCGGTGCAGCGCCTCGTTAAGTTATTGGTGAGCGAAAGCCTCTAGAAGCTCCTCGTTTTCATCCTGCAGCTCCTTAATCTTCTCCTGAAGACGTAAGCACTCGTCCGGAGAAAAGCATCTGACAACAGCGGCATCGCGGTGCTTGGTAACCTTTCTCCCCATTGGAAAGTCGCTGGAGATGACTGCCTACTCGCGCAGTCGCCGACTAAACGTACTGAGTTTCCTGAGCCGCCGAGGTAAGCTGGTCTATCAGACCACCACCGAATTGGTGACGACAGAGACGGTCATCGCCGCCTTCGACCACTTCATTACCCAGAAGTCCCCGGACACCTTCGCGATCGTGGTGCTGGACAATGCCAGCATGCATCGTTCTGCGTCATTCAAGCGCAAGCGCCTGGAGTGGCTGGACCAGCGGATCCACGTGGTACATCTGTCGGCCTACTCGCCAGAGTTGAACATGATCGAGATCCTCTGGCGCCAGGTCAAGTATGCCTGGCTGCCGCTGACCGTCTATGAAAGCTTTGCGACGTTGCGCAGCGAGGTAGAACAAATCCTGTCAGGCTACGGAACGGAATACGCAGTTTCATTTGCATAGGAACTTATGACCACGCTCGTTTCAGTGGCCGATTGTCAGATGATTGGCATCACCACACACTCAGCTCTTCCGGGCAGCGTCGGCCGACACCGCCCATACTCCGTGCGGGCCCGGCCCGACCTCAATCGTGGCGACTTTCTCGCGGGTGGCGACGTCGAAGACTACGAGGGTTCCGTTCGTGTGGTCGGCGACCGCGGCGAGCTCCCCATCAGGGGTGAAGTTGACGTGGTGGGGACTCCCCGGGATCCCGAGACGGGCCAGGACCTCGTAGGTGGCGGTGTCAATGACGATCGCCTCGCGGGTGTGATGATCGGTGACCCAGACCTCGCCCCCTTCAGGCGTGAACGCGAGGTGGTGGGCCTCTTCCCCAACCGGCATGGTCTCCAGAAGCTCACCCTCCGCACTGAAGGCGTGCACGAGACCACGCCAGTCCGTAACCCAGAAACGTCCGTCGGGGCCAAACAGGATGTTGTGCGGGGACTGGCCGGTCGGGACGTAGTCGACGACCTCATGCGCGTCGAGGTCGACGATGGCGAGCTCGCCGGTGTGGTTCAGCGTTACCCAGGCGGTCATCCCGCCGGGGGCGATCGCCGTGTCGTGTGGCTGGCCCCGGAGGGGGATGCTGGTAATGTGCTCTCCGTCGAGGGTGACAAGGTCGAGTCGCTCGGCCATCTCGTTCGCGACGACGAACAGGTCGCCGGTTGCTTTCACGTCGTGGGGGGTGTCACCGAGCTCGACGAAGGTGAGTTCCCCGTCACGGACGATAGCGAGCTCGGTTCCCCGGTACAACGTCCCGGCGGCGGTCCCATCCTCAGCGACAGTGACGTTATGCGGACCACTCGGCGTGTTGTACCCTTCTATCACCTCCCGCGCATCGAGGTCGACAAGAACAAACCGCTCGGCGTCCTCGACCCCGACCCAGACTAGCCGCACGCCCGGCTCAGGGGTGGGCGTTGAGGCAGGGGCCAGTTGCCAGCCCGCAAGCACCGCCGCTACGAACGTGACGAAAAGCCACCGCAGGATGCGATACCCTTCCGCAGCCGTGCCCGCCCGACGGTAACCAACTGCTGAGCAGCTACCGTTACCGCCCCTTCTGCAGGTGCGCAGGTGTGCGCCCAGGCTGATCAGCCATTCGCCTCCAGCCCTGGTCTGCTGGGTGGGGGACTCGGTGCCCGAGTCCATGTTGCCAACGATAGGAAGATGGAGGAAAAGTAAAATTGACATGGACGTTCCTGATACCGGTGAACAAGCAGGTTTACGCCGTTTCAATGACTCTCTAGGGTTCCGCTCTTACTACACTAAAGCTACTGCAGGTCCTGGCTGAGGTCCAGCCAGGTTAGGGCAGACTTAACAGTCATGCACCAGCCGCCATTTGGTTCACTTCATGGTTCCCCACACACGAGACCGCAACGGTCAATGTAAACTGCTCGCCATTCAATTCGACATTCAATGCCCGGGTCTTATACTTTAGTTCGATGGACAATTCGCTGACCCGAGACCACGCGAGAAGATCGAGGTGAATGGAGCCGGCAGCTGTCCGAAGCGGGATCGCAAGGCGAAGATCCCAGTTTAGCTCTGACAGATGCAGCTCCCACGCGAACGCATGCTGAAAATCAGCCTCGGAGTGAAACACTGCCCTCTTTCAAGCCAAGGCTTCCATGATTCTCGTTGGTTCCACGAATTTGTCACCGCGCTACCTGGTCCATGAGCTGCATAACTGAGATTAGACAGCATGCTCTATTATTAGGTCATCGTGCCGGCGCGTTCAAGTCAACAAATGCTCTTGCTCAGTCAACATTAACCCACTAGACCTCACTAAAAATTAATAATAACTCGTCAGTATGACACGGACAATCGTCCCCTTAACATTTTCCGGAACGTCCGCATTGGCTAGTAAGTTGCCTTGCCTTTCCATCAGATTATACTAAACCCCCCCCCCCACTTTGCCAGAAGCTGACCCCAACGGACAGCGCCTTTGACGCGTCCGCTGGATAGTTGTTTAGCCTATTATGAATCCGAAAGACTTGTTACAAAGTTGACAGCTTTATTTAGGTGCTCGGCTCCACGAACCCAGCGAGGATGGCTCGTACGCAAGCAGTGAATATTGCCAATCTTGAAGTGCCATAGACGGCGCGGCTCGAACACTTCAACCGTCTTATAGCCAGGGAAGCACTCCTTAAGGTACCTGTCTCGTGTCGGACCAGTTGTAAAGATGACTACCTGCGGTTGGAGGATATCGATCTGTGCTCTCAGCAGATCATATGAAAGCTGCTTGGCAGCACGGAAGACGTCATCTGGGAGTCGGAGGGGACTTCCCGACTCAAAGCTTACGCAAAACTGGTTTGACCAAACCGCTGCATCTCGCGAGCCTGGCGCAACCTGAGACGAAACGTGCCTGTAGAACTGCAAGAACTTGCTTCGCCTAGCTCCATAGGACGCAAACTCCCGGGCACACTGCATTGAAGCATCAACTCCTGCGTCATTCACCAGCCTTGTATTGCGGAGTTCACATGATTCATTCCGCCATCCTCGGGTCTCTTGTCCCACGACTATGACTCGCGGATTGCTGGCGAAGTAGCTCTCAACTGGGCATGGGAGAAAGACACCGGACAGAGCATCCGGGGCAGAAAATAGAGTTTCCAGATCTGCGCGCTTTAGCGCTTCTATATAAGCCGACCTCAGCTCTTCTACCGCTTCAGAGTGCTGTGACAAGCGTTTTACCCTTTCGGCCTCCTCGCGCGCCACCCAGCAAACAGATACATCTCCGTGCTCTATGCGTAGCAGTGCTCCGTCCGCGGGTTCAGCGCAATGGGACCGCCTGTGGGACATTTCCTCATCAACTCGCAGCAGCAGTTTGTGGTGGTACTTCTCTGCGAAAAGCGCATCAGCAACTACATCATCGAAAACGAATCTGGAGTGCCCAACACCGTGCTCATCAGGCCAGCTACAGAAAACGGCCGAGCCGTTCACCTGCGTGCGGGAGACCGATAAGGGGAGCTCTACGGGTAGCGCGGAGTAACCTCGGCTTTGGTCGTCAAAAAGCTTATTCATCAATTATCCTCGTGCTAGCCATATAACACTGACTGACATGCCAGAAGAACTTTCCAGCATGTCAGCTTTGGGGCGAGGCTGTGTGAAAACGCTTGGAGCGTCTCGGGCCGGTCAAAAATTGATCAAAAATGGTGCTCTCTCGCGCATTCTGAGGTAGTTGCAAGGCAAATTCTCTCCAGATTTCGCGTACAAGCACCATCTTCAGGAGAGCCGAGGAGTTTTCACACAGCCTGGGTCGATTGCTGCCCTTTAATCGCGCAGATAATCTTTGCTCCTACGAAATCCGTTACACTGCCAAGCGCGGGTCGCAATTTTCGACCAGGCACGCTACCGCCGGGAAGTACAGCTTACCGCCCCCCTTCCTTGGCGGTCGCAGGCCGCCGGCGTGCCTCCATCGGGATAACATTGGAATCCGATTGGAAACATTCATTAACACTCAGCTTACTAAATGATGCTTCGGCTTGCGTAGCCGAATCCTGAGAAAAAAGTCGTAGGAGGCTGGCACCTTTGGCTGGCTCCACCGCTCAGGGCTTGAAGTGCTCCTCGCCGTTGATGCGCTGGCGCACCCGCTTGATGTCATGGGTGAGATCCTCGAGCTCCTCCACGGTGCAGGTCATTTTCCGCACCGTATGAGCGGCGAGTTCCTCGTCGTCGCCGAGCCAGGCGATGGTGCAGTCGCTGCGTGGCAGGGCGCGACAGGCGAGCACCAGGCCGGCGTCACGCTCCTCCTCGCTAAGGGAGAAGCGAGTTTGGGGGAGCATCTCGATCTCGCCGTCCACCAGCCGCGACTTGCAGGCGCCGCAACGGCCTGCCTGGCAGCTGTGGGGGTAGGCGATGCCCGCCGCCAGGGCGGCATCGAGTACGGTCTCTCCCGCTTCCACGGTGACGGCCGTGCCCGCTGTCTTTATTTGTACGCTGTGGCTCATTTTCTTGTTCTCCGAACGTCATTGGTACGCTTCCTGACCCGGACAGGAGGCGAGTTTCATTCAGGCGGCCTGCGAGACCCGAGGGATTGCCGGGGTGGCCTCATCCGCTTCGATCGCGACCGGTGGCCGGAAGCCCTTGAGGCGCAACGCATTGCTGAGCACACAGATGCTCGAGGCGGCCATGGCCACGGCGGCGAAGATCGGCGAGAGCAGGATCCCGATGGCGGGAAACAGCGCGCCGGCGGCCACCACCTTGTCGGTGCCGAGGCGACGGGCGATGGCCTCGGCGATGGGATGTTCCGACTGGCGCTCCACCGACGCCACCAGGTGCAGGGTGTCGAGTTCGTCGAAGTCAACGGCCACCACCAGGTCGGTGAGCTCGGGCCGGCCCTTGGTCAGGGTGCCGGTCTTGTCCAGCACGATCACAATAGTTGGTGACCTTGTCCACCATGGCCTGGATGAGCAGTTTCGAGCCCTGGGCCTGCTCGACCATGCGTACGATCTGCGCGAGCAGGGTATCGGCGCCGACCTTGGTGGCCTCGAAGGTGAAGCTGCCCACCTTGTTGATGGTGCCGCCCACCACGTCCACACCGGCCTCCTTGCGCACCGGCACGGGTTCGCCGGTGATCATGGACTCGTCCACGAAGGAACTGCCCTCGATGACCGTGCCGTCCACCGGGATCTTCTCGCCGGGACGCACCAGGACGATGTCGCCCTGGCGCACCTCATCGATGCCGATCTCCATTTCCTGGCCGTCGCGGACCACGCGGGCGGTCTTGGCCTGGAGTTTCATCAGGGCCTTGATCGCCTCGAAATAGCGGCCGACAAGAATCAGCGTGATGATCACCGCCGACGCCTCGAAATACACGTTCACCGTGCCGGCCGGCAACACCTGGGGCAGGTAAGGTGGCCACCACCGAATAGCCCCAGGCGGCGGAGGTGCCCAGCATTACCAGGGAGTTCATCTCCGGGTCGCCGCGCATCAGCGCGGGCCTCGCCTTCGCGGTCGCTATAACGCTGCGCTTCATCTTTCGGGCACGCAGCCTGGGGTTCTCAGTGGACCAGGTGGCTGACCTGCTCGCCCTGTGGCAGGATCGCAACCGTGCCAGTTCGGACGTGAAGGCCGTCGCTTACGCCCATATCGAAGAACTGGACAACAAGATCGAGAAGCTGATGTCCATGCGGCGGACCTTGCAGCACCTGGCCGAGCACTGCCAGGGAGACCATCGCCCGGATTGCCCGATCCTCGGGGATCTGGCCGGAGCCACGGATCCGGTCGATGCCTCCCTGTCACTGGATCACCCGGCAATGTCGGTCTCGGTGCGAGACACGGTCAGTCACTCATGACCGATGCGGTGGCAGACATTCAGCTCCTTTTCAGGATCATCGGTTACAACGGGGACTCCCCTGATCGAATCAAGAGGTAGTGACATGCGTAAGAGACTGTTGGTAATGGCCTTTGGAATGTTCTCGACCGCCGCCATGGCAGCAGGCGAACACGCTGGCCAGCACGCTGAGCAAGGCGATGCCCGGGTAGATCGGACCATCAGCTTCGAGGCCGGCGACATGTGGTTCACCCCCGGCAAGCTGGATATCGAGCCGGGCGAGACGGTGAAGTTCGAGATCGCCAACACCGGCAATCTCGAGCACGAGTTCGTGATCGGCGATGCCCAGGCCCAGGAAGCGCACCGCAAGATGATGCAGGAGATGGGGGCGGCCGGGCATGGTGGGCACGGCGACCATCATGGCCACGACATGGCCGAAGGCGAGCACGGTGGCCAGATGCCTTCGGTGACCATCGCGCCGGGTGAAACCACCACCCTGGTATGGACCGCGCCCGCGGAGGTCGATAGCCTGGAGTTCGCCTGCAACCTTCCCGGCCACTACGAGTCGGGCATGTCGGGAATGATCGATATCCAGGGCTGACGCATGAAGCTGTTGCTTCTCGAAGACGATGACCTGCTGGCCGAGAGCCTGGCAGAGACCCTTGAAGACAACGGCTATCGCATCGACTCGGCCACGAGCATCCGTGAGGCCGAGTCCTTGATGGCGACCGAAGACTACGCGCTGGCGATCCTCGACCTCGGCCTGCCCGATGGTTCGGGGCTCGACCTGCTGGAGCGCTGGCGGCATCAGGGGCATGACTTGCCCGTTCTCGTCCTCACGGCCCGGGATACCTGGGAGGACAAGGTCGTCGGGCTGCGGCGTGGCGCGGATGACTATCTGACCAAGCCGTTCCACGAAGCCGAGTTGCTGGCCAGGCTGCACGCGCTGCTGCGGCGCCGCTCCGGCGGCGGGGTCCATGGCCTGACCCTCCACGGCATCCGGCTCGATGAGGACACGCAGCGTGTCAGTACCGATGGGTCGACCTGGCAGGCCCTGACGGCCACCGAGTTCCGGCTGCTGCGGTATCTGATGCATCACCCCGACCGGCTTCACTCCAAGTCGCAACTCCTCGACCAGCTTTATGCGCTTGAGCAGGATGCCGCCGCCCCGAACCTGGTCGAGGTCTATATCGGCCGCTTGCGACGTCGGCTCGGCAAGGATGTCATCCAGACCCGGCGTGGCCAGGGGTACATCTTTGTTTCGCATTGATCGGCGCAGCCTGCGCTTCCACCTGTTCACCTGGTTGTGTGGTGTCGCCCTGGTCGTCGTCGGGACGACCTGGCTGCTGCACGGCTTCCTGTTGCAGGATCTGGCACGGGACTTTCTCGGCGAGCGTCTGCGTCAGGAGGCCAGCCATACCCTGCAGCAGCTTCGCCAGGACCGCTCCTCGGCACCTTCCCTGCTTGATTCGGCGAGCCAGGGGTACCAGGTGTTCCATCACCTCTATGTGCTGCAGCTGAATGGCGAGGTCACCACGTCCCATCCGCGCTGGTTGGCGCCACTCGAGCCCCACCTGGAGGGGGAGGACGATGCCCTCGTCGATGTCGTGTGGCAGGACCGCCAGCTACTGATCCATCGCCGCGCCTTCACGCTGGAGGGGGGGCGGGGGGTGTTGCTGATCGGTGAGGATTTCGCCCCAGTGAAGGCGGGGCTGGCGACGCTGCACTGGTGGGTCGGGGGCATTGCCGGCCTGCTGCTGGTGTTGCTGTTCGCCCTCAACCTGATGGCGGTCAACCGTGGCTTGCGTCCGCTGTCCCGGCTGCAGCGTCAGCTCCACGAGCTGCAGTCGGGCAGTCGGCATCGACTTGACCTCGAGACGCCCTCCGAACTCGATGACCTGGTGGCGCAGCTCAACCGCTTCATGGACGAGATCGACAGGCGCCTCGAGCGCTCCCGCGAATCCGTCGCCAACCTGTCGCATGCGCTGAAGACGCCCCTGGCGGCCGTCACCCAGGTGCTGCGGGGCTCCCGTCCCATCGATGACGAGCGCCGCCACAGGATGCTGCAGCGCCTGGAGGACATGCATGCCCAGCTCGCCGCCGAGTTGCGCCGATCGCAGATCGCCGGGCCCCATGCCGGCCAGGTCACGCATCTGCGACGGGATGGCGAACGACTGATCGAGATGTTCGGCGTCCTCTATCCGGACAAGGACTTCCGCCTCGAGGTCCTTCCCGACGGTGAAGCCTGCGCGCCGATCGAATCCCGGGACTTCTCGGAGATGCTGGGCATCGTGCTCGACAATGCCGGGAAGTGGGCCGAGCGCGCGGTGGTCTGTCGCCTGGAACTGGCGTCATCGCTGAGGATCACCGTCGAGGACGATGGCCCCGGTGTGACGCCGGATGACATTCCGCTGCTGGGCCAGCGGGGGAGGCGTCTCGACGAGAGTCGCCCCGGCCACGGCCTGGGGCTCTCCATCCTTCGGCAGCTGGTCGAGCAGTATGGTGGCCAGCTGCGGTTCGACGTCGGTGCGCGAGGAGGCCTGCGGGTGGTGCTCACCATTGCCCATGGCGAGCCGTGTCCCTGACCGCGCCATTCAGCCTTGTTTCAGCTTGGTGGGTCACTATCGACTCCTGTTTCATCCCCTGACAGGAGACACGCATGGCAAGCTCGAAAGCTGCTGCTTTCCCTCTCTCGCGCCGCCAGATCCTCCAGGGCGGTGCCGCCCTGGGGCTGAGTACGGCGGCTTTGGGCCTGCAGCCGACCTGGGCCAACCCCTGGGGGCAGAGCACGGGCTATCCCAAGGGCGTCGAGGAGGGCCCCGAGGTCGCCCTGGCCATCCGCCGGGAGTCGCTGCCCATCGACGGCAGGGCCACCCGCCCGATCAGCATCAATGGCACCAGCCCCGGCCCCCTGATCCGGCTCAAGGAAGGACAGGATGCCGTCCTCAAGGTCACCAACCTGCTCGAGGAGCCGACGTCCATCCACTGGCACGGCCTGATCCTGCCCGCGGCGATGGACGGCGTGCCGGGGATCAGCTTCGCCGGCATCGAACCGGGCGAGACCTTCACCTACCGTTTTCCGGTCCGCCAGAACGGCACCTACTGGTATCACAGCCACTCGGGGTTGCAGGAGCAGCTCGGCCATGCCGGGCCGCTGATCATCGATGCGGCCGAGCGGGAACCCTTCCGCTACGACCGCGAGCATGTGCTGCTGCTCACCGACTGGACCTTCGAGGATCCGGCCAGGGTGTTCCGTCACTTGAAGATCGGCGAGGGGTACTACAACTTCCAGGAGCGCACCATCGCCGACTTCCTGGCCGATGTACGCGCAGACGGCTTCGCCGACACGGCCAGGAGGCGCGCCATGTGGGCCCGGATGCGCATGAGCTCGCGGGATATCGCCGATGTCACCGGCAGCACCTATACCTACCTGCTCAACGGGCATGCCCCGGGAGAGAACTGGACGGCGCTGTTCAACCCCGGCGAGCGGGTTCGCCTCCGCGTGATCAATGGCTCGGCGATGTCCTACTTCGATGTGCGCATCCCCGGGCTGAAGATGACCGTGGTGGCCGCCGATGGCCAGCCGGTACAGCCGGTGCCCGTCGACGAGTTTCGTATCGGGGTCGCCGAGACCTATGACGTGCTCGTCGCGCCCGAAGCCGATACCGCCTATACCCTGTTCGCCGAGGCCATGGACCGCAGCGGCTACGCCCGCGGCACCCTGGCACCACGCGAGGGCATGACGGCGGCCATCCCGGAGCCTAGAAGGATTGCCGACCGCGGCATGGAAGCGATGGGCGCGCATGGCGGCATGGATCACTCAAGCATGGGCGACATGGATCATTCCACCATGGCGGGCATGGACGACTCCAATATGCCGGGCATGGATCACTCCGATATGCGGGGCATGGACGACGCCACCATGGGCGACATGGAGCCTTCCGCCATGGCGGGCATGGACCACTCCACCATGGGGGGCATGGGCGAAGCCTCGTCGTCGGGAGAGGGGGAGGGCGCCATGCTCCCCGCCGGCGCCGCCCAGCCCGGCTCCCAATACGACCAGGCCGGTATCGGCATCGATCCTGACGAACGCCGCGTGCTGGTATATCGCGACCTCAAGGCCTTCACGCCGTGGCCCGACCGGCGTCCGCCCGGGCGTGAACTGGAGCTCCACCTGACCGGCAACATGGAACGCTATATGTGGTCCTTCGACGGCAAGAAATTCAGCGAGGTCTCTGGCCCCATCCATTTCCGGAAGGACGAGCGCCTGCGCCTGATCCTGGTCAACGACACCATGATGGAGCATCCCATCCACCTCCACGGCATGTGGATGGAACTGGAAAACGGTGCCGGTGAGCTGATCCCCCGCAAGCACACCCTGAACGTCAAGCCGGGGGAGCGGGTGTCCGCCCTGATCACCGCCGATGCCGAAGGCAGTTGGGCGTTCCACTGTCATCTTCTCTACCACATGGATGCCGGCATGTTCCGGGTCGTCAAGGTCTCATAAGGAGCCTGCATGAAAACCAGGACTGCATTGCCCGTTAGCTGCGCCGCCCTTGCCATGCTGACGATGACCGGGGTTCACGCCGAGGATGGCTATGATGCCCCGGCCGACTGGCCATCGCCGATGGAGGAGCACCTCACGGGCGCGGTGCTCGTCGAGCGCCTCGAGTATGTCGTCCCCGACAAGGGAGACGAGGCCTGGGTCTGGGACTTCGATGCCTGGTATGGCGGCGATGTCCATCGCGTCTACCTCAAGGGCGAGGGCGAGAACGTGCAGGGCGATGGCGAGGATGCCGAGTTCGAATCCCTCGACCTGCTCTACAGCCGCCTGATCGACGACTTCTGGGAGCTCCAGGGCGGCATCGGCTATCAAGGCGGCATTGCCTCGGACGATCACCCCGAGCGCTATTTCGGTGTGATCGGCCTGCAGGGCTTGGCCCCCTACCGTATCGAAACCGATCTTGCCCTGAGGGTCAGCGACGAAGGCGATGTTTCGGCGGCCCTCGAGGCCGAGCATGACGTACGCCTGACGCAGCGGCTCTTCCTGCAGCCACGCACCGAGATCGTCGTGGCGGGCAGCGAGGTCGAGGAGTTCGGCGTGGGAGAGGGGCTCAACTCGATACGGGCCGGCCTGCGGTTGCGCTACGAGATCAGCCGCAAGTTCGCCCCTTACCTCGGCGCTTACTGGGAAAAACGCTACGGCGATACCGCCGACCTGGCCCGGGTCCAGGGCGACCCCACGGAAGACACCGGGATCGTGGCCGGTGTCAGGCTGATGTTGTAGCGGTGGTGTCTTCCGGTTCTGATCTGGGGGCTATTCAAGCACCTTGCTGCTTTGAGCTTAAAAAATCGATACACGGACTAGCACTTTTCCCGATGTCAGTACCACCTCTCAAGGAGTGTTGGCCTTCAACCACTGCCAGTAGTCTTGAATACCTGTACGGATATCCGTGTACTGAGGTGTGAAACCGAGCTCTCGTTGGGCCAGCGAGATATCCAGCGGTGCTCCCCTGACCACGAAGGGGCCGGGGCCGAGCTGGACGTTGGACCGCTTGCCGATGATATCCGCCACATGTTCTACGATCTGCAGGTGATCGACGGCGACACCACTGGAGATGTTGAAGTTGCGGTGGGTGACGCTCTCCTTCTCGAACAGCTTGACGATCCCGGCCGCCGTGTCGTGGACATGGGTCCAGTCCAGGGCCTGCTCGGAGCCGTTGGGCGCCTGGATGTCGTCGAGCCCTTCCAGCGGGCCGAACATCGCCTGGTAGACCAGGTGCATGTGCGAGGGGCGCTTGCCCGGGCCGTAGACGAAGAACAGCCGCGCGTTGCGCACGTCCATGCCGTAGGTGTCGCTGTATTGCAGCCCGTAGAGCTCGCCGGCGATCTTGGTGGCGCCGTAGAGATCGGTGGCCTTGTAGGGGGTCGCTTCGCTCTGGGGGCCGGGAGCATCACCGTAGACGGCGCCGGAGCTCATGTTGACGACCTTGTCGATGCCCAGGATCCGGCAGATCTCGAGCACGTTCAGGGTGCCGGTGGCGTTGATCGAGATGTGCTTGAAGGGGCGTTGCTGGAAGTGCGGGCCGGCGATGACCGAGACGCCGTGGATCACCCCTTCGAGGTCGTCGCGATGACGCAGCAGGAGCTCGAACATGCTGTGGTAGTCGAGCACGTCGACGCTTTCCAGCACCAGCTTGTCGCGGACCTCCTCCAGGTAGTCGAGCCCCAGCCGGTCGAAATGGTTCGCGGCCATGTCGCAGAGGATGACCTGCTTGCCTTGCTTGGCCAGTTGGTAGGCCACCCAGGAGCCGACGTGGCCGAGCCCCCCCGTGATCAGAACGGACATGATGTGAATCTCCTTGATTGTCTCGGACAGGCGTTGCCTGCCCTAGTTGAGTACCAGGTCGGGCAGGAACATGACGATTGCCGGAAAACAGATGATGATCAGCAGTACCACGAACAGCGGGATGTAGAACGGCATGGTTTCCCGCACCAGGCCCGCGAAGGACATGCCGGTGATCTTCTGTATCGTGAACAGCACGGTGCCGACCGGCGGCGTGATCAACCCGATCATCAGGGTGAAGATCATCACCACGCCGAAATGCACGGGATCGATACCGTATTGCACCACCACCGGCACCAACAGCGGCGTCAGCAGGAACAGCGCCGGTACCGAATCGATGAACAGCCCGATCAGCAGGATGAAAAGCGCGAGTAGCAGCAGCAGGGCCAGCGGGTCGGTCACGGTGGCCAGCAGGAAGTCGGCCACCAGGGCGGTGACCTGGTAGCGTGCCAGAACCCAGCTGTACAGGGCACTGCCGGCGATGATGAACAGCAGGGCCGCGGTGTCGATGGCGGTGGCACGCAGGATATTCAGGAATTCCCGGAAGCTGATCGAGCGATAGACCAGAAACGAGATGATCATGCAGTAGAGCAGGGCGACCACCGAGGCCTCGGTGGGGGTGAACACGCCCGACAGGATGCCCACGATGATGATCAGGGGCGTCAGCATCGGCAGCAGGCCTCGCGTGATGGCGAGGGTAAACTCGCTCAGGCGCGCCCTGGCTCGGGTGGGGAAGCCGCGGCGATGGGAGATGATGGCGACCATCACCATCAGGCCCAGCCCCATGAACAGCCCGGGAATGATGGAGGCCAGGAAGATCGCGGCAATCGAGGCATTGGCCAGAGCGCCGTAGATGACCGCGGGGATGCTGGGCGGAATGATCGGGCCGATGGTCGCCGAGCTGGCGGTGACCGCGGCACTGAAGCCGGTCGGGTAGCCGTCGTCTTCCATGGCCTTGATCTCGAGCGCCCCCAGCCCCCCGGCATCGGCGACCGCCGAGCCCGACATCCCGGCGAACAGCATGCTGGCGACAACGTTGACGTGCCCCAGGCCCCCCTTGAGGTGGCCGACCATGGTGCGGGCGACGTCGAAGACGCGATCCGAGATGCCGGCGCTGTTCATCAGTCGCCCGATGAACAGGAAGGCGGGAATGGCCAGCAGGGTGAAACTGTTGACCCCGTAGAGGGTGCGCTGGGAGATCATTTCCATGGGAATGGCATCGAAGCCACGGGTGTAGCCCAGCACCAGGGCCGAGGAGGCGATCATGGCGAAGGCCACGGGCACCCCCAGCATCAGCAGGACGATCAGGCCGACGAACATGATGACGAAGACTTCCATGGTCAATCACCCCTGCCTTCTTCGGTGGTTGGGGGGCCGCCAGCGATTCGCCGGTAGAGATCGCCAAGGAGCAGCCCGATCATCAGCAGCGCGGAAATCAGCTGGATGAGGTAGATGTAGGAAAAGCTCATCTGGAATGTGCTGGCCATGATGCCGGCGGTGCGGTCCATCATGTTCCAGGCGCCGACCACCAGCATCAGCAGCACCAGCACGCAGATCACGTCCGCCACGCTGGCGGCGATGTTGCGCAGCGACGGGCTCAGGATGTCGGTGACGATGGTGATGCGGATATGCTCCTGGTAACGCAAGGCGAGCACCGAGCCCAGGAAGATCTCGGCCAGGAACAGGTAGCGCGAGGCTTCGTCGGTCCAGGACACGGCAATGCCCAGGGCGTAGCGCGAGATGACCTGGATGGCCATGATGGCCAGCATCAGGGCGAAGGCGGTCATGACGACACCGGTCAGCAATCGCCAGAACAGGTCGAGGGCACGGGTAATGCGTTCCGCGGTTTTCACGGGCGCCTCCGAGGGATGTGGTTCACAGTGAGGAGGGGGCGATCCGCCGGTGGCGGCGGATCGCCCTGCCGTTCATTCGACCAGTGACAGGACGTAGTCGCGCACCGCGGGGTGGTAGCTTTCGGCGATGTCGCGGATGGCGGGTTCGGCGGCGCTGCGGAAGGCGGCCACGTCCGGCTCGACGACGGTCATGCCGAGTTCCTGGAGCTCCTCATAGAGGTCGGCCTGACCGTTGGCGACCATCTCGTTACCCCAGGTGGTGGCCTCCTCGATGGCGCCGAGGATGATCTCGCGATCGTCGTCGGACAGGCCCTGGTAGAAGTCCTCGTTCATCAGCCAGTGGAAGAAGGAGTAGACGTGCTCGGTGCGATTGATGTGGCTCTGCACCTCGTAGATCTTGCCGGCATGGATCAGGTCGACCGGGTTTTCCTGCATCTCGATCACCCCGGTCTGCAGCGAGGTGTAGACCTCGGGCCAGGCGATGGGGCTGGGCAGGGCGCCGATCTCCTCCCAGATCTGGAGCCAGGGGGCGATCTCGGGAACGCGCATGCGTACGCCCTCGACGTCCTCCGGTGCCTCGACCGCGAAGTTGGAGGTCAGGTTGCGCGGGTTGCGCGCGGAAAGCCCGACCAGGCGCATGTTGCCATTGGTAACCAACTGCTCGTTGAGTAGCTCGCCGGTCTCCCCTTCGTAGACTTCCCTGGCCTCCCCGCTGGAGCCGTAGACGAACGGCAGATCGGCGGCGGAGAACTCCTCGGCATACAGCGTCATGGGCATCGAGCCCCCCAGGGCGATGTCGTATTCGCCGTAGCTGGCGCCTTCGAGGTGGTCGCGTTCGCCACCCACCTCGGTGCCCAGTAGGGTGATCGAGAACTCGCCGTTGGTCTGCTCCTCGATGCTTTCCTTGAGCCGCTCGCCGACCTTGAACATGGCGTGCGAGGGCTCGACGTGGATGGCGATGGCCAGCTCCGCGGCCGAGGCATTCGCCGCGGTGGCGAGGGAGGCGAGGCCGGCGAGGACGATGCCGCTTGCTGTTATTGTCTTCATCTTGAGTACCCCTGTGCGGTTCGAGCTTGGGTGGCGTGTCGTTGCTTCTTCATCCTGAAAACGGGCTTTGATAGGCCCGCAACGCGACGGAGAGGTCGGGTTCCTGTCTGGCATGGTCTTCCAGGGTCACACCGCTGGCGGTGGCCTCCCAGGCGGCGCGAAGGCTGCGGCAGCCGGCGGCCACCCCGTCGGGATGGCCCATGATGCCGCCCCCGCACGTGAAGATGAGGTCGGTCGACTTCAGCGCCGCGAAGGTAGGGGGCGCCTGGTGGACCGTCTGCGCCGAGGAGAACACCGGCAAGGCGCGGTCGTCCCGGCCCGGTGCCTCGAGCAACGGGGTGAGGCAGGCGCGGGCCGAGTCGATCACCGAGGCATCGGCCTCGACGAACTTGCTGCCCAGCCCGTTGACGTGCAGATGGTCGGCCCCCGCTAGGCGCAGCAGGGCCTGGTAGGCGCGATAGTCGATGCCGATCTGCGGATGGCGATAGAACAGCCCCCAGCCGTTGCGGTGGCCATGGATCGGCAGTTCCGCGTGACGACGCAGCGCCACCAGCGAGCTCATGCCGATCCAGTTGACGCTGGCCATGACGCAGGTGCCGCCATGGGCCCGGACCAAGTCGTGGCGCTGGCGCATCTCGTCGATATCACCGGTGATGTTGAAGGCATACATCGGCTTGCGTCCGGTGCGCTGGGCGTGCTCCTCGATGACCCGCATGACCGCCGGGACACGCTCGGCCAGCGGCGAGTAGGGGGGATCGGCGATCAGCTCGTCGTCCTTGATGAAGTCGATGCCTGCCTCGATCAGCTGGCGGACCAGGTCCGCCGTTTCCTCGGGCGACAGGCCCACGCTGGGCTTGATGATGGTGCCGATCAGCGGGCCGTGGTCGACCCCGGCGAGGCGCCGCGTGCCGGCGATGGAGAACTGCGGCCCCGGGAAGGCCTCGATGAAGTCGCGCGGCAGCTCGACGTCCGTCAGGCGGATGCCGGAGAGTTCGCGCAGCTCGGTGAGGTTGCCCAGCACCGTGGCGAGCAGATTGGGCAGGCTGGCGCCGATGTTCTCCTGCGGCCAGGACAGGGTGACATTGGCCCGATGATAGGCATCGCCAGTCAGCGAACCGGGCAGGGATGGCGTGTCCACGGTGGCGAGGAGGGCCACCGACTCGACCCGCGCAGCGTGGCGTTCACGCAATGCATCGGTCTCACCGGCGAGCTTGAGGAAGGTGCCGGAGGACTGCTCGCCGGCCATGGCCGCGGCGGCGCGCTCGGGGTCGAGCGGCGTTTCGATGCGATAGCTGGCGCGGATCCTGGGCAGGCCAGGTCGGGCCTGGGGTGATGCCATTGGTGTGCTCCTGCCGGGTGAAGCCGGTCTGTTGTTGTGGTTAGAAAGCTAGCACGGGTTATTTGGTAGCGCTACCATAAGGTTCATTCTAGGATAGACTGAAAGGAACGCAACCCGGCTGGAGAGGACGAGGGCATGGCGATCGACAAGGCGGGCGTTCGGGAACGTCGCCGTCATCGCGGCGACAACCGCGTGACCATCGAGGACGTGGCCAAACAGGCGGGGGTCGCCCCGATCACGGTGTCGCGCGCCTTGAACACCCCGGAGAAGGTCTCGGCCCGCCTGCGCGAACGCATCGACCAGGCGGTGGAGACGCTGGGCTATGTGCCGAACCTGATCGCCGGCGGGCTGGCCTCGGCGGGCACCCGGGTGATTCCGGTGGTGGTACCGTCGCTGTCGATCCTGACCTTCATCGAGGTGATCCACGGCATCCAGCAGACCCTGGAGGCCGCCGGCTACCAGGTGCTGCTGGGCTCGTCCGATTTCGACCTGGACCGCGAGGCGGCGTTGCTCGACTCGGTGCTGGGCTACTCGCCCTCCGGGGTGATCCTGACCGGGCTTCGACATCACGAGAGCACCGTGCGTCGCCTGAAGGCCTGGGGGCGCCCGGTGGTCGAGATCATGGAACTGGGCGATGCCAGCATCGATATGAACGTGGGTGTGGATAACGCCGAGGTAGGGGCCTGCATGGCGCTGCACCTGTTGGAGCGGGGCTATCGGCGCATCGCCTTCCTGGGGACCGGCATGGTGCGCGACTATCGGGCCCGGGAGCGTTACGAAGGACATCGCGAGGCGCTGGCAGCGGCCGGCGTGGAGAGCGAGCTGTTGTTCCAGCAAGACGAGCCCTCCTCGTATGAAGTGGGCCGGCAGCTGTTCCTCGAGGCGCTGGAGGCGCGTCCCGATCTCGAGGCGATGCACTTCGCCAACGACAACCTGGCCGCCGGGGCGATCCTGGAAGCCAATCGGCGCGGGATGCGGGTACCGGAGGATATCGCCATCGGCGGCTATCTGGGCCTGTCGCTGGGGGAGCACCTGACCCCTCGCCTGACCACCGTGACGGTGCCACGCTTCGAGATGGGCGTCGAAGCGGCCAAGCTGTTGCTGGCCCGCCTGAAGGGCCGGTCGCCCGCCTTGCCGCGGGTCGACATCGGCTATGAACTGACCGTGCGCGAGAGCACCTGAACCCTGGCCGGAAGGAGACAACCAATGACGCGACTGCTGGCGGCCTTCTATGGCGACGATTTCACCGGTTCGACGGAAAACCTGGCACAGTTCAGCCGCCATGGATTGCGGGGCCGGCTGTTCTTCTCCAGTGCCGGGCGCGAGGCGATTCTCGACATGGCGCCGGAGCTGGACGTGGTGGGGCTGGCGGGAACGGCCCGGGGCCTGGCCCCGGAGGCGATGACCCGAGAGGTCGAGCCGGCCCTGGCGCTGATCGAAGCGCTGGATCCCCGGATCAAGCAGTTCAAGGTGTGTTCGACCTTCGATTCGTCGCCGACGGTGGGCAGCATTGGCCATGTCATGGAACTGGCCAGGCGGCGCTGGCCAGGCTGCGCCCTGCCGGTGCTGCCCGCCACCCCGGCCTTCGGGCGTTACACGGCGTTCTCCCACCAATTCACGCGCTACCGGGGCGAGATCTGCCGGCTCGACCAGAACCCGGCCATGGCTCACCACCCCTCGACGCCGATGACCGAGGCAGATCTGCGCCGCCACCTGGCCGCGCAGACGACGATCGCGCCGGCGGCAGTGACGCTGCTCGACTATCGTGCGCCGGACGGTGGCTGGCAGGCGTTGTGGTCGGCCGCCGAGGCGGAGCGCTTCGCGGTCCTCGACGCCACCGACCAGGCCGAACTGCAGCATGCCGCCGAGTTGATCCTGCGCCTGGCCGACCGGCGCCCCACGCTGGCGGTGGCCGCCCAGGGGCTGGCCGATGCCGTGGGGCGCGTGGTGACCCGCGATACGGCGGAGCGGCAGCCGTTGCCGACCACCTACCCCGGCGTGGCCCGGCTGCTGGTGCTGTCCGGTAGTTGTTCGCCGCAGACCCGCGGCCAGTTGACGCACTTCGAGTCCTGGGGCGGGGCGATCCTGTCGCTGCCGCCCGAGGAGGCCCTACGCGATGCCCCGGGCCTGGCCAGGCGGTTGGCCGGCCAGGTGGCGGCGCTGTTCGGCGAGGGCCGTGATGTCGCCGTGGCGACCACGCGCGGTGAGGCGGATGTGGTCGCCGACCTCTCCACCGAGCGCCTGGCGACGGCCGTGGGCGAGGTCTTCGCTCGCCTGACCCGCGAGGTGCGGGATGCCGGCGACCTACACCGGCTGGTCTTCGCCGGTGGCGATACCTCGAGCCATGCCATGCGACAAGTCGGCGCCGAGGCACTGGAGCTGGTGGCCTTCGACGAGGCCCAGGGCGGCCACCTGTGCCGCCTGGTCGCCCCCGGTTCGCCGATCGACGGGCTGGAGGTGGTGCTCAAGGGCGGTCAGATCGGCGGCAAGGATTTCTTTACGCGGGTGAAACGCGGCACACAGGGGCACTGAATAGCTCTCGCTTGCGAGACGCCACTTCCCGTGAATGACACGAGAGGCTGACCTGACGCCCTTGTGGTGGCTGACGATATTGTGCACCAGCCGGTCACGCTGGGTGTTTTCCTTGCCTCCGTCGGGTTGCGGTGTCGCTTGGTTTCTCGAGACGCGGGTCTGGATTTCTGCGCTACCTGCTGATAGCTTCGAGCCCTCCACGAAAGTCGAGAATCCCGGCCCACGCATCTCCAGGGTACCACGATGCGTGCGAGGCCCGTGTGTCGGCTTTTGCCAGGTAATGGCAGCATAGGCGCCTCCTATCGCCCCCATGTCGCCATTCAATTTAGCCAATCGGCCGACAAGGGGTACCATGGCCCCGTATCCAGATTCACCACCCACCCATCAAGGAGTTATCCACGGATGTCCCTGATCAACACCGAAGTCAAGCCGTTCAAAGCCACCGCCTTCCACAATGGCGAGTTCATCGACGTCACCGAAGAGAGCCTGAAGGGCAAGTGGAACGTCTTCTTCTTCTATCCGGCCGACTTCACCTTCGTCTGCCCCACCGAGCTGGGTGACCTGGCAGACAACTACGAGGAGTTCAAGAAGCTGGGCGTCGAGATCTACGGCGTCTCCACCGACACCCACTTCACCCACAAGGCGTGGCACGACAGCTCCGAGACCATCAACAAGATCCAGTACCCGATGCTGGCCGACCCGACCCTGGCCATCTCGCGCAACTTCGAGGTGCTGATCGAGGACGCCGGCCTGGCCGAGCGTGGCACCTTCGTGATCGATCCGGAAGGCAAGATCCAGATCGTCGAGATCAACGCCGGCAACATCGGCCGCAACGCTGAGGAGCTGCTGCGCAAGATCAAGGCCGCCCAGTACGTGGCTGCCAATCCGAACGAAGTCTGCCCCGCCAAGTGGCAGGAAGGCGAAGCCACGCTGGCTCCTTCCCTGGACCTGGTCGGCAAGATCTAAGCGATCGACGCCCGCCGCGAGGCCGTCCCCCGGCCTCGCCCGTCCTTACCCGGGTGGATCCCGCCCGGGTACCCCTTTCGAGTCCCGATGCCGTTTGCGCGACACCCCCGCGGTCGTCGTCATGGGCGGGTCGTGACGCCTGACACCCGAACATGAAGGAACCCGCTGTCATGTTGGACGACAATCTGAAAAGCCAGCTCAAAGGCTATCTGGAAAAGGTCACTCAGCCGTTCGAGATCGTCGCCTCCCTCGATGACGGCGCCAAGTCACAGGAACTGCATGGTCTGCTCACCGACATCGCCGGCCTGTGCGACAAGATCACCCTGCGTACCGACGGCGAGGACGCCCGCAAGCCCTCCTTCGCCCTCAATCGCCCGGGGGAAGATACCGGCCTAGTCTTCGCCGGCCTCCCCATGGGCCACGAGTTCACCTCCCTGGTGCTGGCGCTGCTGCAGGTCGGCGGTCATCCGCCCAAGGCGAGCCGAGAGGTGATCGACCAGATCAAGGGCCTCGAGGGCGAGCTGCGCTTCGAGACCTACTTCTCGCTCTCCTGCCAGAACTGCCCGGACGTGGTGCAGGCGCTGAACCTGATGGCGATCCTCAACCCCAACGTCCACCACGTCGCCATCGACGGCGCCTTGTTCCAGGACGAGGTGGAGGAGCGCCAGGTGATGTCGGTGCCGAGCCTCTACCTCAACGGCGAGCCCTTCGACCAGGGGCGCATGAGTCTCGAGCAGATCCTGGCCAAGGTCGATACCGGTGCCGCCGAGCGCGAGGCGGCCAGGCTCAGCGACAAGGACACCTTCGACGTGCTGGTGGTGGGCGGTGGCCCCGCCGGCGCCGCGTCGGCCATCTACGCCGCCCGCAAGGGCATCCGCACGGGTGTCGCCGCCGAGCGCTTCGGCGGCCAGGTGCTCGACACCCTGGCGATCGAGAACTTCATCTCCGTGCAGGAGACCGAAGGGCCCAAGCTGGCCGCGGCCCTGGAGGAGCACGTCAAGCAGTACGACGTCGACATCATGAACCTGCAGCGGGCCGTCGAGCTGGTCTCGGCCGCCCGGCCCGGCGGCGAGCATGAGGTGCGGTTCGCCTCCGGCGCCAGCCTCAAGAGCAGGACGCTGATCCTGGCCACCGGTGCCCGCTGGCGGCAGATGGGCGTGCCCGGCGAGGAGGAGTACCGCAACCGCGGCGTGGCCTACTGCCCGCACTGCGACGGTCCGCTGTTCAAGGGCAAGCGCGTGGCGGTGATCGGTGGCGGCAACTCCGGCGTCGAGGCGGCCATCGACCTGGCCGGCCTGGTCGCCGAGGTCACCCTGATCGAGTTCATGGACGAGCTGCGTGCCGATGCGGTGCTGCAGAAGAAGTTGGCCAGCCTGCCCAACGTCACCGTGATCAAGGGGGCGAAGACCACCGAGGTCAAGGGCGACGGCACCCGGGTCAACGGCCTGACCTTTGAAGAGCGGGCTACGGGCGAGGCGAGGACGATCGACCTGGAGGGCGTCTTCGTGCAGATCGGCCTGGTGCCCAACACCGAGTGGCTCGAGGGCTCCCCGGTGGAGCTCTCCGGGCGCGGCGAGATCATCACCGACGAGCGCGGCATGACCTCGATACCGGGCGTCTTCGCCGCCGGCGACGTCACCACCGTGCCCTACAAGCAGATCGTCATCGCCATGGGTGAGGGCTCCAGGGCCGCGCTGGGCGCCTTCGACCATCTCATTCGAAGCTGACGCGTCCCGATCCGCTGCCCCGGGGCAGCCAGGCCCCCCGCCGGCCACGCCGGCGGGGGCGCTTGCGTTCCTGGACCGGGCCGAGTCATCAAGAGATGAAATTTACAGTCCAGTTTTCAGTATCGGGGCCAATCTAGGTATAGTTAGGACAAGTCCAGCCGTTTCAGGAGACCACCATGGAGCCGCCATCGGGACCCCCTTCATTCTCTCCCGGCCGGCGCGTGACGGCGCATCCGGCGGGGCAGTCGGCACTGGCCTTCGAACGGGCGCCGGTGGGCCTGGCCGTGGTCGATGGGCGTGGCCTGCTCCAGGCCGCCAACCCGCGGTTCTGCGCCCTGGCCGGCCTGCCGCTGCGGGCTGCCCGCGGGCGGCCGGTGGCCGAGCTGCTGCCGGTGGCCGAGGCACTGGCGGCCGACGAGGCCGATGACGTGGTGCCGACTTGGCATTCGCTCGGGCGCGACGCCCCCGCGGGCGTCTCCCGGGAGCTGCTGGTCGCCGTGCAGCCGGTCGACGAAGGGAATTCGAGATTGCTGACCCTGGTGGCGCTGGACGAGGTCATGGCCGCGGTGCCCGGCCAACATGCCCTCACCGGCCTGGCCAGCGCCTGGCTCTTCCGGGATCGCCTGATCCACGCCATGGAGCGGGCCGACCGCCTCGACCAGGGGCTCGCCCTGCTGTGGATCGAGCTCGATGACCACCAGGCGCTGCCCGGGCGCGTCGGGCCGGCGGTCGCCCGGGAACTGGAGCGCCAGGTGGCCCGTCGCCTCGAGCGGACCTTCCGCAGCGAGGACAGCGTGGCGTTGCTGGGCAGGGCGCTCTGGGGGGTACTGATCGAGCATCCGGTCTCTGTGCTGGGTCTCCAGACCACCGCTCAGCGCTTCCTCGAGGCGATGGATGCCCCCTTCGATGCCGCCGGCCGGCCGCTGCTGCTGACCACCTCCATCGGCATCGCCCGCTACCCCGAGGACGGCGAGAGTGAGGAGGAACTGATGAAGCGGGCCCAGGAGGCGCTATCCCGGGCCGGCAAGGCGGGGCACGGTCGCCACGACTTCGTCGATGCCCGTCTGCGGCGCCGCCTCGAGGAGCAGGAGGCCGTCCGTCGCCAGCTTCAGGAGGCCTTGCTGTCACCGAGCAAGCACTTCCATATCGTCTACCAGCCCCAGGTCGATTCCGTCGATGGAACCTGCCGGGGACTCGAGGCGCTGGTACGCTGGCAGCACCCTCGCTGCGGCCTGCTGGATCCGCGAGACTTCCTGCCCGAGGTCGCCGAGATGGGCCAACTGATCCGGTTGGATCGCTGGGTGCTGGAGCGGGTCATCCTCCAGCATCGGCAGTGGCAGGAGGAGGGCTCGGCGCTGGCGACCCTCGGGATGTCGGTGAACCTCGATGCGGCGATGCTGGAGCAGTCGGTCTTCGACAGCCGCCCCCTGGATCACTTCCTGCGCCAGCAGGCGGAGGATCTCGCCTGGCTCTCGCTGGAGATCGAGGGCGCCGGCCTGGCGGCCAGGGGCAAGGCACATGCCCACCTGCTCAAGCGGCTCGAGCAGTTGGGCGTCGCCCTGGTGGCCGACGAGCTGGGTTGCGACCCCCTCGACCTGCTCCAGCTCTCGGCGCTGCCGGTCACCCGGGCCAAGGTCAGTCGGCGGCTGGTCAGCGGGGTCGGCCGCGGCCCCAATGCCGATCGTACCCTGGCGGCGCTGGCGCCGTGCCTGGCGGCACTGGGGCTGCGGACCGTGGTGGTGGGGGTGGAGACCCACGCTCAGCTGGAAGCGGTTCGCGGGCTGGGCTTCGAGCTGGTGCAGGGCAATCTGTTCTCGCCGCCGCTGGGTGTCGCCGAACTGGCGGCCTGGCACGCAACGTCACAGCAGTGACGGGGCGTGCCGCCGGCCGAGGATGAGTGGTCGGAGGAGCGGGGCGGTCAGGCCGAGGCGTTGAGGCGCCCGGGCTGGCGGCCGGTGCGACCGCGGGGGTCGTAGAGGGTCTTTTCCGACACTTCATGGATGAAGTCGAGCATGCGCTGGTTGTGCGCCAGGCGCATGCCCAGCAGCTGGCCGGCCAGGCGATTGAGGCGGTCGGCCCGCTCGGTCGCGCCCAGGGTGGCCTCCCAGCCCGCCAGGCAATCGGCATCCCGGGCGGCTGCCCGGGCGCCCTCGTGGCCGTCGCGGTAGCCCAGGCGCCGCTGCACCTGGCGGCGCAGCTGCTCCATGCCCTCGAGCTCGACCAGCAGGGCCTGTTTCTCCGTGGCGATCCTCTCGAGCCGGCTGCCGTCGATCTGCCCGGCGGTCAGCGCCTCGAGCTCCTCCTCGAGCAGGGTGACGAGGGCCGCGAGGCGCCCCTGCTGGTCGTTCAGCAGCCGCGCCAGGCTCATGCCTCGTCTTTCCCCAGCATCTCGCGCACATTGGCGATCAGGCCGTCGGCGATCCGGTCGGCGCGGATCTCGAGGCGCCCCTCGCGGATCGCCTCGCGAATCTCCTCGACCCGCGCGGTGTCGATGTCCTGGCTGCCGTCGGCCGCATGCCGGTTCAGGTGGGTCGCTGCCGCCGGACCGGCATCCTGGCCGCTCGCCTGGCTTGCGCTCCTGACCTTCTGGGGCTCGTCGCGCGGCTGGGGCTGGCCGGGGCGGATCAGCGGGTTCTGGTTGTCGATCTTCAAGATGGTTGCCTCGTGACCGGTGCCTTTGTCCAGAAAGTGAGTCCAGAGAGTGAGTCCAGGACGTGAGTGTCTGGGTGCCTGACCGGACTATCGGCCGTCTCGACGGAAACTTTAGGCCTGCCGCGCCGTGGCTGGCAGCCTAGCCAGGGGGGACTCAGAAGTCCACGGCGAGCCGGGCGTCACCGACGACCGTGGCGGTGATCAGGTCGCGGTTGGCGAAGCGCACCCTCACTCGCTCGCCTTCGCCCCCGGGCTCCAGGGCCTCGCCTTCGCGGGTCACGCGAAAACTCGCTCCCTGCGCTTCGACCGTCACCTGCTGGCCGCGTTCGACCAGTGGCCGGGTCTGGAACTGGTGGGCCTGCAGCGGCGAGCCGCTGGCCAGCCGGCGCTGGGCGACCTGGCCGAGGACTTCCGCCTCGTCGAGTACCGCCTGGCGCGGCAGTCGGCTCAGGTCGCCGCGGCGGGTCTCCAGCAGCTCGTCGGTGATCGTGGTGCCCGGCGCGATGTCGCGTGCCGCGACCGGATAGTCGCCGATCACGCCCACTTCCGCCTGCAGGTAGCGCACCTGGCGGCCTTCCTCGCCGCAGCGCACGCCCACCGACACCCGGCCGAGCACCGGCCGGGAGGCATGGGTCAGGAATGGCTGCGGCGCCTCGCAGGGCGGCAGGTGGGCGGACGGCGGATGCACCTCGATGACCACTTCCTCGCCATGCCCCTGCGCCTGCTCATAGAGGAAGGCATGCACTCCGGTCATCAGGGCATCGTCCGCCAGGGTCGGCTGATGGACGAACAGCCACGCCAGCGCCAGGCAGGCGCCGAGGAGCCGGCGTGGGCGGTGGGAAGAGGCATCGGGCATGGCGCGCTCGCGAGGGTCGGATGGGACGCTAGGAGCATTCTAGCGGGGCGGACGAAAGCGAAAGAGTCGAAATGGACGCGGAAAGCGGGACTGTTCGTTCCTTTGGGATGACGCCGGGCTGGCTATTCTCCATCGTCAACGAATTCCGTATTCAGGGGAGCGCCGTCGTGATCGATCAGCTCGAAGCCGCCTTCAACTTCCATCAGCAGGCCCTGGGGCTGCGCCAGCAGCGCCACAAGGTGCTGGCCAGCAACATTGCCAACGCCGACACGCCGGGCTACAAGGCGCGAGGCATGGACTTCGCCAGCGAGCTGAAGAAGGCCGTGGAGCATGGGCGCAGCGGCGGCAAGGGGCTGGCGCTCTCCCGCACCGCCGAGGGGCACATCGCCGGCCAGGGGGTCGCCCCGGCCAGCGGCGGCCTGCTCTACCGCGTGCCCGACCAGCCCAGCCTCGACGGCAACACCGTGGACATGGATCGCGAGCGCACCCAGTTCGCCGACAATGCTGTGCGCTACCAGGCCGGCCTGACCATCCTCAACAGCCGCATCCAGGGCCTCAAGACGGCCATGCAGCCCGAATAAGGAGCCTCACCCATGTCGATGTTTTCCGTGTTCGATATCGCCGGCTCGGCGATGAGCGCCCAGTCGCAGCGCATGAACGTCACCGCCAGCAACCTGGCCAACGCCGACAGCGTGGCCGGGCCGGACGGCGAGGCCTACCGCGCCAAGCAGGTGATGTTCGAGAGCCGTGCCGCCGCCCAGGGGATCGGTGGCGTCGGGGTACGCGAGGTGGTCGAGGATCCCTCGCCGATGCGCATGGAGTACCGCCCCGAGCACCCGCTCGCCGATGACGAGGGCTACGTGGCCATGCCCAATGTCGAGCCGGTGCACGAGATGGTCAACATGATCTCCGCCTCGCGTTCCTACCAGGCCAACGTCGAGGTCATGAACACCAGCAAGCAGATGATGCTGAAGACCCTGACCCTGGGCGAGGGCTGACCGCCATGACCACCACCATCGATTCCAGTGTCATCGGCCGCATGAATGCCGGCGCCTCCGGCAGCGTGGATGCCAGCCAGTCGGCCGAGCTGCGCGACAACTTCATGACCCTGCTGATCACCCAGCTGCAGAACCAGGACCCGCTGAATCCCATGGAGAACAGCGAGATGACCTCCCAGCTGGCCCAGGTCAACACCGTCAGCGGGATCGAGGAGCTCAACGAGACCCTGAGCGGCATCACCAGCCAGATCGATGCCGGCCAGACCCTCCAGGCCACGGGGCTGATCGGCCAGGGCGTGTTGGTGCCGGGCGACCGGGTCCTGCTCGAGACCGATGCCGAAGGGCAGGTGCATACCACGCCCTTCGGCATCGAGCTCGAGGAATCCGCCGACAACGTCCAGGTAACCATCACCAATGCCGATGGTCAGGTGATCAACCGCTACGACATCGGCCCGGCCAAGGCCGGGGTGGAGTCGTTCAGCTGGGACGGCAAGACCAGCGAGGGCGAATCCGCCGTGCCGGGCGCCTACCGGGTCGGCATCGAGGCCACCCGGGGTGACGACAGCCTGGACGTCGAGACCCTCAACTTTGCCGTGGTCAATGGGGTGACGCCGTCCGATGACGACGGCGGCGTGCGCCTCGACCTGGGCGCCGTCTATGGCCAGGTCGCCCTCGACCAGGTCAGGCAGATCCTGTGATTCGCATCCGCCATCGCAACTGCACCACCACCAAGTCAAGCCAGTAGGCAGAGGAACCAGACATGGGCTTTTCACAAGCACTCAGCGGCTTGAATGCCGCGGCGTCGAAACTGGGCGTGTTGGGCAACAACATCGCCAACTCGCAGACCGTTGGCTTCAAGGCCTCCAATTCGCAATTCGCCGATGTCTTCGCCAGCTCCAGGGTTGGTCTAGGCACGCGTGTTTCGGCCACGTTGCAGAACTTCAACGCAGGCAATATCGAGGCCACCAACCGCGAGCTCGATCTGGCGATCAGCGGCCAGGGATTCTATCGCTTCGAGCAGGGCGGCGAGATCGTCTATTCGCGCAACGGCCAGCTCAGCATGACGCCGGATGGCTTCCTCGAGAGCGCCACCGGCGCGCGCATCATGGGCTACGGCCTGAACGCCGCCGGCGAGGTGCAGACCGGCGGCCAGCCCCGGGTGTTGAATGTCTCGGCTGATGAGATGCCGGCGAGTGCCACCACCGACGTGGCGACGGCCCTCAACCTCGATTCCCGCGAGGTAGTGGGGGACGAACTCAGCCAAGTGGAGGTCAATGAGCTAGGTGGTGGTACCCAGACGCTGGACTACCACTATTCCAATAACTTCACCACCTTCGATTCGCTGGGCAATCCGCGCAATATCGCCGTCTATTACGAAAAGACCGGCTCCAATACCTGGGATGCCAAGGTGGTGATGGATGGCGCTTATGACGAAACCCAGGCCAATGACTTTACCGTCGCGTTCAACCAGAACGGTACCTTGGATGCAATAACCGATAGCGGGGGCGCTGCCGTGCCAGGCAATATCCCGCAAATCCTGTTCAACTCCGCCTCCATGGGGGGGGATCCTGAAGACCTGGAGTTCGACCTCGATCTGGCCGGCTCCACCCAGTTCGGCAATGAGTCCACCACCAGTTCCCTGACCCAGAACGGCTACACCTCCGGGGCGTTGGTGGGTATCACCATCCAGGGCGACGGCACCATCATGCGCAACTACGCCAACGAGCAGTCGCGCCCGGCCGGCCAGATCGCCCTGGCCTCCTTCCGCAACCCCGAAGGGCTGAAACCGGCGGGCGACAACGCCTGGACCGCGTCCGCCGCTTCCGGGCAGGAGCTGGTCGGCGCGCCGGGTAGCGGACTGCTGGGTTTGATCGAGTCGAATGCCATCGAGACCTCCAACGTCGACATGGCCAGGGAACTGGTCGACATGATCGTTACCCAACGCGCCTACCAGGCCAATTCCCAGACCATCAAGACCGAGGACGAGGTCCTGCAGACCGCCATCAACCTGCGCTGAGGCGTCTGACCGGGAGCCTGAACCATGGATCGTATTCTCTACACCGCCATGAGCGGCGCCAAGCAGAGCATGGACCAGCAGTCGGTGGTCAGCCACAACCTGGCCAACGTCGACACCGCCGGCTTCCGTGCCCAGCTGCACGCCATGCGCGCGGTGCCGGTGCAGGGCGAGGCGGCGCTGGCCACCCGGACTTCGGTGGTGGCCTCGACCCCGGGGAGCGACTTCACCCCCGGGCCGATGACCACCACCGGTCGCGAGCTCGACGTGGCGCTCGAGGGCAACGGCTGGATCGCCGTGCAGGCGCCGGATGGCGGCGAGGCCTACACCCGCCGTGGCGACCTGCAGGTGGACGGCGATGGCCTGCTGATGATCGCCGGACGCCCGGTGATCGGCGAGGGCGGACCGATCATCGTGCCGCTGGGCTCGAGCGTCTCGGTGGGCGCTGACGGCACCCTCAGCGCCATCGGGCCTGGCGAGGATCCTGACGCCCTGGTGGATGTCGGTCGCCTGAAGCTGGTCACTCCCGACGAGTCGCTGCTGCGCGGCGACGACGGCCTGTTCCGCCCGGCGCCCAACGACGAGGGCGAGGTGGCGGCGCTTCCCGCCGACGAGAATGCCAGGGTCGCCAGTGGCGCCCTGGAGGGCAGCAACGTCAGCGCCATCGAGGCCATGGTGTCGATGATCGACGTGGCCCGCCGCTACGAGATGCAGATGAAGGTCATCGGCACCGCCGACGAGAACGCCCAGCGCGCCAACCACCTGTTGTCGATCCAGGGCTGATGCGCCCCCGGCACGAGGAAATCCCGACATGATCAAGTCACTCTGGACGGCCAAGACCGGCCTGGAATCCCAGCAGGTCAAGCTGGACGTCATCTCCAACAACCTGGCCAACGTCAGCACCAACGGCTTCAAGCGCTCGCGGGCGGTGTTCGAGGACCTGCTCTACCAGAACCTGCGCCAGCCCGGTGCCCAGAACGACGTGCAGAACCGCCTGCCGTCCGGCATGCAGGTCGGCACCGGCGTGCGCCCGGTGGCCACCGAGCGGCTGCATACCCAGGGCGGGCTCGAGCACACCGGCAACTCCCGCGACCTGGCGATCAACGGCAACGGCTTCTTCCAGGTGCTGATGCCCGACGGCTCCACCGCCTACACCCGCGACGGCAGCTTCCAGCTCGACGAGAACGGCCAGATGGTCACCGCCAACGGCTACCCGCTGGAGCCGGCGATCATCATTCCCGACAACGCCCTCTCGGTGTCGGTCGGCGAGGATGGCATCGTCTCGGTGACCCAGCCGGGCACCACCCAGTCGCTGGAGGTGGGGCAGATCTCCATCTCCACCTTCGTCAACCCGACCGGTCTCGAGAGCGTCGGCGGCAACCTCTACCGGGAGACCACCTCCTCGGGCCCGCGCAACGAGACCATGCCGGGCATGAACGGCGCGGGGCGATTGTTCCATGAGTACGCGGAGACCTCCAACGTCAATGTGGTGGAGGAGATGGTCAGCATGATCCAGACCCAGCGGGCCTACGAGATCAACAGCAAGGCGGTGCAGACCAGCGACGAGATGCTGGCACGCCTGGCGCAGCTGTAAGGCCGCCCGGCCGGGAGAGAGTGCGATGAGACGGTGGATTCCCCTGCGTCCGGCGACGCTGCTGCTGGCGCTGGCCATGTTGATGCTGGGCGGCTGCGCCCAGATTCCGCGGGCCTCGGTGGTCGGCGAGCAGGAGCAGATCGCCATCCCCGAGCGCCCGGCATCGCTGGCCAACGGCTCGATCTATCAGGCCCATCGTGGCTACCAGCCACTGTTCGAGGATCGTCGCCCGCGCATGGCCGGTGAAATCCTGACCATCGTGCTCGACGAGCAGGTCAGTGCCAGCAAGAACTCGCAGTCGAACATGAACCGCAACGGCTCGGCCAGTCTCTCCTTCGCCGAGCTGCCCGACGCCATGGAGCGGCTCGCCGAGTTCGGCTTCGACCTCGACGGGGCCAGCGACTTCATCGGCGGCGGTGGTTCCGAGGCCAACAACAGCTTCACCGGCACCATCACCGTCTCGGTGCTCGAGGTGATGCACAACGGCAACCTGCGGGTGCGCGGCGAGAAGCAGATCGCCATCAACCAGGGGGCGGAATTCATCCGCTTCTCCGGGGTGGTTGACCCGCGCACCATTACCGGCCAGAACACCGTGCTCTCCACCTTGGTGGCCGATGCGCGCATCGAGTATGTGGGCGACGGCTACATCAACGAGGCGCAGCACCTGGGCTGGCTGCAACGCTTCTTCCTCAATGTCTCGCCTTTCTGACCGGGGTCAGCATGAGCACGAGTAGAGCCATCAAGACCGCTTCCTCCCTGCGCCTCGTTACGCGGCTGCTCATCCTGCTGCTGGCCGCCCTGCTGGCGCTGCCGGCCCAGGCCGAGCGGATCCGCGAGCTGGCCAACTTCGCCGGCGTGCGCGACAACGTCCTGGTGGGCTACGGCCTGGTGGTGGGGCTCGACGGCACCGGCGACCAGACCATGCAGGCGCCCTTCACCGGCCAGAGCCTGATCAACATGCTCTCCCAGCTCGGCATCACCGTGCCGCCGGGCACCAACATGCAGCTGCGCAACGTGGCGGCGGTGATGGTCACCGCCGACCTGCCGCCCTTCTCGCGGCCCGGCCAGCGGCTCGACGTCAACGTCTCCTCGGTGGGCAACGCCCGCAGCCTGCGCGGCGGCACCCTGCTGATGACCCCGCTGAAGGGCGCCGACAGCGACACCTACGCCATCGCCCAGGGCAACCTGGTGGTGGCCGGTGCGGGGGCCGAGGCTGGCGGCAGCAGCGTGCAGATCAACCAGCAGGCCGGTGGGCGCATCGCCGGCGGTGCCATGGTCGAGCGCGAGGTGCCGGTGGACCTGGGGGCCAACGGCGGCCTGCTCGAGCTGGAGCTCAAGGAGGCCGACTTCGGCACCGCCCAGCGCGTGGTGAGCGCCATCAACAGCGAATTCGGCCGTCCGGTGGCGGCGGCACGCAACGGCCGGGTGATCGCCCTGGACGGGCCGGCCAACGACAATTCGCGGGTCAACTTCATGGCCCGGGTGGAGAACATCCGGGTCACGCCCACCGAGGCGCCGGCCAGGGTGGTGTTCAACTCGCGCACCGGCTCGGTGGTGATGAACAGCGCCGTCACCCTGCATCGCGCCGCGGTGGCCCATGGCAACCTCTCCATCGTCATCGACACCCGCTTCGGCGTCAGCCAGCCGGCGCCCTTCAGCGAGGGCGCGACGGTGGTGATTCCCGACAGCGACATCGAGATCCAGCAGCAGGACGCCTACCTGCGGGTGGTGGAGGGCGCCGACCTGGTCGATGTGGTCAACGCCTTGAATGCGCTCGGCGCCACGCCCGACGACCTGATGGCGATCCTCGAGGCGCTCAAGGCCGCCGGCTCCCTGCGTGCCGACCTGGAGGTCCTGTGATGGGCATGGAGGACGTCGGCAGCCGGTTCGCCCTCGACATGCAGGGCCTGCAGCGGCTCAAGCACAGCGCCCGCCAGGACCCGTCGGCGGGCGTGCGGGGCGCCGCCCAGCAGTTCGAGGCGCTGTTCATCCAGATGATGCTCAAGAGCATGCGCGACGCCGTGCCCACCACCGGGCTGATCGACAGCAAGCAGACCGCATTCTACCAGTCGCTGCTCGACCAGCAGTGGTCCCAGACCATGGCGAGCCGGGGCATCGGCCTGGCCGATAGCCTGGTGGCCCAGCTCGAGGGCAGCGGCATGGTGCCGGCGCGGCAACAGCAGGGCAGCGCCGTCGCCGACTTGATCGCCGGCATCCCCCGTGGTGCGCCGCGACCACTGCAGGACGCCCTGCGCCCCGAGGCGGCCGACGACGAGCCCGAGCCGGTCGAGGCGGCCGATAAGGCCCGGGTGGCCGAGGCGATCGCCAGGCCGGAGAGCTTCCTGGACGAGCTCGAGACGGCCTCCGCCGGCTTTATGGAGCGGCTGGCCGCGGTGCCGTCCGGCGAGCGGGCCGTCGCGGCCGACCGCGACGCCGTCACGGCCACAGGCCAGGCGACCCGTGCCGGCGGCAGCGACGGCACGCCACCCGGCTACGTCCAGGCCTTCCTCGACCGGCTCTCTGGCCCGGCCCGGGCGGCCAGTCGCACCACCGGCGTGCCGGCCGAGCTGATCCTCGCCCAGGCGGCGCTGGAGACCGGCTGGGGGCGCCACGAGATCGCCACCCGCGACGGCCGCAACAGCCACAACCTGTTCGGCATCAAGGCCGGCAGCGGCTGGCGCGGGTCCACCACCGAGGTCACCACCCACGAGTACCTGGATGGCCGGCGCACGAAGGTCACCGACAGCTTCCGCGTCTACGACTCCTTCGAGGCGGCCTTCACCGACCATGCCCGGCTGATCGGCGACAACCCGCGCTACGCCCGGGTGACCACCGCGCCCGATGCCGAGCAGGCGGCCCGGGAACTGCAGGCCGGTGGCTATGCCACCGATCCGGCCTACGCCGACAAGCTGATCGCGGTGATGGACACCCTGGGGGCGGTGGAGCCCCGCGGCGGCGAGTCGCTGGTCTTCTTCAGCTATTGAGCCCGGTCGAGAGGCGCGGCGGTGGCCTCAAGTTCCTCCCGGCATGGCCGATAACGGAAGCATCGGCCTAAGGACACGACAGCATGAGCATCTTTTCCATCGGGCTCAGCGGCCTCAACGCCGCCCAGAACGCCCTGAACACCACCAGCAACAACATCAGCAACGTCTATACGCCGGGCTACAACCGGGAACTGGTGCTCCTGGGGGAGAGCCGTGCCGACGGTGGGGTGCGGGTCAACGACATCCAGCGCCAGTTCAACCGTTACGTGGCCGACCAGCTGAATGCGGCCACCAGCAGCTCCAGTGCGCTGGCCGCCTACCAGGGCCAGGTCAGCCAGATCGACAGCCTGCTGGCCGACCGCGAGGCCGGGCTGGCGCCGCTGATGCAGAACTTCTTCTCGGCGCTGGAGGACCTGGCCGGCGCCCCCTCCGACCCGGCGGCCCGTCAGGGCGTGCTCGGCACCGCCGACACCCTGACCGCCCAGTTCCGGGCCTTCGACGGCTACCTGCAGGACTTGCAGGAAGGCCTCAACGGCCGGATCGCCGACGAGGTCACCCAGATCAACAACACCACCGAGCAGCTCGCCACCCTCAACCGCGAGATCGCCCTGGCGCGTGCCCGTCAGGGCGAGGCGCCCAACGGTCTGCTCAACCAGCGTGACCAGCTGGTCCATGAGCTCAGCGAGCGCATGGACGTGCGGCTCAATATCCAGGACGGCAAGACCTACAACATCAGCCTGCCCAACGGCCAGCCGCTGGTGTCCGGCACCGACCACTACCGCCTCGAGGCGATGGACGCCCCCGGCGATCCGCAGCGCACCGTGCTCGGCTATCGCGACTCGGGCGGCAACCTGGTCGCCCTGCCGGAGAGCACCGTCAAGGGCGGCACCCTGGGCGGGCTGATGGACTTCCGTGCCGAGACCCTGGACAAGACCCAGAGCCAGATCGGCCAGCTGGCGGTGTCGCTGGCGGTGGGGGTCAACGAGCAGCATGCCAGGGGCATGGACCTCAACGGCGAGCAGGGCGGCGACGTCTTCTCCATCGGTACGCCGCGCGCCTACTCCCATGATCGCAATGGCGGCACGGCGGAGATCGGCGCCACCCGCTTCGATACGGGGAATATCGATCGGCTGCGGGCCACCGACTATACGGTGCGTGTGGTCAATGCGCCGGCAGCGGCTCCCGGCGATTTCCAGGTGATCCGCCAGGACAATGGCCAGGCCCTGGATGCCGACGAGGTGAGTTTCGATCCGGCCGAGGGTGAGCTGAGCTTCGGTGGTGTGGTGCTGACCTTCGACGATGCGGCCAACCTGCTGGTCAACGACCGCTTCGAGATCCAGCCGACTCGCCGCGCCGCGGCCGACATGCAGAGCAATATCCGCGACCTGGACAGGATCGCCGCGGCCCAGCCGGCCAATCCCGACGATGATCCGGCGGACTGGGTCTTCACCGGCACCGGCGACAACCGCAATGCCCTGGCGCTTCAGGGCCTCCAGGACGAACTGCTGGTGAGTGGCCGGGCCTCGCTGAGCCAGGCCTATGCCGGCATGGTCAGCGACGTCGGCAATCGGACCAATATCGTGCAGGTCAACCTCGAGGCGCGCCAGGGCCTGACCGACCAGCTCGAGGCCGTTCAGCAGTCCGAGTCCGGGGTCAACCTCGACGAGGAGGCCGCCAACCTGCTGCGTTACCAGCAGTTCTATTCCGCCAATGCCCGGGTGATCGACACCGCCTCCACGGTGTTCGACACCATCCTCGGCCTGCGCAACTGATCCTGAGGGAGTCACACGATGCGTATCAGCACCGTCACCATGTTCGACCAGAGCGTGACCTCCATGAACCGCCAGCAGGGCGACTTCCTCAAGGTGGGCCAGCAGATCGCCAGCGGCCGCCGGGTGGTCAATCCCTCCGACGACCCCCAGGCCGCTTCCCGGGCGGTGGGGGTCTCCCAGGCCCAGGCCGTCACCCAGCAGTACGCCGACGCCCGGGTCAGCGCGCGCAATGCCCTCTCCCAGTCCGAGAGCGTGCTCAACAGCGTCAGCGATGCCATCGCCGGCGGCAAGACGCTGCTGGTCCAGGCCGCCAGCGACACCCTGAGCGACGCCGATCGCCAGTCGGTGGCCTCGGAGCTGCGCGGCATCTACGAGACCCTGATCGGCCAGGCCAATGCCACTGACGGCAACGGCCGCTACCTGTTCGGGGGTTACAAGGACGACAGCCCGCCCTTCATCCGCGATGGCGACGGCAACGTCGAATACATCGGCGACCAGAACACCCGCGCCCAGCGCATCGATGCCTCGCGGCTGATGCCGGTGGCCGACAACGGCGCGAGGATCTTCCAGGGCGTGGCCATCGGAGCGAGGTATATCGCCGAGGCCGGCGACAACGCGGGCAATGTTACCTTCAAGGGGGGGCCCCAGGTCACCGATCCCGCGGATCCCGGCTTCGGTGACACCTATACCCTGGTCTTCGACGAGGACGGCGGCGGCAACCCGATCTTCGAGGTGACGGCCTCCGATGGCAGCGTGGTGGCCGGCGGTGCCTATGTCGACGGCCAGCCGATCGCCTTCGGCGGGCTGAGCATTACCCTGGAAGGCGATCCGGCGGTCGGCGACGAGTTTCGCCTCGGCCAGGCCGAGGCGATGAATACCGACCTGTTCGAGTCCTTCGAGAAGGCCCTGGCGGTGCTGGAGAACCCCGCCGCCACCCCGGCCGAGAAGGCCGAGCTGCGCAATACCCTCAACACCGTGATGCGCGAGCTCGACAACGGCCTCGACAACGTGCTCACCGTGCGCGCCTCGGTGGGGGCACGGCTCAACGAACTCGACGTGGTGGATGCCGTGGGCGGCAACCGCATGATGAACTTCGAGCAGACGCTGTCGGACCTGGTCGACCTGGACTACGCCGAGGCGATCTCCGAGTACAGCCTGCGCCAGGTGGGCCTGCAGGCGGCCCAGAAGGCCTTCGTCGATATCAAGGGGCTGTCGCTCTTCGACTTTCTGCGCTGACCGCGCATTGCTCTCTCCCGGTCGTGGTATCGCTACCTCCCGCCATGACCGCTTGTCCCGCCCTGGTTCCCGTCCCGGGCGGTTTTTTTGCGCTCAGCCGACGCCCGAGAGCGGCGCCAGGGCGTCGAGCAGCTGGTGCAGGAAGTCGATGCCCTGGGCGAACAGCCCCTGCAGGAAGCGGCCGATGTCGATCATCAGCACCATCATCAGCGCCAGGCCGACCGTCAGCGAGGTGGGGAAGCCGATATTGAACACCGTCAACTGGGGCGCCGAGCGGTTGAGGATGCCCAGCGCCAGGTTGATGATCAGCAGCGCGCCCACCAGCGGCAGGGCCAGCAGCATCCCGGAGACGAAGATGGTGCTGCCGTAGCGGGCCAGCATCTCGAAGGCGCCGGGATTGAAGCCACCCAGGCCGATCGGCAGGGTCACGAAGCTGGTCGCCAGGATCTCCAGCACGATCAGGTGGCCGTCGAAGGCCAGGAACATCAGCAGCGTGATCATGTAGAGGAAGCGCGACAGCACCACCATGTTGGTGCCGCTGCCGGGGTCGAAGAAGGTGGCGAAGGCCAGGCCCATCTGCAGGCCGATGAACTCGCCGGTGGCCTGGACCACGGCGAAGGTGACGCGCATCACCAGCCCCATGGCGATGCCGATCAGCACCTGCTCGACCATGATGCCGAGCCCCGCCCAGGAGAGCACCGCGGTGGTGGGCGGCGTCGGCAGGGTGGGGGCGATCACCACGGCCACCAGGGCGGCCAGGCCCACCTTGGCCTGGTTGGGCACGCTGGAGTGCCCCCACAGCGGCGCGGCCGCCAGGAAGGCGGTGAGCCGGGCGAAGGGCCAGAGGAAGGCCACCAGCCAGCCCTGCAGCTGGGCGAAGGTGACGTCCACCATCAGCGGCCCCTCGGCATCACGACACCATCAGCGGGATGTTCAGGAACAGCTCGCGGGTGAAGTCGGTGATCAGCTTGAGCAGCCAGGGGCCGGTGAGCACCAGCACGACGAACACCCCGAGGATCTTGGGGATGAACGACAGGGTCATCTCGTTGATCTGGGTGGCGGCCTGGAACAGGCTGACGATGAGGCCGGTCACCAGGGCGGTGAGCAGCAGCGGGCCGCCGAGGAAGAGGGTCACCTTCATGCCCTGGTAGGCCAGGCCCATCACCGTTTCGGGGGTCATGCGTCGCTCCCGGTCATAGGAAGAAACTCTCCGCCATCGAGCCCACGATCAGCTGCCAGCCGTCGACCAGCACGAACAGCATCAGCTTGAAGGGCAGCGAGATGGTGACCGGGGGCACCATCATCATGCCCAGCGACATCAGGGTGCTGGCCACCACCAGGTCGATGATCAGGAAGGGGATGAAGATGGTGAAGCCGATCTGGAAGGCGGTCTTCAGCTCGCTGGTGACGAAGGCCGGCACCAGGATGCGCAGCGGCACGTCCTCGGGCCCCTGCATCGGGGCGACGTCGGCGAGGCGGGCGAACAGCGCCAGGTCGGGCTCGCGGACCTGGCCCAGCATGAACTCGCGGAAGGGCTCCTGGGCCAGCTGCAGGAACTGCTCGAAATCGATCTGCTCGGCGGTGAGCGGCAGCCAGGCGGTCTCGTACACCAGGTTGAACACCGGCGCCATGACGAAGAAGGTGAGGAACAGCGCCAGCCCCAGCAGCACCTGGTTGGGCGGCGTGGCCTGGGTGCCCATGGCGGTGCGCAGCAGGCTGAGCACGATGATGATGCGGGTGAAGCCGGTCATCATCAGCAGCAGGGCCGGCAGGAAGGCCAGGGAGCTGAGCAGCAGCAGGGTCTGCAGCGAGAGCGACCACTGCTGGCCGCCGTCCACCAGCGGCTGGCTGACGATGCCGGGGAGCTGCTGGGCCAGGGCCGCGTCGGGTAGCGACAGCAGCAGGACCGCGAGTCCCGCCGTCAGGCGAAGAAGGGGGCGGCTCACGATCTGTCTCGCCCCAGCCCGCTGTTGTGTTTCAGCGCCTTGGCGAAGCGCCTGGTGAAGCTGTCGCTCTCGGCGAAGGCCGGCCCGCCGCCGGTCGTCGTCTCGCCGATCGGTCCGGGGGCGGGGAGCTCGTGGAGCTTGCTGACCTGGCCGCCGCCCACGCCGAGCACCAGCCAGGTCTCTTCCACCTGGACGATCACCACCCGCTCGCGATTGCCCACGCTGGTGCCGCCGACCACCCTCAGGCGGCCGCCGTGCGCCTGGCGGTTCACCCCGACGCGCTTCAGCACGGCGCTGGCGACGACAATGATCACCACGATCAGCGCCAAGGCGGCGGCGGTCTTGCCCAGGGTGGCCAGGCCGATCAGGGCGTCGCCGGCGGCCAGGGCGTCGAGGCCGCCGGTGCCGGCGTCGCGGGGGGTATCGTTCATGGCGGTCAACGGTTCAGTTTCTGCACGCGCTCGGAGGGGGTGATGATCTCGGTGATGCGGATGCCGTACTTGTCGTCGACGACCACCACCTCGCCCTGGGCGATCAGGTAGCCGTTGATCAGGATGTCCATGGGCTCGCCGGCCAGGCCGTCGAGCTCGATCACCGAGCCCTGGGCCAGCTCGAGCAGCTGCTTGATGGTGATCCGGGTGCGGCCGAGCTCGACGGCGAGCTTGACCGGAATGTCCATGATCATCTCCAGGTCGCGCGCCGCGGCGCTGCCGCCGCCCTGCTCGAGGGGGCGGAAGACGCTCTCGCCGGCGGCCTTGGCCCTGGCGGGTTCGGGCTCCTCGTCCGGGCCGTCGTCGCCCGACGCCGAGGCGGCCTGTTCGGCCATGGCCGCGGCCCAGGGGTCCTCGTCGTCGCCCTGTCGTTCGGCTTCGTGCTGGTCGGCGTTTTCTTGTTCGAACATGGCATCGGCCCAGGCGTCGTCGATGCTCTGATCGGGCTTCTTGGGATCAGTCATTCTTGGGTTCCTTGGGTGGCGGCGCCGACCCCTTGACGAAGGCGTCGGACGACGCAGCGGTCGGGGCGTGGTCGATCATGCGGATCACCCGCAGGGCCCGTTGATCGTGCTGGCTGCCGTAGTCGCACTCCATCACCGGCACCCCGTCGACCCGGGCGATGATGGCTTCCGGCAGCTCCAGGGGCAGGATGCCCCCCACCTTGAGCGCCATGACGTGGGCGATACGGGTGGGAATGGTGGTGAAGTCGGCGACCAGCTCCACCTCCGAGTGTCGGATCTCGCCGGCCATGCGTTTCGCCCAGTTGCCGTCCGGATCGTGATGGCCGTCGTTGAGCGGGTTGGCCAGCAGGTCGCGCAGCGGCTCGATCATCGAGTAGGGCATGCAGATCTGGAAATTGCTGGCGAGGTTGCCGACTTCCAGGTTGAAGGAGGTGGTCACCACGATCTCGTTGGGCGAGTTGGTGATGTTGGCGAACTTCGACTGCATCTCCGAGCGCAGGTAGCCGATCTCCAGCGGGTAGACCGACTTCCACGACTCGCTGTAGGCGTCGATGGCCAGGTTGAGCAGGCGCATGATGATGCGCTGCTCGGTGTTGGTGAACTCGCGGCCTTCCGACTTGGTCAGGAAGCGACCGTCGCCGCCGAAGAGGTTGTCCACCACCATGAACACCAGGCTCGGCGGAAACACGATCAAGGCCGAGCCGCGTAGTGGCTTCATGGCGATGATGTTGATGTTGGTCGGTACCGGCACGTTGCGCGAGAAGTCGCTGTAACTCTGGTAGCGCACCGCATCCACGGTGATGTCGGCGCTGCGCCGCAGCAGGTTGAACAGCCCCATGCGGAAGTGACGGGCGAAGCGCTCGTTGATGATGTCCAGGGCGTGCAGGCGCTCGCGGATGACCCGGTGCTGGGTGGCCGGGTCATAGGGGCGGATACGCGAGTCGTCGCCGCCGGCGCCGGTGGTGGACTCCTCCTCGCCGCTGACGCCCTTGAGCAGGGCGTCGATCTCTTCCTGCGACAGCAGATCGTCTTGGGACATGAAGGATCGGTTCCCCGAGGGTTATTGCACTATGAACTCGGTAAAGAGCACGTCTTCGATCACCAGTTCGGGCTGATGGTCGGTCATCGGCGGGTCCAGCACCGCCATCACCTGGTCGCCGAGGCGCTGCTTGTTGCCGGGGTCGGTCAGGTCGCCGGCCTGCTTGCCGGCGAACATCATCAGCAGGCGGCTGCGTACCTGGGGCATGTGCTCCTCGAGGATCTCCCGGGTCTCCTCGTCGCCCACCTTCAGCGACAGCCCGGCATAGAGCAGGCGCGAGCCGTAGGCGTCGTCGGCCAGGTTGACCGTGAAGGGGTCGATCTTGACGAAGATCGGCGCCCGCCGTTCCGGGACGGCCTCGGTCGATGCCAGGACGGCGCCATCGCGCTGGTCGAGCACCAGGTAGATCACCGCCGCCGCCACGGAGGAGGAGAGGATCACCAGGATCACCATGAGCCACAGCAGCTTTCTGGAGCCACCCTTCGATGTCGCCATTGCCTTACCTATCCAGAGGGTTGTGGTGCCAGCCTGCCCAGTATGCGGACGCAGGCCGTGGCACCATGAAACGAACAGGCCCCGGGAAAGGGCCTATCTTGGCTTTTTGCGTGGTGCCGGGTGGCGCCGTTCGGGATATCGTCAGGCGTAGAGATCCACCCGGCCGTCGAGAGCGATATCGGCCGCTACGGCCGGGGCTGAGGCGCCGGGGCCCTCGATCTCGTCGCCCGGCTCGACTGCCAGACCGCCGCCGGCCATGCCGCGACCGGCGAAGTCGCGCGCGGCCCCGTCACGCGACTGTTCGCCCACCGACGCCTCGCCGAGGCTGATGCCCTGCTCGGCCAGCGCCTCGCGCAGCTGGGGAATCGCCTGCTCCACGGCGCTCCTCACCGGCGCGTGGGCCGACAGGAACTGGGCCTGGGCGGCCTGCTCGTTCACCTTCAGTGAGACCGTCAGGGGGCCCAGCTCCGCCGGGTTGAGGTGCAGCTCGACGCGCTGCTCGCCGCCGCGTTGGCCGAGCATCACCAGTTGCTGGCCGACCTGCTGCGTGAACTGCTGGGGCCAGGCAGGGCTGGCGAGCGGTGCCGGCAGGGCGACGGGGGCGGCACCGGGCGTGCCGGCAGCGGCGGCGCCGGACGGCTGGCCACCCAGCAGGGCGGCGAAGCTCTCGCCTCTTGGCTCGGCGCTGCGAGACTCGGCGGCCGTCGGCAGGGTGTCACCCCGGGCGGCCTGTGCGGTGGCCTGTGTGGTGGACTGCGCGGAGGGTAACGGCTCGGGACGCGGGGCTGCGCCGCGCTCGCTGGCCGCGCGGATGGTCTCCAGGGCCTGCGGAGCGGCCTGACGTTCGGGACGCGGCGGCTCGCCGGCCATGGGGTCGTGGCGTTCGGTGCGAATCGCCGGCCGCGCTTCGGCCCGGGGGGCGTCGCTCGGCGCGTTCTGCAGGGCCTGGCCGGCCAGGGTCGGCCAGGCGCCGGCGTCGGCCAGAACCGTTTCGGGCGGGTGGCCGGGCGCCGCCTCCGGCGGGACCTCGGCGGCTTCTATGGCGGCTATCCGGACGGCGAGTGCCTCGGTGTCGAGCGCCCGCTCGGCCAGGTCATCGGCCGGCAGCGTTGCGTCGTCGCGGCCGGCACCTTCGATCAGCGCCAGGCGCTCGGCGATCTCGGCCAGCCGGGCATCGCCACCTTCCGCCGGCGTGCCCTCGCCAAGGGCCTGCATCATCACCTCCAGGCTGCCCGGGGCGAGGTCGAATTCGCCGCCGGCCGCCACGCCCAGGTGCCGTTCGGCCGCGGTGGCCGGCTGGTCGCGCGCGGTGAGTGCCTGGGCGTCGGTGCCCGGCTTGCCGGCACGGGTCAGCGCCAGGGCGAAGTCGCCCTTGGCGCCGGGGTTCGACGGACCGGCGGGGGTCGGGCCCTGGCCCGGGGCAGATGCGAGTAACAGCGGAATGTCCATGTCGGTTCTCCGGCGGAATCAGGGGTCGCTCGAGGCGTGGCGTTCGCGGATCAGGCGACCGTTGACCAGGTCGTCGCTGGCGCGCAGCTCCCGGCGCTGCTCCTTCAGGTTCTGCTGCATCGCCCGGCGGGAGACCAGGGTGTCGTAGGAGGAGAGCTTGCGCTGCTCCTGCTGCCACTGGGCCTGGCGCTGGCCGACGCGCTGCTGCTGGGCGGCCAGCGCCTGGCGGGCGCGGGCCAGGGCATCGTCGAGGGAGTCGAGGAAGCGCTGGTAGTTGCGCATGGTGGCCGGGTCGATGCCCTCGCGCATGGCCTGCTGCAGGCGTTGGGCGTACTCCAGCCGATAGCGGCCCAGCGATTCCAGCTGGCCCGCCACCTGCCGTTCGCTTGCGCGTTCGCCGGCGAGCGCCTGGCCGGCCTGGTCGCGGGCCTCCCGGGCCAGGTCGACCAGGGTCTCGAGCGGTGTGGATGCGGTGCTCATCGTGTCCCTCCGAGTGTGCTGGCGAGCCGCCGGTGCGAGGCCTCCAGGGGGGCGCAGTCGTCGATACGCTGTTGCAGGAAGGCCTCCAGCTCCGGGTAGCACTGGACGGCCTCGTCGAGCTGCGGGTCGTGCCCGGGGCTGTAGGCGCCGACGCTGATCAGGTCGCGGTTGCGCTGGTAGCGGGAGAACAGCCGCTTGAAGCGCTGGGCGAGCTGCAACTGACCGTCGTCGACGATGGCGGTCATGGCGCGGCTGATCGAGGTCTCGATGTCGATGGCCGGGTAGTGTCCGGCCTCCGCCAGCTCCCGCGACAGCACGATATGGCCGTCGAGGATCGCGCGGGCGGAATCGGCGATGGGGTCCTGCTGGTCGTCGCCTTCGGTCAGCACGGTGTAGAAGGCGGTGATCGAGCCGCCGCCGCGCTCGGCGTTGCCGGCCCGCTCCACCAGGCTCGGCAGCTTGGCGAACACCGAGGGCGGATAGCCCTTGGTGGCCGGTGGCTCGCCGATGGCCAGGGCGATCTCGCGCTGGGCCATGGCGTAGCGGGTCAGCGAATCCATGATCAGCAGCACGTCTCGGCCCTCGTCGCGGAAGCCTTCCGCCAGCCGCGTGGCATAGGCCGCGCCCTGCAGCCGCTGCAGCGGCGAGGTGTCGGCGGGGGCGGCGACCACCACGGCGCGTCGGCGGCCCTCCGGCCCCAGGATGTTGTCGATGAAGTCCTGTACCTCGCGGCCACGCTCGCCGATCAGCCCCACCACGATGACGTCGGCCCGGGTGAAGCGGGCCATCATGCCGAGCAGCACCGACTTGCCGACGCCGGAGCCGGCGAACAGCCCCATGCGCTGGCCGCGACCGACGGCGAGCAGGGCGTTGATGGCACGGATGCCGACGTCGATCTGGCGCTCGATGGGGGCGCGGGAGAGGGGGTTGAGCGGCGGGGTCTGCAGGGGGGCGTGGGGCACCTCGTCGAGGGGGGGCTGGCCGTCGAGCGGCTCGCCGTTGCCGTCGACCACGCGGCCCAGCAGGGCGTCGCCGAGCGGGAAGCGGCGGGTGCCGTGGCCGTTGCCTCCGCCATCGCCTAGCGGGAAGACCCGGGCGCCGGGCAGCAGGCCGGTGATCTCGGCCAGCGGCATCAGGAACAGGCGCTCGCCGGCGAAACCCACTACCTGGGCCTCGGCATGGCGCGTCGCCTCGTGGCGGTAGGGCGTCGGGAGTTCGATGCGGCAGGCGCTGCCCAGTGGGGCCTGCAGGCCGATGGCTTCGATCACCATGCCGGTGGCGCGCACCACCCGGCCGCTGGCGCGGAAGGGCGGGACCGTCTCGATGCGCGCGCGTACCTTGTGCAGCGACGCCTGCCAGCGCCGATGGTGTGGGTTGGCCGGGGTCGCGGCGCTCACGTGGCGCTCCCGTTGCCGTCGGCGGGACGCCGCCGGCGCACCTGGCCCTTCACCGCCTGCCAGCGGCTCTCCCAGGTGGCGTCGAGCTCGCCGCTGGCGCTGGTGACGCGGCAGCCGCCGCGGCGGAGCTGGTCGTCGGGCTGCAGCGTCCAGCCGGCCGCCTCCAGCTCGTGGCCGAGATGCTCCTCGACCAGCCGGTGGTCCAGCGGGTGCAGCCACAGGCGTGGCTTGCCGGTCATGGCCGGCTCGGAGTGCAGCAGGGCGCGGACGGTCTCCAGGACCTGGCGCGGGCGGGCCTTGAGGGCCTCGCCGGCGAGCTGGCGTCCGGTGGCGAGTGCCAGCTCGACCAGCTCGCCGGCCACCGCCTCGTCGAGCCGGGCCAGGGCCTCGCCGAACTGCTCGGCCAGCGACAGCAGCGGAGCCAGGGTCTCGCGTACCTCGCGCTCGAACTCGGCGCGGGCCTGTTCGCGGCCCTCGGCCAGCCCCTGGGCGAGCCCTTCGGCATGGCCGGCCGTGAAGCCCTCGCGGTGGCCCTGCTCGCGGGCCTCCCGGCTCACCTGCTCGCGCAGGGCGCGCAGTTCGGCCTGTCGCTGGAAGGCCGCCTTGCGCCGGGCGGTCTCGCTCGGCGAGGGGCCATCGTCCCTGGCGGCTTCCTCGCGCCGACCGACCAGCTCGTCCATCTCCCAGCGGCGCCAGGCGACTTCGTCGTCGCGGAGCGGCTGGCGGGCGGTATCGCCGCGGTGCAGATCAGACATAGGTGTCGTCCCCGCCGCGCAGCACGATCTCGCCGCTGTCGGCCAGGCGCCGCACGACCTGCAGGATCGCCTTCTGCTCGGCCTCCACCTGGGAGACGCGGATCGGCCCGCGGGCCTCCATGTCCTCGCGCACCAGGTCGGCGGCGCGTTGGGACATGTTGCGCAGGAACTTGTCCATGAGCGCCTCGGGGGCGCCCTTGAGGGCGACCACCAGGGAGTTGGTGTCGATCTCCTTGAGCACCAGCTGGATGCTGCGATCGTCCAGGTCGAGCAGGTTCTCGAACAGGAACATCTCGTCGATGACCCTCTGTGCCAGGTCCTCGTTGTGGGCACGAACCGTCTCGATGACGGCCTCCTCCTGGCTGGAGTTCATCAGGTTGAGGATCTCGGCCGCGGTCCTCACGCCGCCCATCTTGCTGCGCTTGAGGTTCTGGCCGTCGAGCATCCCCGAGAGCACCTCGGTGAGCTCCTGCAGGGCCGCCGGCTGCACCCCGCTGAAGGTGGCGATGCGCAGCACCACGTCGTTGCGCAGCTTGTCGTCGAACAGCTCGAGCACGGCGGCGGCCTGGTGGCGCTCCAGGTGGATCAGCACGGTGGCGATGATCTGCGGGTGCTCGTCGCGGATCAGCTCGGCCACCAGCGGGGCCTCCATCAGGTTCAGGGCGTCGATGCCCGAGCTGGCGCCGGAGGTCTCGAGGACATCCTCGATCAGGCTGGAGGCGCGCTCGCTGCCCAACGCCTTGGTCAGCACCGAGCGAATGTGCTCGCTGGAGTTGAGGTTCAGCGCGATGAACTCCTCGGTCTCGGCGTGGAACTCCGCGAGCACCTGCTGCATCTCCTCGTGGGAGACCTGGTCGAGGCGGGCCATCTCGGCGCTGATGTCCTGGATCTCGCCGGCCGAGAGGTACTTGAAGACCTCCGCCGCGCTGTCCTCGTCGAGGGCCAGCAGCAGGATGGCGCTGCGTCGTGCGCCGCTCGTCTGGGCCTTAGTCATGCTTGTTCATCCAGCTGCGAACGATCATGGCGACCATGCGCGGGTCTTCATGGGCCATCTCGCGCAGGTCGCTGAGGTTCTGTTCATAGGCCGAGGACTTGCGCTTGCGCCGGCGCGGCGGCGCGTAGGTGTCCTCTTCGTCCCCCGCGGCCGCGGGGTCCTCCTCGTCGCTACCGCCGACCTGGGCCCGCAGGGCGGGGGCCGGCTGAGGCAGGGTCGCCGGTGCCTGGGTGTGGCGCTTGATCAAGGGGCGCAGGATCAGCAGGTAGAGCAGCAGGGCGGCCAGCGCCACCAGCAGGTAGCGTCCCAGGGTGAGCGCCAGCTGGTGGACCTGCGGTGATTGCCACCACTCCGGGGTCTCCCCGCGCTCGTCGACGCGGCTGAAGGGGCTGTTGACCACCTCGACCTCGTCGCCGCGGGCCGCCGAGAAGCCCATGGCCTGGCGCACCAGGCGCTCGATCTGGGCGATCTCCTCGGGGGCGAGGGCCGTGCGGACCGGCTCGCCGTTCTCGTCGAGGTCGTCGCGGAAGTTGACCACCACCGCCGCCGAGAGCCGCTCCACCTGGCCCAGGCGGTGCTCCACGTGGGCCACGCTGCGGTCGACCTCATAGTTGGTGACGTCGTCCCGGCGCAGGTTGTTGAGGGCCTGGAGCCCGGCGGCGTCGCCCTCTTCGCCCTCCTCGCCTTCGGGCAGCTCGATGGGCGACGGCGCCGTGCCGGGCGGGGTGTTGCTCAGGGCCCCGGGAATGCCCCGGGCCAGGTCGTCGCCGCCGTTGTAGGAGAGGCTCGACTGGCGGCTGCGCACCGCGGCCTCGTTGGGGGGCTGGTTGGGGCCGTAGCGCTCCGAGGTCTCCTCGCGACGGGAGAAGTCGATCTGTGCCGCCACTTGGGCGCGGACGTTGTCGCGGCCGAGGATCGGCACCAGGATGTTCTCGATGCGCCGCTGGTAGGAGCGCTCGACCTCGTTGATGTAGTCGAGCTGGGTGCCGTCCAGGTCGCGGCCCTTGGCACCCTGCATCGACAGCAGGCGGCCGTTCTGGTCGACCACCGTGACGTCATCGGCGGCCAGCTCCGGCACGCTGCTGGAGACCATGTGGACGATGGCATTGACCTGGCCCTCGCTCATCACCCGGCCGCCGTGCAGGGTGAGGATCACCGAGGCCTTGGCCGGTTCCCGGTCGCGCACGAACACCGACTGCTTGGCCAGGGCGAGGTGCACCCGGGCGCGCTCCACCGGCCCCAGGGACTCCATGGAGCGTGCCAGCTCACCCTCCAGGCCGCGCTGGAAGTTGACCTGTTCGGCGAACTGGCTGATGCCGAAGGCCTGGCCATCCATCAGCTCGAAACCGACGTTGCCGCCCCGCGGCAGGCCCTGCTCGGCCAGCTGCAGGCGCAGGCCGTGGACCTGGTCGCCGGGCACCAGCAGTGCCTGGCCGCCCTGGCTGAAGCGGTAGGGAACGCCACGGTTGTCCAGCTCACCGATGATGCGGCCGCCATCGGCCTCGGTGAGGTTGCTGTAGAGCACCCGGTACTCGGGGCTGCGCGCCCACATCAGCAGTGCCACCACGATGGCGATCGAGGCGGCCCCGGCGATCATCAACGGGATCAGCGGATTGGCGCGCAGCTGGGCCATCAGGCGCTCGAGGCCCGCCTGGCGGGGAGTGTCCTGCTGCCGGGAGGCGTCCTGGGAGCCGGTGGCCGAGGCACCATTGCTCATGTGCACCACCTCACTGAGGGGGTGCAGTGGATCCCGGGTCCCACGGTCATCGAAGAAGAAGGCATGTCCTGCGTCCATTCATCGCGGTTGGCCGCCCGGTCGAACAGGCGGAACTCTGATGGACGCCATTATCCGTGGCGGCGTCGAGCGCGAACCGCGGAAAAGCCCGTCATTTCGTGCCCATTTGGGGGCATGGTTACCCTGCCCGGGCTGGTAGCCTTGGCAGCACTCCTTTTCCATTACCGTTCTTCATTACCGTCACAGGCGAGGGGTTTCCATGAGTTCACCCGCGATTCAGTCGGCACTGACCCAGATGCAGTCGCTGGCGACCCAGGCCGCCGGTCAGCCGCCCAAGGGCCAGCAGGTAGCCACGGCGGTGGGGGCGGGCGGCTTCGCCGGTGAGCTGCAGGCCTCGATCCAGCGCATCAACCGCCTGCAGCAGGCCTCGGCGGCCAAGGCCGAGGCCTTCCAGGCCGGCGACCCTGATGTCGAGCTCAACGACCTGATGGTCGACATGCAGAAGGCCAGCGTGGCCTTCCAGATGGGGGTTCAGGTGCGCAACCGCCTGGTGACGGCGTACAAGGACGTGATGAACATGCAGGTTTAGTCTTTCCTGCTGCCTCTCATCGCTCGCGACGGAAATACACTCGGGTCGACACCAGTGTCATGCTTCCAGGTCGACCAGCCGGCCCTGGACCTCCTGCAGCCGCTCGGCGATCTTCAGCACCTCCTCGGCGGGAATCTGGCGGATCACCTCGCCGCTCTCGCGGTCGACGATGCGGGTCACCACCCGCGACTCGTGCTCCGCCAGCTCGAACTGCACCCCGTAGTGACGCATCACCTCGTTGATACGCTGGATCGGTTCGACCAGCTCGCCCCTGCCCAGCGCCACGCTGCTGCTCTCGGCCTGGGCCAGGGCGCCGCCGGCGGTAGGCAGGTTGGCGAGTACCCTCTCGACCTGTTGGCGTGGCGTCAGGTCGTTGAAGGGCGAGGTCGAGGGAGCGGATGTCGCGTCGGTCAGCGGTGAGCTCATGGCCGGCTTCCTTTGGTGCTTGCTGTCGTGATAGACCGCGCCGGTACCGGCCGCGGCGACCCTGATAGATTCCGTCACGAGTGACAGTCACTAGAGATTATCGGCACGCCGGGCCGGGGCTTTAATGCCGGTGCCGGTCGAGAGGGCTTCCAGCCGGTGCTCGCCGCGTGCCTCGCCGACGCCGACCTCGATCAACAGGGCATGCCGGCAGCCGAGCCGCGACTGGCACTGGCGAAGCTTCTTGAGCTCCCGGTGGCGTGACTGCTGCAGGGTGCTCTTGTGCAGCTCGATCACCGCCAGGCGCTCGTCGTGGCCACGGCGGTGGATCAGCAGGTCGGGAAAGATGGTGCGCGCCTCGGTGGCGTCGCTGGTGGTGGCGACCACCAGGTGACCCTTGCGCTGCCTGGGGTCGACCCAGCAGTTGAACTCGCAGTCGACGTCCCAGTCGGGGAACAGCGGTTGCAGGTGGCAGGCCAGGCGACAGGCGATACTGCGTTCGCTCGCCTCGTCGTCCAGCAGGGCCGCGTCGCGCTCACCCAGCCGCTTCAGTGCCAGATTGAGCCTGTCGACGACGTTCATGTCCGATGCCGTGGGGAAGGTCTCCATGCGGGTCATCGCTGCGTCCTCACCTGTGGGTTAAGCCATCCGGGGATCGCGTTTGTTATTGGTTCCTTGGCTATCGGCCAGTGGTGCGGCATCTTTAATTCCACCGCTGGTCGAGTGGCATCAAGCTTTGTCCGGTTTGGGCCGACTGACTGTCAGCCGGTGGTCAGGCAAGCGGCCGGCCTGCGAGGGCGACGACGTCGCCGGGCGGCCGCCCAGGCGCTACACTCGGTGCAACCTGTCGTTTCCCTGCCGGGAACGCGACATCCCACGCAGAGAGAGATATGAGCCAGGATCCCGGCAATACACCGATCGGCGAGTGGGCCAGCCGGCCGCGGCTCACGGTGGGCGAGCAGGAGACGCTGATCCACGCACGCGACCGAGCGCTCTCCGAGTCGCGCCAGAACCTGCAGCTCGCCGAGCGGATCATCGACGCCTCGCAGGAGGGGATCGTCATCACCGATGCCGAGACGCGCATCGAGTTCGTCAACCCGGCCTTCACCCGCCTCACCGGCTACCGCCTGGAGGAGGTCGTCGGCCGCACGCCGAGGGTGCTCTCCTCCGGCCGTCAAGATGCCTCCTTCTATCATGACATGTGGCAGGCGCTGCAGGCCGAAGGCTACTGGCGCGGCGAGATCTGGAACCGGCGCAAGGGTGGCCAGCTCTATCTGGAGCAGCTGACCATCACCGCCATCACCGACGACCAGGGCGCGACCCGTCACTATGCGGGGCTGTTCACCGACATCACCCAGCTCCGCGAGAACGAGGAGCGGGTGCGCCGGCAGGCCTACTATGACGCCCTCACCGGCCTGCCCAGCCGCCGCCTGCTGGAGGACCGCCTCGAGCTGGCGATCCGCCACGCCCACCGCCAGGAGCAGCGCCTGGCGGTGGTCTTCATCGACCTCGACCACTTCAAGCAGGTCAACGACACCCTCGGTTACGCCGTGGGCGACGAACTGCTGCTCAAGGTCGCGGAGCGGCTCGGCCATCGCCTGTGCGAGGACGACACCCTGGCGCGGCTGGGCGGCGACGAGTTCCTCGTGCTGCTGCCCGAGTTCGACGCCCTGGATGAGGTGACCCGGGTGGCGCGGCGGCTGATCGAGGAGGTCAGCGAGCCCTTCCAGATGGGTGGCCATGAGTTCCGGGTGGGGTGCAGCCTGGGCATCAGCCTCTACCCGGACGACGGCACCACCCCCGAGGTCCTGGTACGCAACGCCGATGCCGCCAAGTACCGGGCCAAGCAGGAGGGGCGCAACACCTACCGGCTCTACCGCGCCGAGATGCACGTCAAGGACCATCAGCAACTGGCGCTGGAGACTGCCCTGCGCAACACCGTGGAGAGCGGTGAGGGGCTGGAGGTGCACTATCAACCGCTGGTCGAGCGCGACAGCGGCGAGGTGCATGGCGCCGAGGCGCTGCTGCGCTGGAGCCCGCCGGGGTTCGGTGCGGTCTCCCCGGGGGAGTTCATCCCCCTGGCGGAGCGCTCGGGACTGATCATCCCCCTGGGCCAGCGATTGATGCGGCTGGTGGCGGCCCAGCTCCGGGCCTGGCGTGTGGCCGGGCTGGCGCCGCCGCGGGTGGCCATCAACCTCTCGGCGCGGCAGTTCTGGCAGGACGACCTGGTCGAACAGGTGCGAGCGCTGTTCGAGGAGTTCGACCTGCCATCGGGGCTGATCGGCTTCGAACTCACCGAGAGCGTGCTGCTCGACCATCAGCAGCAGGCAGTCGCCATCCTCGAGGCGCTGCGCGGGTTCGGCTGCCACCTGGCCATCGACGACTTCGGCACCGGCTACTCTTCGCTGAGCTACCTGCAGGACCTGCCGTTGACCACCCTCAAGATCGACCGGCGCTTCGTCCAGCGCCTTGTCGGCGAGGACAGCCGCGGCAGTGCCGCCATCGTGGCCGCCGTCACCGGCCTGGCGCGAGAGCTGGGCCTGCGCGTGGTCGCCGAAGGGGTGGAGACCGAAGCCCAGCGCCAGGCACTCTCTCGCTATCCCGTCGATCTGCTCCAGGGCTACCTGACCGGGCGTCCGGTCGACGCCGCCGGGTTCGAGCGGCGATGGCTACGGGCCCTGGTGGCGTGGGAGGGCGCGGCTATCGCCAGGGAATGAGCCCTGCATCCTAAAGTCGTAGGCGAGGCCGCCGATATGGCGTCGGGACGGCGCGTAGCACCCGCGTGCCGCCCCTTGCTCGACTTCCTCTACCCCATGCCTACCTCCCTGCGTCTTCGCATCCTCATCGCCACCGTGGCGGTGATCGCCGTGGCCCTGGGAGAGGAGGCCAATTCACCCGACAGTGCAAGGCGGCATCATATTCGGTATGGGTGAGGATTCTGAGCACCGTGCCACGCCGCGATTTGCCCGCCCAGACATTTGTTCAGCGTTCCCCTAAAGTTGCCTCGGTAGAGGCCGATAGAGTAGGTGACCTTGGTTTACTACCACCGTTCAAGGAGGCGAGCATATGGAAGGTATTTCCGCTCTCGGAGTGGGTTCCGGGCTTGACCTGACAGGCCTGCTGGATCAACTGCGTACGGCCGAGCGTGAGAAGCTGCAGCCGATTGTCGAGCGGCGGACTCAGGAGCAGGCCAAGATCTCGGCCTATGGGCGCCTGCAGACCGGGCTGGACAAGTTTCAGGACGCCGTAGCCAAACTCAACGACACCTCGCTCTACACCGCTCTGAGCGCCAGCGTGCAGGGGGACGGCATCAGCGCCACGGCGAGCGCCGAGGCGACTGCCGGGAGCTATGAGGTCACGGTGACTCAGACTGCCCGTGCCGGCAGCCTGGCCAGTACGCGGGTGACCGATCTGGAAGCCACCCTGACCGATGCCGACGCCAGCATCGACCTTACCTTCGGCGATGGCTCAACCCACAGCGTGGCACTGGCTCAAGACGCTACCCTGGCGGAGATCCGCGATACCATCAACGATGACCCGGATGCCGGCGTCAATGCCTCGATCATCAACGATGGTGAGGGCTACCGTCTGGTGCTGACCTCGAAGGAAGCCGGCGAGGATGCCGGGATTACCGACATGACCTTCACCAACTTCACTGACGCCACCCTGGAAGCGGATGCCAGCACCCAGCAGCTGGGGCGTGACGCCCTGCTGAACATCAACGGCATCGAGATCACCAGCACGTCCAATACCGTGGAAGATGCCATTCAGGGGGTGACCCTCACATTGGATGCCAGTGCCGAAGGCAAAACGGCCACGGTGGTGGTCGAGCAGGACAGTGAGTCCCTCAAGGAAGCCGTCGGCGAGTTCGTTTCTGCCTATAATGAGATGAAGTCCACCATCGGGCGGATGACGGCGGTGACCGGTGACCCGGAGACCGCCGGCGAGCTGGTCGGCGATCGTACCGTGCGCACCATCGAGTCGCGCCTTAGTCGTGATCTTGGCGACCTGGTGGAGGGGGGAGACATCGAGCTCTTCTCTCAACTGGGCATCTCGTTGACCCCCGAGGGGCGCCTGGAGCTCGACGAGACCAAGCTCGATGAGGCGATCGCCAGTAATCCCCAGGCCCTGGCCGACTTCTTCGCCGGCGATAGCGATGAGGCCGGTATGGCAGGACGCCTGGAGGCGACCCTGGGTCAGGTGCTGGACAGTGACGGGATTCTCAAGCGTTCCATCGACAGTTCCGAAGGGCGAGTGGGGCGGCTCGAGGAGCGCTTCGACCGCACCGAGGTGCGCATCGAACGCACCGTCGATCGTTACCGCCAACAGTTTGGGCAGCTGGATGCCATGCTGGCGCAAATGAACTCCATTAACGATTTCCTGACGCAGCAGCTTAGTTCGCTGAATTTTCAGAACGATTCGTAGTCCTTCCTGAGCGATTTCCTTTACACGGGCCCGTCGATTCGGGCCCGCTTTCGTATTGGAGCGAAGGTGACGCGCTTGGTGACAGCAGGGCCTGTACCGGGCTGGGTATCGTCTCTGGGGGATACGAAAATAATTCATCCACCCCCTAAAGTCCTGCCCGGCCTGGCCGTTAACTAGGTTAACGGCCAACGGCGCCGTTGCGGCAGGCCCCGCCGTTGCAAGGCTCGGGGCGGCCAATGGAGCCCTTAACGAAGAAGGAATGACGCTATGTCCGTGATCAATACCAATATCACCGCCCTGATCGGCCAGAACAACCTGAAGTCCTCCCAGTCCATGCTGGCCAAGGCCCAGGAACGCCTTTCCTCCGGTCTGCGTATCAACAGCGCTGCCGACGATGCCGCCGGCCAGGCCATCGCCAACCGCATGACCGCCCAGATCAAGGGCATGCAGCAGGCCGAGCGTAATGCCAATGATGGCATCTCCCTTACGCAGACCATGGAAGGCGGCCTGAACCAGATCAGCGACAACCTGCAGCGTATCCGTGAGCTGGCGGTGCAGGCGGCCAACGATACCAACTCTGCCGAAGACCGGGCTTCCATCCAGCTCGAGATCGATGAGCGTGTCGCAGAAATCGACCGTGTCGCCGGTGCTACCACCTTCAACGGCACCGATCTGCTGAATGCTGCCGCAACGCTGAATATCCAGGTGGGTGCCAATACCACTGCCGGTGTCGATGACATCTCTGTGGAAACTGTCGATGCAACAGCAGCGACTCTGGCTGTTGCTGCACTGGATGTTTCTACTTTCACCAATGCTCAGGCTGCCATCGACTCCGTTGATGCGGCTCTCCAGACCATCGACGACGAGCGCGCAACTCTCGGTGCGACCCTGAACCGCTTCGATTCCGTGATCGAGAACCTGACCACCAATGCCACCAACCTCACCGAGGCCCGCTCGCGGATCGAGGATGCCGACTTCGCGGTCGAGGTCTCCAATATGACCCGCGCGAATATCCTCCAGCAGGCGGGTACTTCGATGCTGGCACAGGCCAACCAGACCCCGCAGACGGTGCTTTCCCTGCTGGGCTAAGACGCAACCGCTTGGCAGCAAGGATTGCGCCGCGCAATCCTTGCCTCGAGGCTGGCCTTCTGGCCAGCCTCGCTTCGTTGTGGGCACGGGTGACTAGGCCACCTCCTAAGAGAAGAAAAGAGGGGTAGTGAGAGGCTATTTGCCACCATCCCCCCACCGCAAGAATCGCTATCCTTGGCAATTATCATCGTATCCGACTGTCAAGGTGCCCTTGCCATGGCCAAGAAACATGCTCGTCGACGCTCCACAACGCGCGCTTCCGAGGCCGGTAACACCTTACCGGCCGCTCAACTCGGTGCCTTCGATATGGCGTTTCAAGGAGGGGATTACTCTCGAGCGCTGCGGTTGGCCGAAGCCATGGTGCAACGCTATCCAGGCGCCGCCCAGGCCCATGAGCTCTATGCCAATGTGCTGGGGCGGTTAGAGCGGTTTGATGAAGCCGGTGATGCCATGGCAAGGGTGGTGGAACTGGTGACGACGCCAGGTGCCGCCCAACTGCTGAAACTGGCCCAGTATCAGGTGCTGGCGGGGAGGGCCGCTGCCGCGGTGACGGCTCTGGAGGAGGTCGTCGAGGCTAAGCCAGCCTATCTAGTGGCCTTAGTATGGTTAAGCCGTGCCTGTCATCAACTGGGTAATAACCGTAAGGCTCTTGAGGTTAACGACCGTGCCCTGGCGCTGGATGCCCGTCATGAAGAGGTGCTGCTATGGAGAGCGCGCATCCTCGACCAGCTCAAGCGCCATGATGATGCCCTGGAGACCTTGGAGCGACTGTTAGCAGTCAACCCGAAGCACATTGGGGTTCACAACCATATCGCAACCCTCTATGTCAAGGAGGGTAGCTATAAGAAAGCCGAGGCACATTTTGCGAAGGAGCTGGAGTTAGACCCCACGAATGGCCAAGTTCATTCGAATCTCCTGATGGCGGCACACTATAATCCGGAATATAGTGCCGAAGATATCTTCGTCAAGGCGCTTGAGTGGGAAAAACGCTTTGCCAAACCTTCTCCCTCGGGCCGCGCCGATACGTTGAAGGATCCCGCGAAGAAGCTGCGCATTGGCTTGCTCTCCGGCGGTTTCAGAATGCACCCGGTGGGGCAGATGATACTTCCGGCACTAGAGAACTTGGCGGCCGAGCAGTTCGAATTGATTGCCTATAGCACCAGTCAGGTAGTCGATGAGCTGACCCGAAAAATTCAGCAGGTGGTACACCGCTGGGAAGTGATCGAAGGACTCAGCGATAGCCAGCTGGATCGGAAGTTGCGCGATGATGGCATCGATATCCTGGTCGATATGAACGGTGCCGGTGAGGGATCGCGTTGCGATACCCTGGCTCGTGAACCTGCTCCACTGATCGTCAAGTGGGTAGGGAGTCTGATAAATACTACTGGGTTAAGCTGCATCGACTATCTGCTTGGCGATAGTATCGAGGCCCCCGATGGCATCGACTCGCTTTATACGGAAAGCTTGATTCGCCTTCCCGATGACTATATCTGTTACCATGTTCCCGAAGATGCCCCCCCAGGGAATTCTCTTCCGGCACTGAGAAACGGTTACATCACTTTTGGTTGCTTGAACAACCCGGCCAAGCTATCGCCGCCGATGTTGGCAGAGTGGGCCGTACTCCTTCATGAGATCCCGGGTAGCAAGCTGTTGCTAAGAGGGGTTCAGTTCGAGAGCAAGCGTTATCGTAATAAGGTTTTCGGTACTCTTGCCGAGCACGGAATAAGTAGCGATCGCCTGATTCTGGAAGGGCCTGCTCAGCATCGAGAATTCATGGCCACCTACCAGCGCATCGATATCGCCCTGGATACCTGGCCCTACTCCGGGGGGCTGACCACCTGCGAGGCCCTGATGATGGGGGTACCGGTAGTGACCCGGGTCGGCCCCACCTTCGCTGGGCGCCATAGCGCCACCCACCTGGTCAATGCCGGGCTTCCCGAATTGGTTACCGATAGCTGGGAAGACTTCCGCAGGCGTGCCAAGGAACTGGCCAGCGACCTGCCCAGCCTGGCGGTCATCCGGGCATCCCTGCGTACCATCCTGATGGACTCCCCCATCTGTGATGGTCCCCGTTTCGCCAATCACCTGACCACGGCGCTCCGCGCCATCTGGCAGCGCCACTGCGAAGGCAAGGTGCCTGAGGCACTGACCTTCAGCAAGAGCGGAGCGGCCCAGTTCGCCGATGAGGAGGCACCGGTCAAGCTGGCCCTGGCGCTACCCAGTGATGGTTTCGATTGGCAGCTGGAGAGCCCGGTACTCGCCGTGGACAATGGCGCCGTTTTGGCCTCACGCCCGGATGCAAGAGAGTTGCTCGGTAGTGGGCGTATCGTGATGCTGAGCTTCGACCCTGGGTGCAAACTGGAGACCGTGGATCATCTGGCCCAGTATGGCGAGATTCAGCACTTCCCCAATACCAGTCTAGGTGATGGCGAGCCTGCAACCTTATATATCGCTGAGGGAGCTGAGCCCACATCCCTTCCGCCACTGGATGGCGACCTAAATATCGAGCAGCACCAGATTCCTACGATCGCCCTCGATAGCATCGAGGGACTTCCCAACATCGACCTACTGGCTCTGGATGCCAATCATGAGGGTCTGAAAGTGCTGGAGCATGCCTCGCAAGCGTTGCGTGATACCCTGCTGATCCAAGCACGTATCGCTTTTCAGCCGACGCATGAACGACAGCCCAATCTTGCCGAAGTTAGCCACTGGATGTCTCGGCATGGCTTTCGTTTCTATCGCTTGAACGATCTGGCCTACCGTAGTTACCTTCCGACACGTGATGATTTGCAACAGTATCAGGCTACCGAGTTGGAGAGTGCCGATGCGTTGTTTCTACCCAGCCATGAGCGTATAGCCGTGCTGAGTGATGATCAGCGGATCAAGCTGGCATTTTTACTGCATACGGTATATGGCGTAAAGGATTTCACCTATTCGGTGATGGCGAGCGTGGAACCCGAAAAAGCAGAACGATATCTGATAGCTGAAGGTATTGCAGGAATAAACGGTTTCGAGAGTGAGCCAATAGAATATCAGTATGCTCAAGGGGAAGATCGGTCGTCATGTGAATTTGACGATACGATCAGTCAAGATATTGATCGGGTGATGAATGGCTACTAATGAATATTCTTGAGGGCTGGCTATGATACCTATTGTCAACTTGAAAAAAGAAAAAGTGGTAAAAAAAGCACCTCCTCTGAAGGAGGAAAAAGTTACAGAGGGGCAGGAAAGCGAATTCTTGAGCTTGTTGAGAACGGCAAAGAAGCAAGAGCTCTCAGTTTTGGCAAAGCTTTTGATGCCCTATATCGCTGAGTATGAGCTCAGGCAGGTTCGTATTTGGGGGGATAAGAGCCGGGTGCATCTGGATAGAGCAACGGTATCTGTTAATGACCTTCTGATAAATACTCGCTCCGGGCACGTAACAGTAGAAGAGGAGTGTTTCTTCGGTCATCGTTGTATGCTTCTTACTGGAACGCATGACTATAAAAAGACAGGGAAAGAGCGACTTGCAGCGGTACCCGACACTGGGCGAGATATCCATGTCAAGAGAGGAGTGTGGATGGGGTCTGGCTCTACCGTACTAGGTCCGGCAGTGATAGGGGAAAATGCTGTTGTTGCAGCGGGTAGCCTTGTTGTGGGAGATGTCCCCGCTAATACTATCGTTGCTGGCCGCCCTGCCAAGCCCGTGAAAGAGATTACTGGAGAGCCGTTATGACTGCTTCCAATAAGAATCTGATTTTTACCGTGACTCATGGAAGAACAGGTACAACATTCTTGACGGAAATCTTCAGGTTATTTGATGATACGCGTTCCCTTCATGAACCAGAGCCAAATTATGCCACCGTGTTCCCTCTGGTCAAAGAGGATCCCGAACGTGCCATTACTTTCTTGGAAAAAAAGATTGATCATATCAATGGTTATCCTGAAGGTCATTATGTAGAGACGAGCAATGTTTTTGGTAAAGGCTTTTTGATCCCATTGCTCCGCCTGGGAATAATGCCTGGGTTGCTACTTTTGAATAGAGATTTCAGAAAAACAGCATCCAGCCTCTTTGAGAGGGGGAGTACACCAATGCGAACGCAAAGGGGAAGGCATTTTTCGGCGGATCCTCGTGTTCCTGGAAGTCTCCCGATTCACGAGCCGGAAAGCTTGACGGATTACCAGCTTTGCTATTGGGGGGTGCTTGATTCTTATGCGAGGCAAATTCAAGCAGCGAGTGTTTACGATAATGAAGGTGGTAAATATCGCTGGCTGACAGCCAATGATTTCCATGATTTTGACAATGTGATGGAAATAGGTGGCTTTTTTGGTTTGAGCGTTTCAGATAGAGAGGTGGCTGAAAAGCATCATAAAGAAATTGCATCCTTGCATCATAATCCTAATAAAGTGAAAGGGCGAGATCCTGAAGCTCTTTCATTTCTTGACGAGGAAGCCGAGGTCTTGAATAGAGTGGCATTTTTCGACCCTGTGTTTGTTAAAAAGGCCCTTGATTCATTATTTTTGGATGATGATGTTAAAAAAGTATTTCGATGATGGCTTCGATATCAATGGGTGCTATTTGTAGGGTCGTGGATGAGTGGGTAGGTTATAGTAACTATTATCTATATATTACCGCCCATGCCCTGATCCACGAGGTTCTTCCGCGCCTTCATACGATAGAGGCATTGGTCAATAATACCTTCGATGCGGTGATTGAGGCGGCCAGCGATCCTCGAGAGCGTGCCCGTCGCGAGGAGCAGCGCGCTGCCCTGGAGCTTGAGCTGTTTACCATTCGCCTGAACGTGGAGCACCTGCCCAAGCGCCACCCTGACACCGGCAGCTTCATCGCCATGACCGCTTCACCAATGTCACGGTGGGCACGTGGATGATCCGAGATGCGGAGGATCCAGCCTCTCGACCGAGCCACCCGGCATGCAAGGCGAACGTGGTTTGGAATCCCGCCAGCGTCAACCAGGCAATGCGAGAGGGGGGCAAGGGGCACAAAGGCAAGTGCGTGTGGTTCACCGGGCTCTCTGGATCAGGGAAGTCCACCCTGGCGAATGAGCTAGAGGTGCGATTGAACCGCTTGGGTTATCACACCATGCTCCTGGATGGCGACAACGTTCGCCACGGCTTGTGCCGTGATCTCGGCATGAGTGCGGCTGATCGCGCCGAGAACATCCGCCGAATCGGTGAGGTGGCGCGTCTTTTCACCGAGGCCGGGTTGATTGTGATTACGGCTTTCATATCGCCGTTTCGTGAAGACCGCCAGAACGCGCGTGACTTGTTTGCCGAAGGTGAGTTTGTTGAAGTGCATGTCGCTACGCCACTTGGAGTATGCGAGCAGCGCGACCCGAAAGGGCTCTATAAAAAGGCCCGGGTGGGAAAGATACAGGACTTTACCGGAATCAATAGCCCTTATGAGCCTCCGTTGAATCCGGACGTCGTCATCGATACCAGCAACTGCTTGAAAGGGCAGCGCGTAGACGAGCTATTGAAGCTGGTGGTGTAGCTGTACCGCGGGCCTGGCCGAGGCGCCAGATCTTCAACCCCAACATCGAGCCCAGCAAACTTACTGGCAGGTGCATCATCCAAGCTCAAGTTCTTGCGGCAATGGCCGATGGTACGTGAAGGCCGATCTCCGTTCGGCAAGGCTGGACTCGTCACATGGGGCAGGTAGAGGCTGGGATGACACGACCGCAGGCAGGATATATCCGGGTGGAGAACCCGGCAGAGATCGAGGCGCTGCTCGAGGCGCTGAGCGAACCGGGCGGCGCCTCCCTGCAGTTCGACGCCTCGGGTGGCAAGCCCCTGCCGGTGCTGGTCGAGGCGCAGCAGCCGGGCGACCACCTGCTGCTCGACATCAGCGCCATCCGCGAGGTCGCCGGGGCGCTCAAACGCGGCCAGCCCTTCCGCCTGTTGGGCCAGGCGCGCGACAAGATGTTGCGTACCCCGCCGCTGGTGATGGGCGAATGCTTCGAGGCGGAGGGGCGCCTGCAGTGCCAGTGCCCCTATCCGCTCAGTCTGGACGTCCTGCAGCGCCGCGAGTCCTTCCGCGCCAGGCTGCGGCTGGGCATGGAGGTGGGGGCCATCCTGCGCGGCGGTGAGGCCGAGGCGCCGATCCAGGGCGATCTCAAGGACCTGTCGCTGGAGGGCTGCCAGCTGGAGCTGCCCCTCGGGGCGGCGAGCCGGCTGGCCTCGGCCCTGCCGCTGGAGGTCGAGCTCTGTTTTCCCAACGGCACCCGCTTCGTGATCCGGGCGAACCCGCGTCATCACGTGGCCGATACCGAGCGCCAGGCGGTGCGGGCCGGTTTCCGGTTCGTCGCGCCCAGCGGGGCGCAGGAGCGCCAGCTGTGGTTCTTCGTGCGCGAGATCGAGCGGGAGGCAACCCGCCTGTCCAAGGAGGCGGATGCCTCGCTGCTGCCGTCGCCGCTGTTCCAGGCCGAGCCTTCGGCCCCGCCGCCAGTGGGTCGGCGCAATGTACAGGCCCATGCCACGCCCATGGCCAGGCGGCTCGCCAAGGTGGCCGGCTATCTGGATGCCCAGCTCCTCGAGCTCCAGCAGGGCCGCGCGCTGGATTCGGTGCAGCTCTCGCGCCATGCCGATCGGCTGCTGGCGCTGCATGACGAGGATCGCGAGGGGTTGCTGTTCGCTCCCCGCTGCATGCTGTATGAAACCGTGATGGTGCGCCATGGCCTCGCCGTGGCGGTGCACCTGCTCGACCTCGCCGCGACCGTCTCCATGCCCCGTGATGTGCGCAAGGCGATGGTCGCCTGTGCCATGGTGCACGATCTGGGCAAGGCGCTGCTGCCGAAGGCGCTGCTCGAGGCGCCCCGGCTCGATCGGGACCAGCGAGCGCAGCTGCACGCACATGTGGCGCTGCTGCGGCCGCGTCTCGAGCACTGTCAGTGGCTCGCCGGCGGCGTGGTGGAGGCCGTGGTGGAGCGCATCAACGAACGCCTCGACGGCAGCGGCTACCCCCGGGGGTTGTCCGGCGAGCGGCTTCACGAGCTGACGCGCCTGGCCATGGTGGTGGACGTCGTGGAGGCCATGCGCCGCAATCGGGCGGATCGCCCCGCCTGGGGCATCGCCGATATCTATCGTCATCTGCTCGGCCATCCCGCTCGTTTCGACCCGCGTTGGGTGAAACGCTACATCCGGCATTTCGGCCTGCTGCCGATCGGCTCGCTGGTGCGTTTCGAGGGCGGCGAGCTGGGCTGGGTGCAGGGCCTGGACGAACGCGGGCAGCCGGCCCGGGTGCAGCTCGCCGGGGAGGCCGCGCCCCCGGGCGCATCGCTCGGCGAGGTGCTGCAGGGCGAGCGGCTGGCGAGGCTGGGGCCTCCGGTGGCCGAAGTGCCGGTTTCCACCTGAGCCTAAAGTCCTGCGGCCACCCGCCGATAGAAGGAAATAACCCTTCGGGCAGGGGCTTTTCGTCGCAATATCCGGCGAAGTGTCTGGCAGACTGGTCTGGATCGTAAAGGATGCGTAATGCGGTCAGCCCGATGCGATGATCGCCAGCATGAACCGGACTAGCGCCTGCCTGACCCAGCAGTTCGACATGATGAATGCCCGGCTCGGGCGCAAGAAGTGATCGGGGCCCCGTCGGTGCCGCCCGCATGAGCCCGACCCGAGGGATACGACAGGAGTGAGATGACCATGAGTGCCATGCGTGGAGCGGCGGGCTACGGCCGCGGAGCCGGTGCCTATGCCCGGGTCGGGGTCGAGAGCGGGGTCATGGCCGCCAGCCCCCACCAGTTGATCGTGATGCTCTTCGACGGGGCCCAGGCCTCGATCCGGGCCGCCCGCCTCCATATGCAGGCCGGCAATGCGGCGGAGAAGGGCAAGACGATCTCCAAGGCCCTGGATATCGTCAACAACGGCCTGATGGCGGCGCTCGACGCCGAGCAGGGCGGCGAGATCGCCGAGCGGCTGGCCTCGCTCTACGACTACATCTCACGGCTGCTGCTGGCCGCCAACCTGCACAACGACGAGCAGAGCCTGACCCAGGCCGAGGCGTTGCTCGACGACGTGGCATCCGCCTGGCGCGAGATCGGCGACCAGGCGGCAGGGGGCTGACGATGAGACATCACCAGAGACCGCCCGGGGGCCCCGATGCCCGGCAGGTCCTGCTCGGCGCCTACGAGGCGTTGCTCGACCGCTCCTCGCGGATGCTCGATTCGGCCCGGGATGCCGACTGGGAGGCGCTTGTCGACCTGGAGACGCAGTACGTGGTGCAGGTCGAGCACATCAGCCGGCTGGATGCCGAGCTGCCCCTCGATGACGAAGGGGGCGAGCGCAAGGCCGAGCTGCTCGAGCGCATCCTCGAGCAGGATCTCGAGATCCGTCAGCGCCTCGTCGCGCGCCGTGACGAGCTCGATCGCCTGATCGGCAGTGGGCGGCGGCAGCTGGCCCTGTCGCGCACCTACGGGCCGCAGACGATAGATGCCGAGCAGCGCTTCACCAAGAAGCCGTCGTGAGTGGGATCAACCTTCTCATCGACACCCTGTTGCACCAGGTGCTCGGCAAGCGGGTCGACACCCCGCCGCCCAAGGCGCTCAACGAGCCGGTCAAGCCGGTCGCCCCGTCCGAGGCTCCCCGGGCCCTGCACAGCGATTCCCGGCTCGATGCCCGGGCCCGGGAGCCGATCACGCCCGAGATTACCCGGACCTCGCGTCAGCCGGGGAGTGCGCCGATCGCCCCCCGGTCAACCGGCGACATTCCACCGCCCTCCACCCAGACGCACTTCAGTCCCTCGGCGCGCTCCATCGCCGATCTGCTGATTCGCTTTCCCGCCCCGCCCTCGGTGGTGCGGCCGCCCGTGCCGCTGATCGCCGCCGGCGACCCCGCCTCGCCGGCCCAGTTAGCCGAGCGCCTGCAGGGCAGTGTGCGTGACAGCGGCCTGTTCTACGAATCCCACCTGACGCGCTGGTTTCGCGGCGAGCTGCCCCGCGGGCAACTGCAGCGCGAGCCGCAGATGTGGCGCACCCAGCGCTTCTCCCCCGCCTCGCCTGCCGTCGCCCGCGAGAGGCTGGCTCCCCTGCAGGTGAATATGCCGCTGCCCGGGACGGGCCGGACGCGGGGAGGCGAAGCACCGGCCGGAACGACCTTCACTGCGACGGCCGCCACGGGCGTCGCCGGGCGCGAACCCAGCGCGCCGGACGCGGGTCAGCCGTTGCCGGACGAGGCGACAAGCCGGCCGGTTCGCGTGGCGCGGGAGCCGTTGCACGAGAGCCTGCAGGGTATCGTGCGCCATCAGTTGGAGATGCTGGCCATGCCGGTGCTGCGCTGGGAAGGCGACATCTGGACGGGCATCTTCATGGCGCTGGTGGTACACCTGCCCCCGGGGGAACGGGAGGACGAGGAGGCGCCGGACGACGAAGCCGGCCGGCAGGAGCACGAATCGCAGGGTTGGCGTTCCGCCATGACGCTGCAGGTGGCCGGCCTGGGAGAGGTGGGCGTCGACCTCTGGCTGCGTGGCGAACGGCTGGATCTCGCTCTCAGGGCCCACGAGACCGGCGTGCTGCGTGAACTCGAACAGGGCATCGCTCGGCTGACGCCTCGTCTCGAGGCCTGCGGCCTGGAGGATGTCAGGGTGTGCGTCAGGCCGGCCGGCCCAGGGGGGGCGCCATGAGCGACAAGCCGCAGGAGCGACGCAAGCGTGCCGTGGCGCTGGCCTACCGTGACGATGACGATGCCCCGCGGGTGGTGGCGAAGGGCTATGGCGAGCTCGCCGAGCGCATCATGGCCGAGGCGCGGCGCCAGGGCATCCATGTGCATGACGCACCGGAGCTGGTGGCGCTGTTGATGCGCCTGGATCTCGACGAGCGGATTCCGCCGAATCTCTACCGGGTCATCGCCGAGTTGCTGGTCTGGGTGCGCGAGATCGCCGATGAAGCGGGGAAAGGGGCTGGATAGCAGTTTGCTTTTGTAAAAAAATGATATTTTTTTGTAAAAAATCAAACTTTACTTTGTTGCAAGATAGACGCTAACTCGATTCCGCTACGCCAGTAGCATGATTTTTCTCATATTTTTTTCCACCCAGTCCCGGCTCGGATTTTTTCGTTTCCTGACTGTAGCATTTCGGACGATTGCAAGCCGGCAATAAATGTTCACAATTTGTCAGCGAACTGACGTCCGCAACGATGACCAAGCCGGAAGAGCATGGCCGGGCGGAAAAAAACAATAACCTTGGGTGTCACCCTCTGCACGCGGGCCCACCTTGGCGCAGGGAATTAGGGAGCCATGAACGATATTCTGGACGAGATCGAGGAACTCAACCTCGCCTACCTTCTGCTCGCGCAGCGCATGCTGCACAGCGACCGTACCTCGGCAATGTTCCGCCTCAAGATCGATGACAAGATGGCGGAGCTACTGCTGTCGCTCAATGCCCGACAGCTGGCGAAGCTGGCGCGGACCAACCAGTTGCTGTGTCACTTCGGCCATGACAGCGCCGAGCGGCTACGCCAGGTGACCCACAATCAGCGCGAACAGGGTCTCTCCCACTTCCACGCGTCCCTGCTGATGGCCTGCCGTCAGGAAGAGCTGGCCGTGGGAGCCTGACCCATGTCACAGAAGAGTCTGGTCGCCGAAATGGAGCAGGTGCAGCTGGCCATCGAGCTGATCGAGCTCGGGGCCCGGCTGCAGGTGCTGGAAACCGAAACCGACATCAGCCGTGCCCGGCTGATCAAGCTCTACAAGGAAGTCCGCGGCATGTCGCCGCCCAAGGGCATGCTGCCGTTCTCCACCGACTGGTTCATCACCTGGTTGCCCAATATCCACTCCTCGCTGTTCTACAACATCTACTCGCGGTTGCGGGAAGATCATGGCTGCGAGCGCATGGAGGCCTTCGTGCGGGCCTTCCGGCTCTACCGGGAACAGGTGCAGATCGACGGCGTCGAGGCAGTGCTGGGGCTGACCCGGGCCTGGACCCTGGTGCGCTTCTTCGAGAGCGACCTGCTGCAGCTCTCGGAGTGCGCCCGCTGTGGCGGTCACTTCGTCGCCCACGCCCACAGCCCCGCGCACGACTATGTGTGCGGCATCTGCCAGCCCCCCTCCCGGGCCGGCAAGACCCGCAAGCGGCAGCAGGCCTCGGCCGTGGCCGCCGACAGTGCCCGGGAACCTGGCGTTCGCCACCAGGCCTGATCTCTGCTGAGTCCACCGGACGCCCCTTCGTGGGGCGTCTGTCGTTCAGGGGCGGCCCCTGCCGATTTTTTCCGCCCTCTTCCTCAAGTCCCTCTCGGTGCTGCCGATAACGGAGATGACGCTCCCGCTGCCGAGCGCGTGCGTCGAGCCGCGGGGACGTCGATGGTGTAACGCCAGCCGTGGGGCGAAAAACGTTGTGAGAAAAGGATACCGGCAGTGCTGATACCCCTTGGATATATCGTCGTCATCCTCTGCGTGTTCGGTGGCTTCGTGCTGGCCGGCGGTAGCCTGGGCCCCCTCTACCAGCCCACCGAGTTCCTGATGATCGGCGGGGCCGGCATCGGCGCCTTCATCGCCTCCAACAACGGCAAGGCGATCAAGGCCACCTTCCGCATCTTCCCGCGACTGCGGCGCTCCAAGAAGTACAACAAGGCGCTCTACATGGAACTGATGGCGCTGCAGTTCAAGCTGCTCTCCAAGATCCGCCGCGAGGGCATGCTGGGGATCGAGCGGGACATCGACAACCCCGCGGAGAGCACGCTGTTCAACGAGCACCCCCAGGTGCTCGCCGACCCCATGATCATGAACTTCCTCACCGACTACCTGCGCCTGATGGTCAGCGGCAGCATGGACCCCATGGAGATCGACGAACTGATGCTGCATGAGATCGAGGCCTTCGAGCAGGAGGCGCATGTGCCTGCCGATGCCATTGCCAAGGTCGGCGACGCCATGCCCGCCTTCGGCATCGTGGCGGCGGTCATGGGGGTGGTGCGGGCCCTGAGCACCGCCGATGCCGCTCCCGACGAGATGGGCGTGATGATCGCCCACGCCCTGGTCGGCACCTTCCTGGGGATCCTGCTGGGCTACGGCTTCATCAATCCGGTGGCCAGCCGTATCGAACGCCAGGCCAAGGAGGCGGAGAAGATGCTGCAGTGCATTCGGGTCACCCTGCTGGCCAGCCTGCACGGCTATGCCCCGCAGTTGGCGGTGGAGTTCGGCCGCAAGGCCCTGCACACCGCCGAACGCCCCGGCTTCAGCGAGCTCGAGGAGTACGTACGCAACGCCAGGTCGGGTGCGGGTAGCGCATGAGTACGGCGGGGGAGCGGCGGCCGATCATCATCCGCCGCAAGAAGGTGGTCAACCACCACCATGGCGGCAGCTGGAAGATCGCCCTGGCCGACTTCATGACGGCGCTGATGGCGCTGTTCCTGGTGATGTGGATCCTCGCCGCGGCGTCGCCGGAGCAGCGCGAGGGGGTCGCCGACTATTTCAGTACTCCGCTGGTCGGTGCCATCACCGGCGGGGAGCGGATCACCGGCAGCACCCGGCCGATCCCCGGCGGCGGGCCGGATCCGGCCCACACCGACGGCGAGCGGGCGCGCATCGACATGCGCACCCAGACCCGCCCCAGCGACGAGCAGCGGCGCTTCTTCATGGACCTGCAGCGGCGCATCGAGACGGTGATCGAGGCCGATCCCGAGCTGCGCCAGCTGAGGCCGCAGCTGCGCTTCGACCTGACCCAGGAGGGGCTGCGGATCCAGCTGCTGGATACCGAGCAGCGGCCGATGTTCGATCTCGGCAGCGACCGGGTGGCGCCCTACATGCGCGACCTGCTGCGCACCATCGCCCCGCTGCTCAACGAGCTGCCCAATGACCTGAGCCTCAGTGGCCATACCGACAGCCTGGCCTATCTCAACGGCTACCGGGGCTACGGCAACTGGGAGCTCGCCAGCGGTCGGGCCAACGCCTCGCGCCGCGAGCTGGTGGCGGGCGGGCTGGAACCGGACAAGCTGCTGCGGGTGTCGGGCTTCGCCGACCGGGTGCCGATGCCGGATACCGCCCCGGTCGACCCGATCAACCGACGCATCGAACTGCTGGTGCTCTTCCCGCAGGTGAGCGAGCGGATCCGCTCGCCCAGCCTGCTGGACGGCCCCGGCATGCCGTCGCTGCTGAGGCGGCGAGACACCAGGCCCATCGACCCGGCGCCGGTGGAGCGATTCACCGACAGCCTGCGCCAGGCCCTCGATGGCGAACAGGGGCGCTGAGCCCCGTCAACAACTCCAGGGTGGAAAACGCGGATGGATATCACCGATTTCTACGACACCTTCTTCGAGGAAGCCGAAGAGCTGCTCGCCGACATGGAGCGCTACCTCCTGGAACTGGATGTCGAGGAGCCGGACGCCGAACAGCTCAATGCGATCTTCCGCGCCGCGCACTCGATCAAGGGTGGCGCCGGCACCTTCGGCTTCGACGTGCTGCAGAAGACGACCCACCTGTTCGAGAACCTGCTCGACCATACCCGCCGCGGGGAGCTCGCCCTGCGGCGTGACATCGTCGACACCTTTCTGGAAACCAAGGACATGCTTCACGACCAGCTGGATGCCTATCGCAACGGCAACGAGCCGGACCAGGAGGCCTTCGAGCGCATCTGCCGGACCCTGCAGCAGCTGGCGCTGGAGGAGATCGGCCAGGACCTCGACGGCGGCGGGGCGCCTGCACCGACGGCGGCCATGGCGCCCGAGCCGACGCCCGTGGTCGAGCCGGAAGCGGGGGCTGCCACCGCCTCCGGCCACCTGATCGTGGCCCTGCTGGGGCTGAGCGACGCGAACCGCCAGTTGCTGGTCGAGGAGCTCGGCCAGCTCGGCGAGGTGCGCGACCAGTCCGGCGACGCGGCCCGCTACGAGGTGACGCTCGAGACCACGGCCAGCGCCGATGACATCGAGGCGGTGATGTGTTTCATCGTCGAGCCGGAGCAGGTCGAGGTGCGCGCGGCCGGCGGTGAGTCCTCGACGACCGCCGCGACCGACCCAGAGCCGCCGGCGGCCGACGCCCCTGCCGAGCCGGCGTCCGGCGGACCGGCAGCCACCGCCGTGACCCGGTCGGCACCGACACAGAAGCCGGCGGCCAAGTCGAAGGCCAAGGGAGCCGGCGAGTCGACCTCGATCCGTGTCTCGGTGGACAAGGTGGACCAGATCATCAACCTGGTGGGCGAGCTGATCATCACCCAGTCGATGCTCGACCAGACCGTCGGCGAACTCGACGGCGTGACCAACGGCTCGCTGGTCAACGGCATGAACCTGCTGCAGCGCAACGCCCGGGACCTGCAGGAAGCGGTGATGTCGATCCGCATGATCCCCATGGACTTCGTCTTCAGTCGCTTTCCCCGTGTCGTGCGCGAGACCTCGAGCAAGCTCGGCAAGGAGATCGAGCTGATCACCGAGGGCGAGTCCACCGAGCTCGACAAGAGCCTCACCGAGCGCATCATCGACCCCCTCACCCACCTGGTGCGCAACAGCCTCGACCACGGCATCGAGCCGCCGGAGGTGCGCGAGGCCGCGGGCAAGCCGCGCACCGGCAAGCTCACGCTCTCGGCCCGGCACCAGGGTGGCAACATCCTCATCGAGGTGATCGACGACGGAGCGGGTCTCAACCGCGACAGGCTGCTGGCCAAGGCCCGCGAGAATGGCCTGAACGTCGCGGACACCATGAGCGACGACGAGGTGTGGCAGCTGATCTTCGCCCCCGGCTTCTCCACCGCCAGGGAGGTCACTGACGTCTCCGGTCGCGGCGTCGGCATGGACGTGGTCAAGCGCAACATCCAGGGCATGGGCGGGCATGTGCAGATCATGTCGACGCCCGGTGAGGGGACGACGATCCGTATCGTGCTGCCGCTGACCCTGGCGATCCTCGACGGCATGTCGATCAAGGTGGGCGACGAGGTGTTCATCCTGCCGCTGTCGGCGGTGCTCGAGTCGCTGCAGCCGGCCAGGGAGGACCTCTACGCCATGGCCGGCGACGACGTGGTGCTCAAGGTGCGCGACGAGTACCTGCCGGTGGTGGCGGTCCACGAGGCCCTGGACGTGCCCGGTGCGAGGACCGAGTTGACCGAGACCATCGCGGTGATCGTGCAGGGCGAGGGACGCCGCTATGCCTTGCTGGTGGACGACCTGGTCGGCCAGCAGCAGGTGGTGGTGAAGAACCTGGAGACCAACTATCGCAAGGTGCCGGGGGTATCGGCGGCGACCATCCTGGGGGACGGCAGCGTGGCCCTGATCCTCGACATCACCGGCCTGCACCGCCTCAGCCGGACCAAGAAGGAGGCTCGTCGTCCCGGGCGTGCCGCCCACTCTCTCGAAGCCTTATCCGACAACGCGCTGGAGACATCATCATGAACCAGATGACCGATGCGGCCCTGACCGCGGCCGACGCCCACCACCGTGAGTTCCTGGTGTTCTCGCTGGGCGAGGAGGAGTACGCCGTCGATATCCTCAAGGTGCAGGAGATCCGCGGCTACGAGAACGTCACGCGGATCGCCAATGCCCCGGACTTCATCAAGGGCGTCACCAACCTGCGCGGCGTGATCGTGCCGATCGTCGACCTGCGCATCAAGTTCCACCTCGACAAGGTCGAGTACGGCGGCCAGACCGTGGTGATCGTGGTCAACGTCCAGGATCGGATCGTGGGCATCGTGGTCGACGGCGTTTCCGACGTCATGACCCTGTCGCCGGACCAGATCAAGCCGGCCCCGGAGTTCGGGGTGACCCTGTCGTCGGACTTCCTCAGCGGCCTGGGCAGCCTCGATGACCGCATGCTGGTGCTGGTGGACATCGACAAGCTGCTGACGAGCGAGGAGATGGCGCTGGTCGAGCACGCCGGCGAGTGAGCCGGCCCCCACCGGCCTCAAGCACCGGCGGCACGGGCCGATATCCAGCCATGAGTGCCGGTGCGAGGCGGGACGCACCGATACCACCACAACACCAGATGAGTACGACCGAGGACGCCATGAAGGGACCGTCGACAACGAAAAGACTGTGGGGACTGCTGGGCATCATCTGGCTGGCCATGCTGCTGCTGGTCGGCTGGGGCGCCTGGGAGAAGCGGCAGACCATGCTCAGCGAGCGCAAGGCGGCGCTCGGCGACACCATCGACATGGCGATGAACGCCATCGCCGGCCAGGCCGAGCGGGTCGAGAGTGGCGAGCTCGACGAGGCCGAGGCCAGGACCCTGGCGGCGGCCATGGTCCGCGACATGACCTATGACCAGGGTCGCGGCTACCTCTATGTCTTCAACGAGGACTACGAGCTGCTGGCCCACCCGCGCCTGCCGGTGGGCACCTCCGTCGGTGACTTCCAGAACGAGGAGGGGCGCTACCTGTTCCGGGAGTTCCTCGAGTCCGTGCGGCACGACGATGGCTTCGTCGACTATCTCTGGGCCCACGAGGCGCAGGGCGGCCTGGCGGAGAAGTCCTCGTTCCACGCCTTCTACGCGCCCTGGGGCTGGGTGGTGGGCACCGGGGTCTACATCGATGACATCGACGCCGCCTTCCTCGCCTCGCTGGTCGGCAACCTGCTCGCGCTGCTGGCGGTGGGCCTGCCGCTGACGGGACTGATGGGGCTCGCGATCCGCGACATCTCCCGGCGTCTCGGCGGCGACCCGCGCTATGCCGCCGAGGTGGTCAGCCATATCGCCGACGGCGATCTGACCCGTGACGTGCGCCTGAGTGCGGGCGACCGGCAGAGCCTGCTCTACGACATCGACCGCATGCGCGCTTCGCTGGCCTCGACCATCGGCGAGATCCACCACAGCGCCGACGAGCTCAACCACGCCGTGGCGGAACTCGCCGCGGGCAACGACGAGCTGGCCACCCGCACCGAGCAGCAGGCGGCGTCGCTCGCCGAGACCGCCTCGAGCATGGAGCAGCTGACCGCCACCGTGAAGCAGAACTCCGAACACGGCGAGCAGGCCCGTGAACTGGCCGGCAGCGCGGCGCAGAGCGCCGAGCGGGGCCGCCAGGCCATGACCAGCGTGATCGACTCCATGTCGGCGATCAACGAGAGCGCCGGCCAGATGACCACCATCGTCGAGACCATCGACGCCATTGCCTTCCAGACCAACATCCTGGCGCTCAACGCCTCCGTCGAGGCCGCCAGGGCCGGCGAGCATGGCCGCGGTTTCGCCGTGGTCGCCGAGGAGGTGCGCAAGCTGGCCAGTCGCAGCGCCGAGGCCGCCCAGGAGATCAAGGGCTTGATCGGGACCTCGGACAACCAGGTCGTCGAGGGCACCCGCCAGGTGGAGGAGACCGGCGGGATCATCGCCGGTATCGCCCGGGAGATCACCCAGTTGAGCACCCTGGTCGACGAGATCTCCGCCGCCTCCCGGGAGCAGAGCCACGGCATCGAGCAGGTCAACGAGGCGGTCTCCCAGATGGATCGCATGACCCAGCAGAACGCCGGCCTGGTCGAGGAGCACACCGTCGCCTCGCAGCGCCTGGCCGACCAGGGCCAGCGCCTGCGTGCACATGTCGAGCGCTTCCGTGTCGCTGCCGGCCAGCGGGCGGCAGCAGGCTCGGACGAGGCCCGGCATCCCGCCCTGGCGGCGCCCGAGACGCACCGCGCGGCGGCGGCGAGCAAGGCACTGGCCGAGGCCTGAACCAGCCGTGTCATGACGCCCCCTGGCGTCGGGGGAGGGGAACCGGCCGCGAGAGCCGGGCCCTCCCCGAATCCGAAGGGTGCCAAGGCTCGACCGTGGCAGAAGCAGGGAATTTCACAGACGGGGTGGCAGCGTGAAGCGATGGGTGAAGCGGGTTCTCGATAACATGACGGTGCGGCTGAGCTGGTTCCTGGTGCTGGGAACCTTCTTCGTCCTGATCCTGGCGCTCAGCGGGTTGGGCCTCTACGTGCTCGAGCAGGGACGTCAGGCGGTCGCCGAGATGGCCCCCCATGCCGGCGAGGCCGGCGCGCTGCAGCAGCAGGCCTTCGCCGCGGCGGCGGACGCCCTGCGCCTGGCCATCGTCGCCGTGCTGCTGCTCGCGGTACTGACCACATTGACCGTGGTCTGGGGCGTCACCGTCAACGTGATCCGGCCGCTCTCGCGGGTGGTGGCACACTTCGACACCATGGCCGGCGGCGACCTCGCGGTGCCGATCGAGCATCTCGGCGACAATGAGATCGGCCGGCTCTACGCTGCGGTGGAAAAGATGCAGCAGAGCCTGTCGCGGACCGTGGGAACGGTGCGCGGAAGCAGCGACGCCATCTACCGCGGCTCGCAGCGCATCGCCCACGGCAACAGCGACCTCTCGGCGCGGACCGAACAGCAGGCCGCCTCCCTGGAGGAGACCGCCTCGAGCATGGAGGAGCTCTCCTCCACGGTGAAGCAGAACGCCGACAATGCCCATCATGCCAACCAGCTGGCCGTGGAGGCCTCGCGTACCGCCTGGGCGGGCGGTGAGGTGGTGGGCGAGGTGGTCACCACCATGCACGAGATCCGCCAGAGCTCGCAGCAGATCACCGAGATCATCAAGGTGATCGATTCCATCGCCTTCCAGACCAATATCCTGGCGCTCAACGCTTCCGTCGAGGCCGCCCGGGCCGGCGAGCAGGGGCGCGGCTTCGCCGTGGTGGCCGGCGAGGTGCGCAATCTGGCCGGGCGTTCGGCCGATGCCGCCCGCGAGATCCGCGGCCTGATCGAGGCCTCGGTGGCCCGGGTCGAGACCGGCACCGCGCGAGCCGACAGGGCCGGCCAGACCATGGGCGAGATCGTCGCCGCGGTGCAGAAGGTGAGCGACATCATGGACGAGATCGCCTCCGCCTCCCAGGAACAGAGCCACGGTATCGACCAGGTCAACCTGGCCGTGGCGCAGATGGACCAGGTGACCCAGCAGAACGCCGCGCTGGTGCAACAGGCCGCCGCCGCGGCCCACCAGGTGGAGGCCGAGGCGGAGCGACTCAAGGGGGCCGTGGCCGGCTTCCGCCTGGCCGGGGGCGGTAGCGACGATACCGGCGACCTGGCCCGCTGGATGCCGTCCCTGATGCCGTCGCGGAGGGACGGGGCACGCCAGGAACCCGCCGGCCGCCTCGGCCACGACCATCCTAACGACAACCCATCGACAAGAGCGGCGCCGACAGCCGCCACCAGGGGAAATGACGATGCGCGATAATCAACCTGTCACCCGGCAGGAGTACCAGCTCGAGGACGATCACTTCCTGATCTCCCGTACCGACCTCAAGGGGCGGATCACCTACGCCAACCCGGCCTTCGCCGAGGTCAGCGGCTTCAGCCACGACGAACTGATCGGGGCGCCCCACAACCTGGTGCGCCACCCGGACATGCCGCCGGAGGCCTTCGCCAACCTCTGGGAGACCCTCGCCGCCGGCGAGAGCTGGCGCGGGCTGGTCAAGAACCGGCGCAAGAACGGCGACCACTACTGGGTCGACGCCAACGTCACCCCCATCGTCGAGGAGGGCGAGGTGGTCGGCTACGCCTCGGTGCGGGTCAAGGCCAGCCGCGAGGCGATCGAGCGGGCCGAGGATGCCTATGCCCGGATCCGCGCCGGCAAGGGCAAGCACCTGCGCCTGGAGCGCGGCCAACTGCGCCGTCGCGGGCTGCGCGGGGCCCTGGCGCGTCTCAATTTTTCCACCATGCGCGCGCGGATCTCCCTGATGGTCGGGGTGGCGGCGCTGCTGCTGCTGGCCAGCGGCGGCATGGGGCTGTTCAGTCTCCAGGTGTCCGGCGAGCGGCTGGCGGAGCTCAATCGCGACGGCCTCGAGGACGTGGTGCGCCTGCAGCAGATCGGTCAATTGGTGGCCGAGGCGCCGCAGAGCCTGTCGCGCCAGGACCGCAGGTCGGTGATGAGCGCGCGCGAGGAGCGCGCCGCCGATCTGCAGCAGACCGTCGAGCGGCTCGAGGCGATCTGGGCCGACTTCATGGCCCGCGAGGTCAACCAGGCGCCCGAGACCCGTGCCTTCGGCGAGGCACTGGATGCCTTCATGCAGGACGGACTGCTGCCGATGGCCGCCTCGCTCACCGGCGAGTCCTTCGATGCGCTGATGGCGCTCAACAAACAGCTGGCGCCGCTGCTGGAGTCGTCGGGGGAGCTGGTGGCGACGGCCAACGAACTCATCGAGCGCAAGCGTCAGGCCGCCGAGGCGATGGCCGCCGCCGCCGAGGCCGGCCAGCGGCAGATGCTGCTGGCCCAGGCCGGGGGGCTGGCCGCCGGCCTGCTGCTGCTGGTCGTGCTGGGCGTCATGACGCTGCGGGCGGTGGCCCGGCCGCTGCGCGACGCCATGGCCTTCACCCTTCAGATCGCCGCCGGCAACCTGGCGGCCCGGGTGCCGGCGCGCCGTCGCGACGAGGTCGGCCGGCTGCTGGGGGCCCTGGACATCATGCGCAAGAGCCTCGGCAGCATCGTCGGCGACGTCCATGGCGGCATCCAGGTGGTGACCCCGGCGGCCCGCGACATCGCCGTCGGCAACGACGACCTCTCCTCGCGCACCGAGCAGCAGGCGGCGTCGCTGCAGCAGACCGCCTCGAGCATGGAGGAGATGACCACCACCGTGGAGCAGAACACCGACAACGCCCGCCAGGCCAGCGGCCTGGCCACCGAGAACGCCGGCCGGGTCCGCGAGACCGGCGAGCTGATGCAGGAGGTGGTGGCGACCATGGGACGCATCACCGAGAGCTCGCGCAGGATGACCGAGATCATCGACGTCATCGACTCCATCGCCTTCCAGACCAACATCCTGGCGCTCAACGCCTCCGTCGAGGCGGCCCGGGCCGGCGAGCAGGGCCGCGGCTTCGCCGTGGTGGCCGGCGAGGTCCGCAACCTGGCCGGGCGCAGTGCCGACGCCGCCAAGGAGATCCGCACGCTGATCGACGACTCCTCCCGGGAGATCGGTACCGGCGCCGAGGTGGTGACGCGGGCGGAGGGAGCCATCGCCGAGGTGGTGTCGGCGACCACCCGGGTCAACGACATCATGGGCGAGATCACCGCGGCCTCCGAGGAGCAGAGCGGCGGCATCGGCCAGATCAACCAGGCCATCACCGAGATGGACCAGGTCACCCAGCAGAACGCCGCACGGGTCCAGGCCAGCGCCCGGGCCGCGGCCGAGCTGGAGCGCCAGGCGCAGCTGCTGTCGATCGCCGTGTCGGCCTTCCGCCTGCGCGGCGCCGGCATGGAGCGGGCGCCGAGCCTCGAGGCGCGGCCCGCCCGGGCCGCCGACAAGGGCGCCGATGGCACCGGCCGGCCGGCCCTGCCCGCATCCGGCCAGGCCGAGTCGCGGCAGCCGGTGCGTCACCAGGCCGCCGACGTTGAGGAGTGGGAGGAGTTTTGATCGAACCACGGGAACCACCGGCTTTCACCGCCGGCGGCTGGTCGTCCTCCGGGGGCCTGGAGCGGGACCTGGAGCTGACCGATGCCGACTTCGCGCGGATTCGCGAGCTGATCTACCGGCGTGCCGGCATCGTGCTGGCCGAGCACAAGCGCGAGATGGTCTATAGCCGGCTCGCCAAGCGCCTGCGCTATCACGGCCTGACCCGCTTTGGCGACTACCTGGCGCGGCTCGAGCGCCAGCCCGAGGCCCGCGAGTGGGAGGCCTTCACCAATGCCCTGACCACCAACCTCACGGCCTTCTTCCGCGAGGCGCACCACTTCCCGCTGCTGGCCGAGCACCTGCGCGGCCGGCCGGGGCCGGTGCGGATCTGGAGCGCGGCGGCCTCCACCGGTGAGGAGCCCTACTCCATCGCCATGACCCTGGCCGAGACCCTGGGCCCCCGACCCCGGGAGGCCACGGTGATCGGTACCGACATCGACAGCGACGCCCTGGCCCGGGCGCGGGCCGGCATCTATCCCCTGGAGCAGGTGCACAAGCTGGAGGAGGCGAGGGTCAAGCGCTTCTTCCAGAAGGGCACGGGGCGCCAGGCGGGACTGGCCAGGGTGCGGCCCGACATCCGGGCCATGGTGGCGTTCGAGTCGCTCAACCTGCTGGCCCCCGGCTGGGCCCTCAAGGGGCCCTTCGACGCCATCTTCTGTCGCAACGTGATGATCTACTTCGACAAGGAGACCCAGGCGCGGATCCTCGAGCGTTTCGCCCCGCTGCTCAAGCCCGACGGCCTGCTGTTCGCCGGCCATTCCGAGAACTTCTCCTATATCAGCCAGGCGTTCCGGCTGCGGGGGCAGACGGTCTACACGCTGGCCTGAAGGGAAAGCCTGGCACGGGCCGCCTAAAGTTCGGGGGCCTGGCGCCGATAGCAGAACATGAAGCCAGAACTCGAGGCGGTGCCATCCAGCGCCGTCGCGCCGAAGGGATGAGGAGGCCTGCCTTGAGTGCAGCCAGGATAAGGGTGCTGTGCGTCGACGACTCGGCGCTGATTCGTGACCTGCTCAGCGAGATCATCAACAGCCAGCCGGACATGGAAGTGGTGGCGGTGGCGCCGGACCCCATCGCCGCCCGGGACCTGATCAAGCGGCACAACCCCGATGTGCTGACCCTGGACGTGGAGATGCCGCGCATGGACGGGCTCGATTTCCTCGAGCGCCTGATGCGGCTGCGCCCGATGCCGGTGCTGATGGTCTCCTCGCTGACCCAGGCCGGCTCCGAGGTGACTCTGCGGGCCCTGGAGCTGGGCGCGCTGGACTTCGTCGCCAAGCCCTCGCTGGGCATCCGCAGTGGCATGCTCGAGTACGCCGAGGAGATCGCCGAGAAGATCCGCGCCGCCTCACGCTCGCGGCCGCGCCAGGCGACCCGCCGCGACGCCCCGCCGCCGGTGCGCCTCGAGGCGCCGCTGGTGTCCAGCGAGAAGCTGGTCATCATCGGCGCCTCCACCGGCGGCACCGAGGCGATCCGTCGGGTGCTGGAGCCGCTGCCGGCCAACAGCCCGGCGATCCTGATCACCCAGCACATGCCGGGGGGCTTCACCCGCTCCTTCGCCGAGCGGCTCGACCGGCTGTGCCAGGTCAGCGTCAAGGAGGCCGAGGACGGCGAACGGGTCCTGCCGGGCCACGCCTACATCGCCCCGGGGGATGCCCACCTGAAGCTGGCGCGCAGCGGCGCCAACTACGTGGCGCGGCTGGACGACGGGCCACCGGTCAACCGGCACCGCCCCTCGGTGGACGTGCTCTTCCACTCGGCGGCGACCCAGGCCGGGCGCAACGCCATCGGCGTGCTGCTCACCGGCATGGGCAAGGACGGCGCCGCGGGCCTGGTCGAGATGCGCCAGGCCGGTGCCCCGACCCTCGCCCAGGACGAGGCCAGCTGCGTGGTGTTCGGCATGCCGCGTGAGGCCATCGCCCTGGGCGGGGCCGGCGAGGTGGTGGCGCTCGACGACATCGCGCCGCGGCTGATGGCGCTGGTGGCGGCCTCCGGCCGTGCCCAGCGTGTGTGAGGCCACCGAGCGAGTAGCGGGGCCGCAGCAGGCACAGGGACGATCCGAGGGGCAGGGAGCCGAGCGGAACCGATGACACTCATGATTTCGATAATGAAGGAAGCGCCGGCATGACACGATTACTGCGCAATATCAGCATTCATGCGGCGACGGTCGCCGTCCTGGCCTGCTTCGTGGCGTTCATCGCGGTGATCGCCGCGCTGGGCTTCATGGCGGAGCGAAATGCCAAGCATACCCTGGACACCCTGAACCATGTCAGTACCGAGCAGCTCAACGAGGTCAACCGCGCCGAGACCCTGCTCAGCCAGGCCCGGTTCAGCCTCGAGGCCGCCGCCAACCTGATCATGATCGGCAGCATGGACGAGGCCAACGCGCAGATCGCCGCGGCGGCGGATCGACTCGAGCGTGCCGAGCGGCGCTTCGAGCACTTCGCGAGCGCGCCCAAGTCCGAGCAGGGCCAGGCCCTGGCCGAGCCCCTCGGCGACGACTTCCATGCCGTGCTCGCCCTGGTCCGCCAGCAGCTCGACAGCCTCGAGCAGCTCGACCCCCCGGTCTTCAACCTGCTGCGAGAGGAGCTCGAGGCGCCCTCGGCGGCACTGGCGGACAGCATGACGGCCTTCGTCAGGTACGGGTTCGCGAGTTCCGAGGCCATGGTGCCCGACTTCCACGACCAGGCCCAACGCTTCGAATGGATCGGGCTGGGGGTGCTGGCGCTGATCGGCCTGCTGGTGGTGCTGATCTACCTGGGGCTGCGTAGTATCGTCATCCGCCCGCTGGATGCGGCGGTGGAGAGCCTCGAGGCCATCGCCCAGGCGGACCTCTCCCGGGAGATCCAGGTGTTCGGCCGCAATGAGATCGGCAAGCTGTTCGCCGCGATGCGCGACATGCAGCAGAGCCTGACGCGGATCGTCAGCGACGTACGCGGCAGCAGCGCTTCGATCCATGTCGGCAGCCGAGAGATCGCCGGCGGCAACGCCGACCTGTCCTCGCGGACCGAGCAGCAGGCGGCCTCGCTCGAGGAGACCGCGGCGAGCATGGAGCAGCTCACCGCCACCGTGAAGCAGAACGCCGACAACGCCCGCCAGGCCAGCGGCCTGGCGCTGGACGCCTCCTCGACCGCCGAGCGCGGCGGCGAGGTGGTCGAGCGCGTGGTCAAGACCATGCACGGCATCTCCACCAGCTCGCAGAAGATCGCCGACATCACCGGGGTCATCGACTCGATCGCCTTCCAGACCAATATCCTGGCGCTCAACGCCTCCGTCGAGGCGGCCCGGGCCGGCGAGCAGGGCCGCGGCTTCGCGGTGGTGGCCGGCGAGGTGCGCAACCTGGCCAGTCGCAGCGCCGATGCCGCCAAGGAGATCAAGGCGCTGATCGAGGGCTCGGTGGCCCAGGTGCAGGAGGGCTCGACGCTGGTCGAGCAGGCCGGCACGACCATGGACGAGGTGGTCACCGCGGTACGGCGGGTCACCGACATCATGGACGAGATATCCGCCGCCTCCCAGGAGCAGAGCGACGGCATCGAGCAGGTCAGCCAGGCGGTGGGACAGATGGACCAGGTGACCCAGCAGAACGCCGCCCTGGTGCAGCAGGCCTCGGCCGCCGCGGCCTCGCTGGAGGAGCAGGCGAGCCGCCTGGAGCAGGCCGTGGCGGTGTTCCGCCTGGCCGGGATGGCGAGCCAGCCCTCGCTGCCGCAGGCCGACCGCTCCCCCGCCGCGCTGCCGCAGGCCAGCCTGCCGCCCGCCGGCCGGCAGGCGCCGGCCCCTCGTCCGGCACGCCGCGAGGCGGTCACCGAGGACGAGTGGGAAGAGTTCTGACGCGATAGCTACCGAACCTGACCGGTGGCCCGGCCGCCGGTCATCCCGAATGCCGTGAATCGATAGAGGAATCCCGATGGCAGACAAGAACATGAGCATCCTGGTGGTGGATGACTTTCCGACCATGCGCCGCATCGTGCGCAGCCTGCTCAAGGAGCTCGGCTTCACCAACGTGGAGGAGGCCGAGGACGGCCAGGACGCCCTGGCCAAGCTCAGGGCCGGCGGCTTCGAGTTCGTGGTTTCCGACTGGAACATGCCCAACCTCGACGGCCTGGAGATGCTCAAGCAGATCCGCGCCGATGACGGCCTCAAGCACCTGCCGGTGCTGATGGTGACCGCCGAGGCCAAGAAGGAGAACATCATCGCCGCGGCCCAGGCCGGTGCCAACGGCTATGTGGTCAAGCCCTTCACCGCCGCCACCCTGGAAGAGAAGCTCAACAAGATCTTCGAAAAACTGGGCATGTGAGGCCGCCGGGGCGACCCGGGGCGAAGGAGACCGAATCATGAGCACGAACGAGCAGCCCGATATCGCCAAGGCGGTGGCCAGCGACGACCTGGTGCAGCGCATCGGGCACCTGACCCGCATGCTGCGCGAGAGCATGCGCGAGCTCGGACTCGACAAGGAGATCGAGCGGGCCGCCGAGGCCATTCCCGATGCCCGGGACCGCCTCAACTACGTAGGCGCCATGACCGAGCAGGCCGCCGAGCGGGCGCTCAATGCCATCGACCGCGCCCAGCCGTTGCAGGACCGTCTCAGCGAGAGGGCCGAGCAGCTGGACAGGCGCTGGGCCGAGTGGTTCGCCGAGCCCAAGGCGCTCGACGAGGCCCGTGAGCTGGTCACCGAGACCCGCGCGTACCTGGCCGAGGTGCCGGAGCAGACCCAGGCCACCAGCAAGGAGCTGCTCGAGATCATGATGGCCCAGGACTTCCAGGACCTGACCGGCCAGGTGATCAAGAAGATGATGGACGTCATCCGCGAGATCGAGACCCAGCTGGTGCAGGTGCTGATCGACAGCGTGCCCGAGGGCGAGAAGCGCAACGACATGCAGCGCCGCGCCGACGGCCAGCGCCAGTCCGACGCCCGCAAGCGCGAGGAGGGCCTGCTCAACGGCCCCCAGATCAAGCCGGAGGCCGCCGACGTGGTGAGCAGCCAGGACCAGGTCGATGACCTGCTCGACCAACTGGGTTTCTGACCGACACCTTCCCTGCCGTCGATAGTCGTGAACAGGACACGATTATCGGCGCTTATCGACGTATCGCCCCTTCCCTCCAGTCACCACAATGGCCAGGGTCCACACGAGTGTCCCGATGACTGGCCATGGCCGACGAGAGCAGCGATCAGGAAAAGACCGAAGAGGCCACGCCACGCCGCCTGGAGAAGGCGCGCGAGGAGGGCCAGGTCGCCCGTTCCCGCGAGTTGACCACCTTCATGCTGCTGCTCGGCGGCGTGGGCGGGCTGTGGGCCATGGGCGCGATGCTCTACGACCAGCTGGGCCTGGTGATGGAGCAGGCCTTCCTGTTCGAGCGGCGCCATGCGATGGAAACCACGCCGATGCTCAGCCACGCCCTGGACCTCGGGGAACGGACGCTGCTGGCGATGCTGCCGCTGTTCCTGCTGCTCACCGTGGTGACGCTGGCGGCCCCGGCGCTGCTCGGCGGCTGGCTGGTCTCGGCCAAGTCATTGAAGCCGCAACTGTCGAAGCTCAACCCGCTGAAGGGGCTCAAGCGCATCTTCGGCGTCCAGGCGCTGGTGGAGCTGGCCAAGGCGATCGCCAAGTCGCTGCTGGTGGGCAGCGTGGCGGGGGCCTTCCTGTGGCTCAACCGCGGTACCTTCATGAGCCTGATGGACCAGCCGATCCAGCAGGCCCTGGCCAGTGCCATGGAGCTGGCGGCCCTGGCCTCCGGGCTGATGGTGTTGACCCTGCTGGTGGTGATCCTGATCGACGTGCCCTACCAGCTCTGGAGCCATGCCAAGAAACTGCGCATGAGCAAGGAGGAGGTCAAGCGCGAGCACAAGGAGTCGGAGGGTGACCCCCACGTGAAGGCGCGGATCCGCCAGCAGCAGCAGGCCATGGCCCGGGGACGGATGATGAGCCAGGTGCCCGAGGCGGACGTGATCATCACCAACCCCACCCACTACGCCGTGGCGCTGAAGTACGAGGAGACCGGCATGGCGGCGCCCCGGGTAGTCGCCAAGGGCGCCGACCAGGTGGCCGCGCGGATCCGCGAACTGGGCGAGGAACACACGGTGCCACGGCTCGAGGCGCCGCCGCTGGCCCGCGCGCTCTACCACCACGTGGACCTCGACGCCGAGGTCCCCGAAGCACTCTATACCGCCGTGGCGGAGGTCCTGGCCTGGGCCTTCCGGCTGCGGCGGGTGTCACAGGAGGGGGGCGAGGTGCCACCGACACCCGAGGACCTGCCGGTACCGGACTCCCTGGCGATGCCGGGCCGCCACCGCGAGGCTGACGCATGAAGGCCTGGGGAGACTATCTGGGACGCCGCGACTGGATGGGCGACGTGCGCATGAAGCTGCTGGCCGGGCCGCTGCTGATCCTGCTGGTCATGTCGATGCTGATCCTGCCGCTGCCGCCCTTCGCGCTGGATCTGTTCTTCACCTTCAACATCGCCCTGGCGGTGATGGTGCTGCTGGTCAGCATGTTCACCCAGAAGCCGCTGGATTTCGCCGCTTTCCCGGCGGTGCTGCTGTTCACCACCCTGCTGCGGCTGTCGCTCAACGTGGCTTCCACCCGGGTCATCCTGATGGAGGGCCACCAGGGCGGCGCTGCCGCCGGCAAGGTGATCGAGGCGTTCGGCCAGTTCCTGGTCGGCGGCAACTTCGCCGTGGGCCTGGTGGTGTTCCTGATCCTGATCGTCATCAACTTCATGGTCATCACCAAGGGCGCCGGGCGCATCGCCGAGGTGGGCGCGCGCTTCATGCTCGACGCCATGCCCGGCAAGCAGATGGCCATCGACGCCGACCTCAACGCCGGGCTGATCGGCGAGGACGACGCCCGGCAGCGCCGTGGCGAGGTGGCCCAGGAGGCCGACTTCTACGGCTCCATGGACGGTGCCAGCAAGTTCGTGCGCGGCGACGCCATGGCCGGCCTGGTGATCATGGTGGTCAACATCATCGGCGGGCTGCTGATCGGCATGCTGCAGCACGGCATGGACTTCGGCAGCGCCGCGCGCACCTACACCCTGATGACCATCGGCGACGGCCTGGTGGCGCAGATCCCGGCGCTGGTGATCTCCACCGCCGCCGGCGTCACCGTCTCCCGGGTCAACACCGACCAGGACGTCGGCCAGCAGATGATCAGCCAGCTGTTCGTCAACCCCCAGGTGATGATACTGGCGGCGGCAGTCATGGGGCTGCTGGGGCTGGTGCCGGGCATGCCCAATGTCGTGTTCCTGATCTTCACCGTGCTGCTCGGCGGCCTGGCCTGGTGGCTGATCCGCCAGAAGGAGCAGCGCCAGGTCCAGGAGGAGCTCTCCGCCGAACCGCTGCCGGCGCCGGAGGCGCCCGAGGCGAGCTGGGACGACGTCCAACTGGTCGATACCCTGGGCCTCGAGGTGGGGCACCGGTTGATCCCGCTGGTCGACCAGCGTCAGGAGGGCGAGCTGCTCGGCCGCATCAAGAGCGTGCGCAAGAAGTTTGCCCAGGAGGTGGGCTTCCTGCCGCCGGTGGTGCATATCCGCGACAACCTGGAACTCGGGCCCAACACCTATGTGATCACCCTCAAGGGTGCCGAGATCGGCCGCGCCGAGGCCTATCCCGGCAAGTGGCTGGCGATCGACCCGGGCCAGGTATCGGGCGAGCTCTCGGGCACCCCGACCCGGGACCCGGCCTTCGGCCTGCCGGCGGTATGGATCGACAGCGGCCAGCGCGAGCACGCCCAGGTCTACGGCTACACGGTGGTGGATGCCAGCACCGTGGTGGCCACCCATCTCAATCACCTGCTGCACCAGCACGCCGCCGAGATGCTGGGGCGTGCGGAGGTGCAGAAGCTGCTCGACAAGCTCGGCGAGGAGCTGAAGAGCCTGGTGGAGGAGGTGGTGCCCAAGGCGATCTCGCTCACCGTGTTCCAGCGCATCCTGCAGAACCTGCTCGACGAGGACGTCTCGATCCGCGACCTGCGCTCCATCCTCGACACCCTGGCCGAGCACGCCGGCCAGCAGCAGGACGCCGGCGAGCTGACCGCCCTGGTGCGGATCGCCCTGGGCCGCAGCATCGTCCAGCAGTGGTTCCCCGGTGACGGCGAGCTCAGGGTGATTGGCCTGGAGGCGCAGCTCGAGCAGGTGCTGATGCAGGCCATGAACGGCAGCGGCGCGCTGGAGCCGGGCCTGGCCGAGACCCTGATGACCCAGGCCGAACAGGCCCTCGAGCGGCAGGAGGCGAGCGGCGAACCACCGGTACTGGTGGTGCCGCACGCCCTGCGCCCGGTGCTGGCGCGCTTCCTGCGCCGACGGCTGCGCCACCTGGTGGTGATGTCCCAGGCCGAGATTCCCGACGACCGGACCCTGCGGGTCACCCAGCTGGTGGGGGGGCGCTGACAGGTGGAAGGAGACTGAGTAGATGAGCGTGATGCGATTCATCGGGGCCAGCAGCCGCGAGGCGATGCGCCAGGTGCGTGCCGCCCTGGGCGATGATGCCCTGATCCTGGCCAACCGCCGCACCGAGACCGGGGTGGAGATCCTCGCCCTGGCCGACCAGGTCGCCGAGGCCATGGCCGGTAGCGCCGCCGATTCCCGGCCCGCCCCGTTGTCCGAGGCCGCTCCGCGGCGACCGGTCTCGCCGCCGGCGAGCGGCGCCGAGGCCTTCCAGGCCACGAGCGCCCAGTTGCTCAGGGAGATGCAGGACATGCGCGCCCTGCTGTCCCGGTCCCGGGCCGAGCAGGCTCCCGAAGCGGGCCGTCGCGAGCAATTGGCGCAATGGCTGGCCGAGGCCGGCTTCGGCCGGGCCATCGGCGACGAGCTCCTCGCCGGCCTGCCGCAGGAGCTGCAGGACGCCGGCGAGGAGCGCCTGCTGGCCTGGCTGGGCCGCCAGCTGAGTGCGCGCCTGGCGGTGCTCGACGACGAGGCGTCGCTGCTCGATCAGGGGGGTATCCTGGCCCTGGTGGGACCGACCGGGGTCGGCAAGACCACCACCACCGCCAAGCTGGCGGCCCGCTACGTGATGCGCCACGGACCCGACCAGGTGGCGCTGGTCACCACCGACAGCTTCCGCATCGGCGCCCATGAGCAGCTGCGCATCTACGCCGGGCTGCTCGACATTCCCATGCATGCCCTGGACGCCGAGCAGCCGCTGGACGAGCTGCTGGCGCAGCTGGCCGACAAGCGCTTCGTGATCATCGATACCGTGGGCATGAGCCAGCGCGACCGGCGCATCATCGAGCAGGTGGCACGGCTGCAGGGCGGACCGGTGGCGGTCCGCCTGGTGCTGCTGCTCAACGCCGCCAGCCAGCCGGAGACCCTGGAGGAGGTGATCACCAACTACCGCCAGGCGGCCCGCGCCGCCGGCGCCTCCCTGGACGACTGCGTGATCAGCAAGCAGGACGAGGCGGGGCGCACGGGGCCGCTGCTCGACGCCCTGATGCGCCACGGCCTGCGGCTGCTGTTCGTGGCCCATGGCCAGCGGGTGCCGGAGGACCTGGCGGTCGCCGACGCCGCGGCGCTGGTGTGCCAGGCGCTGGCGACACGCCGTGCCGCCCCGGCGCCGGAACCGGCCTCCACGGGCGGTGCCCGGGAGCTGCTCGGCCAGGGGCGACGCCTGTCGGCGGTGCTCGCCGGCCTGCGTCGGCACATCACCGGCTTCGCCGCCCTCGAGGCGGCCTGGGCGCTCTCGGCGCTGCCGACGAGCCTGCAGGGCGAGCGGCTCGATGCCCTGTTCGAGGCCGCAGACATGCGTGCCGACGGCATGCTCTGGACGCCGCGTGCCCGGGTGCGCGGCGGCGACTGGTCGCCGCCCGATCTGCCGCTCGACGCCGCAGGCGATTGGTCGGCCCTGCCGCTGCCCCAGCATCGCCAGCCGGCCGGCCAGGCGGCACGGCTCGACTGGGCCGAGCGAACCCATGGGGCTGCCGTCCACCTGTTGCCGACGCCGCCCGACGACGAGGCCCGAGCGTGGCTGGCGGCCCGTGACGGTGTCTGGGTCGCCCAGGCCCGGGCCACCCAGCGGGTGGCCCACGCGGGCGAGCGTCACGCCCTCGGGACCCTGGCCGACCTGGCCGCCCCCTTGGCCGAGCCGATTCGCCGGCTGAAGGGATGCGAGACCAGGATCCGGCTGGCGCGGCTCTCGCTGAGCGATGAGACCACGACGGCGCCACTGCGGGCCTGGTTCGCCGACCTGGAGGAGCGCGAGAGCGGCCGTCGGTTGGGGCGTCGCTGCTGGCTGGCGCCGGAGTGGCTGGGCGACGAGGCGGTGGAGTGGCTGCTCGGCCAGCTCGACGCCGAGGCGCTGCCGCGGCTGACCCGTCGGGCCCACCGGCGGCTCGAGGACGCCTACCCGGCGCTGACGCCGGCGCTGCGGCTGTCGATCGCCGCCGGCCTGGCCGCGGTGGCCGGCCAGCTGGAGCGCAGCGAGGCGGAGTGGGCCATGGACCTGCGCGCCGAGCTGCTGGGCCTGCTCGGTGGCCGTCGCCGACGCAGCGCCGAGACGCTGCTCGAGGCGCTGCTCTATCTCGGCGTGGCGCGTGACGCCATTCGCCAGCTGGGGGCGGCGGGGCTGGAGGGGCTCGACGGATGAGTGCCGATCAGGCCGACGGATTGCGGCAGTGGGCGTCCAGCGCGCCACCGAACGAGGAGGGCTGCCCGCGGCACGTGGCCGAGATGTTGTGCGAGCTGGCGGTGGCCGGGCCGTCAGCACCGATCGCTCGGCCGCCCTCGCCGGCCGTCACGCGGGCTTCGTCGCCGGTCACCCTGATGGTGGTGGGCTTGCCCGACGGCTCCCCGCGGCAGGCCAGGCGGGTCGGCGCCCTGATCGACTACTGGGCCGCCCAGGGGCGTCGCTGGGTGGGGGACCCGGCGGCCTGGCAGGTGGTGCCCGTCGGGGTCACGAGCCCCCACCTGGTGCTGCTGGCCGCCCAGCAACCGCGCTGGGCGCTGTGGGTGGAGGGCGACGCCGAAGCCTTCCGCCGTGCCTGGCGGGTGCTGATTCGGCTCGCCGAGCGCCCCGGCCCGCGGCGTCTGCTGGCGGTGCATCCGCCCGGCATCTCGCGCCATGGGCTGCTCGACAACCTGCAGCAGGCCGCCGCGGCCTATCTGGGCATCGAGTTGGTGGTGCTGGCATGAGCGGCGCGGGGGGGAAACTGGCCAGCCTGGGGGTGGCGCTCGGTCCGGCATTGGCACTGGTCATGGCGCTGACCGTCGGGCCGGCGCTCGCCGCCGGTAGCTGGGTGGCCACGGCGCCGGGGGTGCGGGTGGCGCTGGTCGAACGCGAGGTGGCGTCGTCGCCACTGGCGCCGCCGGCGGCGGTGTCGGGCGGGACGATCGACAGCGTCGGCTGGCGGTTCCGGCTGCCGCCCGGCGAGGCGGTGCGGGCCAGGCTCTGTCACGCCGAGGGGTGCATGGCGCTGGGAGCGGCGCAGGGCCGCAGTCGTGCCCTGGCCGGGCTGCCGGCAGACGCGCCGCTGCACTTCCGCTTCGCCCTGGCGCCTGTCCAGCGACAGGCGGTGGCGGTGCAGGGGTTGCAGGTGATCGTCAACTATCGCTGAAGGAAGGTCCTGACGGGGGTAGTCGAAGGGGATGTATACCGCAAAGGGCAAGATCGACCAGCACGAGCTGCTGACGCAGTACCTGCCGCAGGTGCGGCGTCAGGCGCTGGCGCTGCAGGTCAGGCTGCCGGCGAGCATCGAGCTGGATGACCTGATCCAGGCCGGCACCATGGGCCTGCTGGAGGCCATGGGGCGCTTCGACGCCAGCCAGGGGGCAAGCTTCGCGACCTTCGCCAGCCAGCGCATCCGGGGTGCCATGCTCGACGAGCTGCGCAGTCGCGACTGGCTGCCGCGCAGCGTGCGGCGCAACGCCCGGGCGGTGGACGAGGCGGTGCGGCGTCTCGAGCAGCGCCTGGGGCGGCCGGCCGAGGAGCACGAGATCGCCGCCGAGCTGGAGATGGACCTGGCCGACTACCGCCAGCTGCTCAGCGATACCAACAACGGCCAGCTGCTGCCCTTCGAGGCGCTGGTGGCGGAGGGGGCGGAACCGCGCGGCCCCGACCCGCTGGCGTCGCCCTTCACCGCCCTGGTCGACGGCGAGCAGCGCCGACGCCTGGTCGAGGCGATCGGGGCGCTGCCCGAGCGGGAGAAGCTGCTGATGGCGCTCTACTACCAGGAGGAGCTCAACCTCAAGGAGATCGGCGCCGTGCTGGGGGTGACCGAGTCGCGGGTCTGCCAGCTCCACGGCCAGGCGGTGAGCCGGCTGCGGGCGCGGCTGCGCGACGATTGAGGGGCCCTATGGGGTCAGACCCTTAAATTCCCTTTGGGGTCTGACCCCAAACGAGCTCTTCAGAGGCGGCTCATCAGCGCATCGGTCTGGTCGAGGGCATCCAGGTAGCACTGCTGCAGCCGGTCGGTGCTGGCCGTGGCGCCGCCGTCGGCGACCTGGTGCTCGTGCTCCTCGCAGAGGGTCAGCAGGGCGCCGAGGTGGCCCTCGCGGTCGGTCAGGGCCCGGGCGACGGCGGCGGTCAGCGGCAGCTCCGCGAGCAGGGCGTCCTGGGCCTCGTCGAGCAGCGGGCCCATCATCGAGAAGAGCCCGGTGGTGAAGGCGTTCTCGGGATCGATGTTGCTGAAGGGCGTGGCCAGGTTGCGGCACATGAAGGCGCGGATCAGTGCCATGCGCACCTTGAGCTTCGACGATGGCAGATCGCTGGCCAGCGACAGCGTCATCACCAGCCGGCGCAGCTCGTTGAGGCCGATGACCTGCATGGCCCGCTTGAGATCGCTCTGCCGTGCGCCCTGGCCGAACTGGCTGGAGTTGGCCCGGCGCAGGATCGCCACATGGAGGTGGGGCATCTGGATCAGCAGTTCGAAGAGGCGGTGCAGGTCGGCATCCTCGCGGTAGAGCTCGTTGACCAGGCGCAGCTGGGCCGCGCGGTTGCCGTGACGGCCGCGGGGCCGGGCGGCGTAGAAGGCCGGCTCGGCCAGGTAGCGGCCGTCGAAGTAGTGGCAGTCGAGGGCGCGGAAGTGCTCGAGCCGCTCGGGATCGCGGATCTCCTCGGCCAGCAGCCGGGCGCCGCGCTGTCGGTGGGCACGCAACTGGTCGCCGTCGAGTTCGTCGGGGCGACGCAGGCGGATCAGGTCGATCAGCGGGGCGAACGCCCGACCGTCGCCCTGCAGGCTGGAGGCGGGCATCAGCAACCGGTAGCCGCGCTCGCGCAACTGCTCGAGGGTGCCCACCAGCGCGGGCGTCAGGGACAGGGCGCGCGGCAGGCCGATGATCACCTGCCGGGCCGGCGAGGGCAGCAGGTCGGCGCGCTCCAGCCACTCGGCGGGCAGGTCGATGATCAGCTCCCGGGGGCCGAGCCGCTTGCCCTCGTTCAGCTCGTAGATGATGGTGGCCAGGGCCCGGGCGGTGGCGGCGACAGGGTCGTCGACGCCCTCGCCGTGATGACGATAGACCAACCGGTCGGCGACGTGGTGGTCATCGGCGTCGTGGATGGGCTGTAGCGCGATGGCGAAAGCGTCGGCTTCCCTCTGTCCTGACATGGTATGGCTCCCTGCGACATGATGCCTGCCGTGTGTCGTGATCGTGGCGGGGCTGGCCCGGTGACCGGCAGGCGATGTAACAAAGAGTATCATTGCGCCCCGTCGCTTGTCCGCGGCCGGGCGCCCCGACTAAAGCCCGGCCCGTGGCGGCCGATATCCCTATCAAGCCTTCCCTTACCGGCAAGGAGCCGTGCATGAACCCGTCGACGCTCATCGGCATCTTCGCCAGCTGCGTGCTGCTGGCCAGCGTCCTGCTCTTCACCGCCGAGTCGCCCCAGAGTTTCATCAACCTGCCGGGGCTGGCCATCGTGCTGGCCGGCACCATGGCCGCCACCTTCATCAGCTATCCGCTCAAGGAGGTGGTGCGGGTGGTCCGCCTGGTGGGGCTGGTGTTCCGCCGCGAGAACACCTATACCCGCGACGACATCAAGGAACTGGTGGACATGTCGCGGCTGTGGTTCAAGGGCGACGTGCGCGCCGTAGAGGAGGCCCTGGAGCACACCCGCAACCCCTTCCTGCGTACCGGCATCCAGCTGGTGATCGCCAATACCCGGGAGCAGGAGATCTTCGACCTGCTGCGCTGGCGCATCGCCCGGCTCAAGGCCAGGGAGCAGGCCGAGGCACAGATCTTCCGCACCATGGCCACCTATGCCCCGGCGTTCGGCATGATCGGCACCCTGGTGGGCCTGGTGAACATGCTCGAGGTGATGGAGACCGGGGACCTGCACGTGATCGGCCCGCGCATGGCGGTGGCCCTGCTGACCACCTTCTACGGCATCCTGCTGGCCAACCTGGTGTTCAAGCCCATCGCGGTGAAGCTCGAGCGACGCACCGAGGAGCGGCTGATCGCCATGAACATGGTGCTGGAGGGGATCTCGCTGATCACCAAGCGCCGCCTGCCCTCCTTCATCGAGGAGACCCTCAACTCCTTCGTGGCCAACTACCATGACGAGATCCGCGAGCCCGGCAGGCCGCGGCCAGGTGGCGGCGAGGCCGGCCAGCATGCTTGACCGGCACGCCCGGGAGTCGCTGTTGCCGGAGGCGTCGGGCGGCGACGATGGCGAAGGCTGGCTGGTGAGCTACCTCGACGTGCTCACCCTGCTGATCACGCTGTTCGTGCTGCTGCTGTCGCTGGCCGGCAACGGCCTGAGGGTCACCGGCAGCGAGCACGGCGGCGAGGCGAGGCGACAGGTGTCGCCGATGGCCGAGTCGGCCGCCCTCGCGCTGGCCGGCGGCCCGGGGGCGATGTCGGGGTCGACGGCATCGGGGCTCAAGCCGCGCCACGAGGGCCTTAAGCCGCGTTTCCGTGGCCTCGAGATCGAGGGGGTCAGCGTCGCCGAGGGGAATCGGGGCGTCACCCTGCGCATCGACGACAACCTGCTGTTCTCCAGTGGCCAGGCGGAACTCACCAGTGGTGGCCGCGAGATCCTGCAGGGCCTGGTCGCCACCCTGGCCGGTTTCGATGGCCAGGTCTCGGTGGAGGGGCATACCGACGATATTCCCATCGCCACGGCACGCTTCCCCTCGAACTGGGAGCTCTCCACCGGGCGGGCCATCGCCGTATTGCGCTACCTTGCCGAACAGGGGGTGCCGCCGGCGCGGCTGCGGGCCATCGGCTATGCCGACACCCGGCCGCTCGAAAGCAACGCCAGTGCCGAGGGGCGGGCCGCCAACCGACGGGTGGAGCTGCTACTCAAGCGGGGCTGATGACAGAGACGAGGAGAGAGCATGAGCCACTCTGCCCGGGCCGGGGACAGGGCGGGTCAGTCGATCAGCCCCAGGAAGGGAAGCAGGGAAAGGGCCAGGATGCCCAGGGCCGCGGCGGTGAGCAGCAGCACCCGGAAGGGGTGGTGCAGCAGGCGGCGCCACAGGGTGGGGGCCTGGCCGCGGGCGTCGAGCTCGTGGTGCTCGCGCCGCATCCGTTCCCCCAGCGCCTGCTGGTAGCGGTCGATCACCTCGCGGGCCGCCTCCCGCTGGGCCTCGTCGCGCAGCCAGATCGCCGCGACCCCCAGTCCCCAGAAGCCGGCGCGGGTCTCGTAGGTATCGAAGCCGTGTTCGTCGAGCAGCCGGCGTACCTCCTCGGCCTCCTCGTCGGGCACGTTGTTCAGCCGAAACAGCAGTACCGTCACGATCGCTCTCCCGGCGCCGGTGGAAGCTGGGTGCCCATTATGCCACGGGGGCGTCGCCCAGCGGGGTGATGCTCGCCGGCAGCAACGGCGGGCGGTCCCGGTGCCGGTTCAACGGTCGTCCCTCCAGGGCGGTGAGCAGGATCTGCAACGGATCGCCGTGGCTCACCAGCAGGATCGTCATGCCGGTGACGGTACGCTCCAGCTCCTCGAGCACCGCCTGCATCCGCGCGGCCACCGCGGCCACCGGCTCGACGCCATGGGTCCGGTGGGCCGGGTCCCGCTCGTCCAGCGCCCAGACCTCGAGGTAGCGGTCGGCGGAACGGGACTCGAACTCGCCGAAGTGGCGCTCGCGCAGGCGTGGCTCGGGGCTGGTCGAGAGGCCGAAATGCTCGGCCACCCGGCCAGCGGTCTGGGTGGTGCGCAGGAAGTCCGAGTGGAGGACGAGGGTGGGGGCGGGCCAGGCCCAGTCGTCGACGAGCCGGGCGAGCTGCGCCTCGCCCTCGGCAGAGAGACCGTAGTCGGCCAGGCCGTGACGTGGGTCGCTGATGATCAGGCCCTGCTCGTTGGCCCGACTATGGCCGTGGCGCATCAGCAGGTAGCGGTTGCGCCAGGCCCCGCGAGCGTTGAGGAAATCGGTTGGCATGCTATCGTCACAACACCTGAATTGAGTTCGTTGTATTGTTAATATCTCATGTTGTCCATATGGGATTCGGTTTCGCTCAGTGTTCCTCGCTTCCCATGATAACTGCAAGTCGAAGCGAGACCCGCCATGATCAGGCTCCAGGACCCGGGAAGCACCGCACCGGCAAGGGTCTGACCGCTACCCTGGCCGGTGTGTCGTACCCGGGGGAGGAAATCTCGTTCGTGACAGGCGCTCATGCTGGCATAATGGGAGCCTGCCATGGAGGGATGTCCGCGAGGAAGGGAGGCTCGAGTTTCCGGCCCGGTGGGCCGATACGCCGTGATGCACCAGAGGGCCACCGGGCCCCGTCGTGCAGGGCGAGCACGAATCGGGGGCATGTGCGGCAATGACGACACGGGATGGCGGGGTATCGAGGCAGGGCGCTAGGCGGCGACGCTGGTCCCGCTGGCAGGCCATTGCCAAACGGCAGCGGGAGCTGGCCCGCCGCCAGGGCCAGGAGGCCCAGTTGCGTATCGCCGCCATGGCCTTCGAGACCCACCTGGGCATGTTCATCACCGATGCCGAGGGGCGGATCCTGCAGATCAACGCGACCTTCCGACAGATCACCGGCTACGCCGCCGAGGAGATCGTCGGCCACAGCCCGCGTATCCTCAACTCCGGACGCCATGATGACCTCTTCTACCAGCGCATGTGGCATGCCATCGGCGACAAGGGGAGCTGGCAGGGTGAGGTCTGGAATCGTCGTCGCAACGGCGAGATCCATCCCCAGTGGCTGACCATCAGCGCGGTGAAGGACGAGCAGGGGCGGGTCACCAACTACGTGGCCACCCTGAGCGACATCACCGAGCGCAAGGCCGCCGAGGAGGAGATCCATCAGCTGGCCTTCTATGATCCCCTGACCAGCCTGCCCAATCGACGGCTGCTGGTCGATCGGCTGGAGTCGGCATTGAAGGATAGCCGGCGCAGCGGCGAGTACGGGGCGGTGATGTTCATCGACCTGGACAACTTCAAGACCATCAACGACAGCCTGGGGCATCATCGCGGCGACGAGCTGCTGCTGATCATCGCCGAGCGACTCACCGCCATCACCCGCGAGACCGACACCATCGCCCGCCTGGGCGGCGACGAGTTCGTGGTGATGCTGCACGACCTGGGCCTGGAGGCCGACGAGGCCGCCATGGTGGCCGAGCGGGTGGGCGAGAAGCTGCTGGCGAGCCTGGTGGCGCCCTGCATGCTGGGCGAGATGCGCTGCCAGGTGAGCGGCAGCATCGGCATCACCCTGTTCACCGACGGCCATGCCACGGTGAACGATATCCTCCAGCAGGCCGACCTGGCCATGTACCAGGCCAAGGCGGCGGGGCGACACGCCCTGTGCTTCTTCGACCCGGCCATGCAGGCCAGGGTGATGGAGCGGGCCAGCCTCGAGGCCGACCTGCGACAGGCCCTCGCCGATGGCCTGTTGCGGCTCTTCTATCAGGTCCAGGTCGATGGCGAGGGGCAGATCACCGGCGTCGAGGCGCTGCTGCGCTGGGAGCACCCCGAGCGGGGCCTGGTGTCGCCGGGGGTGTTCATTCCCGTCGCCGAGGAGAACGGCCTGATCGTGCCGATGGGGTTCTGGGTGCTGGAGACCGCCTGCCGGCAGCTCGCCAAGTGGGCCGCGACGCCGGCCACCGAGCACCTGACCATGGCGGTGAACGTCAGCCGCGACCAGTTCCGGGCGCCGGACTTCGTCGACCGGCTCGAGCGGATCCTCGCCGCCACCGGGGCGCGGCCCGAGCGACTCAAGCTGGAGCTGACCGAGACCCTCTTCCTGGAAGACAGCGAGGACACCCGGTACAAGATGCAGCGACTCAAGTCGCTGGGCATCGGCTTCGCCCTGGATGACTTCGGCACCGGCTACTCGTCGCTGGCCTACCTCAAGCGGCTGCCGCTGGACCAGCTGAAGATCGACCAGTCCTTCGTGCGCGACCTGCTCGATGACCCCACCGATGCCACCATCGTCACCACCATCATCACCCTGGCCCGCAGCCTGGAACTCGAGGTGATCGCCGAGGGGGTGGAGAGCGAGGCCCACCGGCACTGGCTGGCCGCGCAGGGCTGCCGGGCCTTCCAGGGCTACCTGTTCGGCCGCCCGGTCTCCGTCGAGGAGCTGTCGTTGACGGCGCACCCTCGGCCGGTGGCTGGCCTCGAGGCCCCTCGGCCCTAGTCCACGCTCCGGCGAGCCGGCCGCCGTCACGGCGGGCAGGGCTAGCCGTCGAGTCCCATCGCGTCGGGGGAGGCAGCCTCGCAGCGGCGCAACATCCGGTCAAGCGCCGCGTCGGCACCGTCCAGGTCGAAGGTCATGAACCAGGGGTCGTCCTCGGCTCGCATCAGGCGCAGGCGCAGGGTCTCGCCGCTGCGCATCTCCTCGAGCAGCAGCGGCTGCTCCTCCAGGAAGAAGTGCACGTAGAAGCCGCTGTCGCCGCGCTCGATGACGAACTCGGCCCGGCCGCTGTGGATGGTCTCGTGATCGACCCGCAGGTCGGCGGGTACCCGGTTGACCGTGCGGTCCTCGGCCTGGTGCTCGTCGAGTTCGACCCGCAGCTCCAGCCAGGGAAGGTCGCAGACCCCCGGCGTCACGTTGACGCTGAGCAGGGAATCGCTGTAGCTCTGCCCTTCCATGGCGCGGAAGTGGCGCTCCTCGCCCAGCGTCAGGGTCAACGAGTGCCAGGCGCCGTGACGTTCGACCTCGCCGGTGTTGAAGGTGGTGGCCTGGGCGGGGGCGGCCAGGCCCAGGGCGAGCAGCAGGGCGAGCAGCAGGGCGGGCAGCAGGCGGGTGACCGGCGATGACATCGGCAGCAGCATCCTGGGTGGCGTGGAGACGAACCCCGGATGCTAGCAGAGCCCGCTGGGGCTGTCCCGATGGGCGCCTCGGTGTGGGGGCGGGCTCAGTGGCGCCCGTGTCCCGACGTGCCCGGCAATGCGCGGCTGCCGAGGTCGGCGAGCAGCGCCCTCGCTGGCCGGGGTTCAGGCCGTGTGGTGACGGAAGCGCAGGATGGCCAGCCCCAGGGGGGCGGCGATCCAGCCGACCAGCACCAGCAGCAGCCAGCCGACCTGGAAGGCGCCGCCCTGGGCGATGGCGGTGACGCCGGTGTGGGCCTGGGCGGCATCGAAGCCGACCATGTTGATCAGCCGGAAGCCGTCGGTGGGGTTGAGCAGCAGCAGCCAGGGCAGCCAGTCGGCGCCGCTGTCCACGCTGACCAGCAGCGCCAGCAGCCCCAGGTCGAAGACCAGTACGAACAGGAACCACACGCCCAGCGCCAGGCCGGCGGCTCGCGCCTTCTCGCCGACCCAGACGCTGATCAGGTAGGCGAAGGCGAGGAACACCCAGCCCAGCAGCACGCTGCTGAGAATCAGCCGGCCCAGGCTGGCGGCGAGCTCGCGGAGATCGACGCCCTCGGCGCCGACGGCGATCACCCCCCCGGCAATGCCGAAGCCCAGCGCCGTGGCCGCGCCGAGGATCAGGCCGTGGCCGAGGAACTTGCCGAGAAGCAGCGCTGTGCGACTCAGCGGGTAGGTGAGCAGCAGCAGCAGGGTGCCGGCCTCCTGTTCGCCGACCACGGCATCAAAGGCCAGCAGCAGGGCGATCAGCGGGATCAGGAACACCGCCAGGGTCGACAGGCTGACCAGGGTGGTGGCCAGCGAGGTGAAGCCCTGGCCGCCGCTGGCGGCGGCGCCGAACCAGGCGATGCCCACCGCCAGGGCGGCCAGGATCAGGGCGATGGCCAGCACCCAGCGGTTGCGCAGGCCGTCCTGGAACTCCTTGCGGGCGACGATCAGGGTGGCGTTCATGGGGCGTCTCCCGATGCCTGGGGGCTGGCCCCCGTGGAGAAGTGGGCGTAGAGATGCTCGAGGGTCGGCGGCAGCACCTCGATATCCTCGACGCCCGGCGTGGCGCTCAGGCGGCGCAGCGCCGTCATCTTGGCAGCGGGGTGCACGCCGAGCTCCAGGGCCCGGCCGTTGAGGTGGCGCGGCGTGACGTCCGCGTCGTCCCAGCCCCGGGACCAGTCGACCCCGGGCCAGCGTCCCCGGGCGCGGATGGTCAGCGGCAGCGCGGCCTCATGGCGCAGCTCGTCGAGGCTACCCAGGGCCAGGCGGCGCCCGGCACCGAGGATCAGGGCGCGGTCGATGTAGGGTTCGACGCCGGGCAGGACGTGGGACGACAGCAGCACCGTGCAGCCGCCCTCGCGCAGCTCGCGCACCGTCTCGTAGAAGTCGCGGGTGGCGGCGGGGTCGAGCCCGGTGGTGGGTTCGTCGAGCAGCAGCAGCCGGGGCTCGCCGAGCAGCGCCTGGGCCAGGCCCAGGCGCTGGCGCATGCCCTTGGAGTATGTCCTGACCCGGCGGCGCGCGGCCTCGGCGAGGCCGACCCGCGCGAGCAGGGCGTCGACCTGGCGCCGGCCGACCCGCTTGAGCCGGGCGAAATAGGTCAGCACCTCGCGGCCGGTCAGCTGCTCGTAGAAGCTGACGTTCTCGGGCAGGTAGCCCAGCCGGCGGCGCAGGGTCTCGGCGTGGGGGCCGTCGGGGGCGCCGCCGAGCACCGAGAGGGTGCCGGCACTGGGCGAGAGCAGCCCCAGGAACAGCTTCATGGTGGTGGTCTTGCCGGCCCCGTTGTGGCCGAGCAGGGCCAGCACCTCACCCTCCTGCACCTGGAGGTCCAGGCCGTCGAGGCGGGTGAGGGGACCGTGGCGCAGGGTCAGGCCGCTGCAGTCGATCACCGGGTTCATGGGCGGAGGCCTCCAAGGTCGGGGTCGCGCATCAGGGGGGCGCTGTCGCGCACGCCCTGGGCGCGGAAGATGGGAAACTGGCGCTGTACCCAGCGCAGTGCCACCACGGCGGGACTGCTCATCAGCAGCCGGGCGGCAGGGTAGCGCCACAGCAGCCGGTCCACGGCATCGTTGGGTTCGAAGGCGGTGTCACCGATGCCGTCACCGGCCAGGTCCCAGCCCAGGTAGTCGCTCCAGTAGTTGCCGCGGCCGTCCGCCGACCACTCCTGGGGGCGGGTGGCCACGTACATCACCTGCTGGCGGTTGGCGACGAAGGCGTTGCCTACCAGCACGTTGTCCTCGGAGCCGGCGGTGAGATGGATGCCGATATCGCTGTCGGTGAAGCGGTTGGCCTCGAAGTGGTTGAACTGCGAGTTGTAGATGAAGATCGCCTTGCCTTCGCCGCCGCTGACCAGGCCCTGGCCCGCGGCATCCAGCGGTTGCCGGATCCCCTCGACGCGGTTGCCGCGCAGCCGTGAGTCGGTGATGTTGTTCATCAGGATGCCGTAGTTCTCGTCGTTCACCGAACGGTTGTCGAGGACCGTGAGCCGCTTGGACTGCATCAGGGCGTAGCCGGTACGGGTGTTGCGGGTGACGTTGCCCTCCAGGCGATTGTCGAAGGCGTACATGTAGTGCACGCCGTAGCGCAGCTCCTCCAGGCGGTTGCCGCGCAGGATGCTGTGGCGACTGGTGTCGATATAGATGCCGTCGCGGGTCCGGCGGATGTCGTTGCCGGCCACCAGGACCTCCTCGACGTTGAAGAGGTGGATGCCGTTGCCGCGATCCTGCGAGCGCCGGCCGGCGTCGCCGCGAATGCGGTTGTCGAGGACCCGCACCCCGCGCACGGCGTCCAGCCGGATGCCGAAACCGGGGCCCTGCAGGTCGTTGTCGCGGATCACGCTGCCGGTGGCGCTGCGGTCGACGAAGATGCCGGCGTCCATGGCGGTGAGGTCATCGCCCCAGTTCTCGATTCGCAGGCCTTCCATCAGGATGTCGGGGGCGGCCAGGGTCACGGCATGCCCCTGGGCGCCGCCATCGATGGTGGCCCCGGGCGTGCCCTCGAGGTGCAGGGGGCGGTCGATCACCACCGGCCCGTCATAGTGGCCGGCCGACAGCCGGAGGCGATCCCCGTCGGCGGCACGCTCGACGAGCGCCTGCAGGGAGTCGCCGGGGCTGGCCGTCCAGTTGGCGGCCAGCAGTGCCCCCGGCGGCCACAGCAGCCAGGCGGCAAGAATCAAGGTCAGGACGCCGAGAATCGGTCGTCGGGTCATGGGTGTCTCCGGATGACGGGGCCGGGCATCCGCCCGGCCCCGGTGGGCGGTCAGGCCTTCTCGACCAGCATGCGGCCGGTCATCTCCATGTGCATGGCATGGCAGAACCAGTTGCAGTAGTACCAGTGCACCCCGGGCTTGTCGGCGATGAAGGTGACGCTGGCGGTCTGCTGGGGGGCGATCTCCATCTGGGCGCCATGGTTGACCATGCAGAAGCCGTGGGTCAGGTCCTCGACCTGGTCGAGGTTGGTGATCACCACGGTGACCTCGTCGCCCTGCTTGACCTTGAACTCGGTGAGCCCGAAGTTCGGTGCCACCGAGGTCATGTAGACGCGGACCCGATTGCCGTCACGGATGACCTTGCTGTCGCGCTCCAGGGTGATGCCGTCGGCCTCGGCCATGGCCACGGTCTCGGCGAAGTAGGGGTCGTCACGGCTCCATATCCGGCTCGGCGAGAGCTGGTCGGCGCGCACCAGGATGCAGTCGTGGGGCTCGGCGTAGGTGGGGCCGTCATGCACCAGGCGCATCTCCTCGCCGGAGATGTCGATCAACTGGTCGTTCTCCGGGTGCAGCGGGCCCACCGGCAGGAAGCGGTCCTTGGAGAACTTGGAGAGGACCACCAGCCACTTGCCGTCGGCATCCCGCGATTCGGTGAGGCTGGCGTGGTTGTGGCCGGGCTGATAGTGGACGTCGAGCTTCTGGCGCAGGTAGTTGACCTCCTCGCCGTTGTAGGCGCGGATGGCGTCCTCGATGTTCCACTTGGCCACCTGGCTGTCGATGAACAGCGTGGTGTAGGCGTTGCCGCGGCCGTCGAAGGTGGTATGCAGCGGCCCGAGGCCCAGTTCCGGCTCGGCGACCACGGCGCCGCGCGGCTCGATGGCGTCGTCGAACAGCTGCGGCAGCCGGTCAATGGCGATCACCGTACAGGTCGGCGAGAGCTTGCCGTTGGCGATGAAGTACTTGCCGTCCGGCGAGGTGTTCAGGCCGTGGGGGTTCTTGGGTACCGGGATGTAGCGAGTCAGCGCCGAGCCCTTGCGCCCGTCGAGCACCGGCACCGGGGCGTCGCCCAGGGCCTCGTACTCGCCGGCGGCCACGGCGGCCTCGATCGCCTCGACATCGAACACCACCACCCAGTCACGCTCGGCGCGCATGGTGTCGGCGAGCGTCATGCCCTTTTCCGAGTTGTAACAGGTGGCGGCGACGAAGCGACCGGTGTAGTCGGCATCGGTGTTGTCCAGGTTGCCGTCGACGATCACCTGCCAGGCCACCTCCATGCTCTCGGCATCCACGGCATTGAACATGGTCCAGTAGTTGTCGGGGTTCTCCAGGTCGCGGCCGTCGTTGATCTGCGGGATCGGCAGTTCGGCGTTGCAGAACACGTACTTGGTGTGGGGGACCTTCTGCAGGCGCAGCCCGTGGATGGCCTGGACGTTGGGAATGGTGGTGATCCTGTCCGTCTTCATGATGTCGAGACGGATGCGCGCCACCCGGGTATTGGCCTTGTCGTTGATGAACAGGTACTTGCCATCGTAGCGGCCGTCGGTCATCGAGATGTGCGGGTGGTGGGAGTCGCCGTTGAGGAAGCGCGCGGAGTCGCCCAGGACGCGCTTCGACTCGTTGCTGATGCCGTAGCCGGTGGCGCTGTCGGTATTGAAGACAGGGATGCGCATCAGCTCGCGCATCGAGGGTACGCCCAGCACGCGGACCTCGCCGGAGTGGCCGCCACTCCAGAAACCGTAGTACTCGTCGAGCTCGCCGGGGGCTATGGCGGCGTCGCCGGTGGCGGCGGCCCGGGCCGGCCGACTGCCGATCAGGGCACCCGCGCCGAAGCCGCCGGCCAGCCCGGCACCGGCGACTCCCGTCACGGCGCTGTTGCGCAGGAAGTGGCGGCGGCCGAGGTTCTGGATCGTGTCCTTCTTGTCACTCATGGTTCATTCCTCGTTGTGAGTGGGAATGCGTTGCAGGCTGGCCTTGCTGCCACGGGCAGCAGTGGCCGGGAAGGTCGCGACGGCCGTGCCTCCCGAGGACACCCGGGCCGCCTTCTCGAAGCGCTTGCGGCGCTTGATCATGGGCGGGCACCGCCGGTCGTCGTGATAGGTCACCTGGCAGTCGAGACAGTAGTGGCACTCGTTGGCATTGATGCGGCCGTCGGGGTGGATGGCGCCCACTTCGCACTCGTTGGCGCAGATCTGGCAGGGCGTGCCGCAGCTGCCGCGGTGACGCTTGAGCCAGTCGAACAGGCGCAGGCGGGCGGGGATGGCCAGGCCGGCCCCCAGTGGGCAGACATAGCGGCAGTAGAACTTGTGGTTGACCGCCGAGATCGCCACCAGCGCCACGGCATAAAGCAAGAAGCCCCAGTCGCGCTGGAAGCGCAGGGTGATGGCGGTCTTGAAGGGCTCCACCTCGGCATAGCGCTCGGCGGTGCCCAACGAGTGCAGCGAGACGGCGAACAGCGCCAGCAGGATGATGTACTTGATCGCCCACAGCCGTTCGTGGAGGCCGAAGGGCACCTCGAGCTGCTTCACGCCGAGCTTGCGCGCGGCCTGGTTGACCAGGTCCTGCAGGGCGCCGAACGGGCACAGCCAGCCGCAGAACACCCCGCGCCCCCACAGCAGCAGGGTCACCGCGACGAACGACCAGAGGATGAACAGCAGCGGGTCGATCAGGAACGACTCCCAGCTGAAGCCGCTGATCAACGAGCTGGTGAAGGTCAGGATATTGACCACCGACAGCTGGGCCAGCGAATACCAGCCGATGAACCCCAGGGTGTAGACCAGAAAGCCCAGCCGAAGCGGACGCAGGATCTTCGGATGACGCGCCAGCACGTCCTGGAACAGCATGATCACCGTCAGCACCAGCAGGCCGGCGGCCAGCACGGCGATCTGGAAGGCCTTGTCGCGCCACACCTGGACCCATAGCGGCTCCTCCACCGGCGGTTCCGGGCGTGTGATGTAGGCCTCCGGTACGCTGTAGTCGGCGCTGAAGCGGGTGAACTCGGTGTCCAGCGGGCCCGAGGCACGGCGCACCAGCAGTTCCAGCTGCCAGGGCCGGCCGGGATCGAAGGCGGCATCGTCGCGAACGATGAAGATGTCGCGCTCGTCGAACGACGGCGCTCCCTCGATACCCAGGCTGCCCAGGCGGCTGTGGTCGCTGTCGTGGAAGCTGACGGTGGTGTTGCCCTGGGACAGCTCGAGGCGGTCGAAGATGCCGCCGCGCACATAGCCCGAGCCCTTGAAGGAGTAGTCGCCGCGAGCCATGACGGCGATGGCGTGCTCGTCCTCGTCGAGCCCGGCCATGAGCTGCTCGTAGGCGGTGTCGCCGAGCAGGTTGCGGCCGGCCGTCGGCGGGTTCAGGTAGGTGTAGAACAGCTCGATGAAGGTCTTGTCGGCCGGTTCGGGCGTGCGCAGGTAGTCCTCGGCGGGCGTGCCGACGAAGGCCTCGTCGACCTCGCCATGGGTCAGGTGCAGGCGGCGAATGGTGCCGTCGTCGGTGAGGGTCTCCCAGTCGGCGGGCTCGAAGACCTTGGGCAGGACCCGGGCCGGCGGCGTGGCCGAGGGATCGGCGATCAGTCCCTGCTCGGCGGCCACCCGGCGAGCGGTACGCATGATGGTCTCGTTGACCACGATGACCGTGACGGTGGCACCGGAGATGGCGTCGAGGTTGTCGCCGATCTTGAGGCGGTCGTTCACATGATGGGGCACATGGGCATCCGCGAAGTCTGCCAGCCGGTGTTCGGGGATGCCGACCAGCATGATCGGCTCCTCGTGGCCGAGGATGCTGGCCAGGCGGATCCTGCCCTCGAGATCGATGCCCACCAGCAGGTTCACGGGCTTGCCGGAGTAGGCGGGGATCGGCGCGATGTCCATCGTCTCGAAGGCATAGCCGAGCAGGCGGTCATCGGCATGAACGGCCATGGCGGGGTGCTCGCCCTCGGCACTGACCAGGCGGGTCGCCTCGGGGAAGCCCGGCCTCACCTGCTCGAGCTCGATGGCCTGCGCGATCGGCATGGCGACGAGCAGCAGCAGGCCGAGCAGCCAGGTGAGGGCCAGGGAGGTGAGGGTGCGCCGGGTGGACATGGGGCGGTCCTTGTTTCCGTACCTGTGGCGTGGTGCCTGCGGGAGGGCAGCGTTTCGTCAACAGGCACATGAAATGAATCTTTTGCAATTGGCTCTATCATGCCAGCTGGCCCATGGGCTCGAATTGACATGGGTCATGTCGCCGGTGACGTGGATCAAGCCTGTGGGAGTAACCCCAATGAGGTAGGAGCGTCGAAATCGAAGACGCGGGGGGAGGGTGTGAGGGTAGGGGGCTTCAAGAGAGAAGAACGACGGGGCGCCATGCCGCGAATGCCGCATGACGCCTCGTCACATCGGCGGTTGGTCCTGCCGGGCCTGCTGGGTGGCTCGGTCTCAGAGGACCGGCTCGAGCATGAAGTCGACCGCCGCCTTGACCTCCTCGTCACTCAGGTTCATCTGCCCACCCTTGGGCGGCATGGCCTGGAAGCCGTTGATGGCGTGGTCGTAGAGGGTCTCCATGCCCTTCTCCAGGCGAGGCGCCCAGGCCTCCTCGTCGTCCTTGATGGGCGCGCCGGCGGCGCCGGTCATGTGGCAGGCCATGCAGGCCTGGTTGTAGATCGCCTCGCCGTCGGGCTCCGCCTGGGCGAAGGCCGAGAATGCCAGGGCGGCGATGCCGGTGAGGGTGGCGGCGGCCAGTCTTTTCATAACCAATCTCCATGATGCGTTCTTGCCGGCTTGAAGAGACCCGGGGTTCCGGGCCGAATGGTCCCATGGTGCCAGTGGGCCGATGGTGGGGTACTGACCTGTGTCAGCATAAGCCCGCCTCAGCGCATCAGCCATGTTCACGACGCCGGTTCGATGCGCAGCAACTGGGCGAGTTGGGGACGCTGTGGCCCCAGCATGTCGGCCAGGGTGTACTGGTCGAGCACGTCGAGAAAGGCCTTCAGGGCCTCGGCCAGTATCGGCTTGAGGCGACACGCCGGAGTGATCAGGCACTCGTTATGGTCGCCGAAGCACTCCACCAGCTGCAGGTCGTGCTCGGTGTCGCGGACCAGGGCGCCGAGGGTGATCGTTTCCGGTGCCTTCTTGAGCAGCAGGCCACCGTTCTTGCCGCGAATGGCCGTGATGTAGCCCTTGTGGCTGAGCTCCTGCACCACCTTCATCAGGTGATTGTGAGAGACCTCGAAGCGCTCGGCGATCTCCTGGATCGTGGAGCGTTCCTCGCCCTTGACGGCCAGGAAGATCAGCACGCGCAGCGAGTAGTCGGTAAAGCGAGTCAGGTGCATGGCAGGATCCGGCGCCTCGTGGCTGGGTAGCGGTCGATAACGATGGGTCAACGTCTGTTCAGTTTACCAGTTCCCGTGTGCCCATGGCGGGCAGGGGTGCGGCATCGGGTCGCATCAGCACGAGGCGCCCACTCCACAGCAGAAGCAGGTCGCGGCCGTCAGGGCCAGCCCGCTCCAGGCGAGTCGTGAAACCACCCTGGTCGGCCGTATGGTGCCCTTCGGGCGATATCATAAAGTGTAATTTACATGAATGTTAAGGGAGGTTGTCAACGCTTGATCTCCTCATGCCCTCCCTCCTTTGACCTGGGTCAGCTACCTCTTGAAGGGTACCGACGCCGCGGATAGCGGATGGCATACTTCCCTCATTCGGCAGGGCCCGCGGGCCCTGCCCCCGTTCTTGCTTGAATACAGGCTTCAAGAGGCCGCTTCACGACATGCCACAGGATCTCCCGTTCGACCGCCCCCTGGTGGAGAAGTACGACCGCCCGGGGCCGCGCTACACCTCCTACCCCACGGCGCCCCAGTTCCATGCGGCCTTCGCCGAGGATGACTACCGCGCGGCAGCGGAGCGCAGCAACCGGGCCGAGTCGCCCAAGCCGCTGTCGGTCTACGTGCACATCCCGTTCTGCAAGAGCCTGTGCTACTACTGCGCCTGCAACAAGATCATCACCCACAACACCGAGCGGGCCGCCGAGTACCTCGAGTGGCTCAAGCAGGAGATCGGGGTCCAGGCCGCGCTGTTCGACGCCTCGCGGCGCATGACCCAGCTGCACCTGGGCGGCGGCACCCCCACCTACCTGAGCAACGCCCAGCTGGGCGAGCTGATGGAGGCACTGGACGCGGCCTTCCACTTCGCCCCGCCGGAGGCGCGCGAGTTCTCCCTGGAGGTCGACCCGCGCACCGTCACCCCCGAGCAGATCCATGAGCTGCGTGCCCTGGGCTTCAACCGGCTCAGCTTCGGCGTGCAGGACTTCGATGCTGACGTCCAGCAGGCCGTCAATCGCATCCAGAGCGAGGAGCAGGTGGTGGCCCTGGTGCAGGCGGCCCGCGAGGCCGGCTTCCAGTCGGTCAGCGTCGACCTGATCTATGGCCTGCCGCTGCAGACGGTGGCGAGCTTTGACGTCACCCTGGACAAGATCATCGCCCTGCGGCCCGACCGCATCGCCGCCTACAGCTATGCCCACCTGCCCGAGCTGTTCAAGGCCCAGCGGCTGATCCGCCCCGAGGACATGCCGCCCCCGGAGCGCAAGCTGGAATTACTGGAGCTGACCATCCGCCGGCTGTCCGCGGCCGGCTATGTCTATATCGGCATGGACCACTTCGCCCTGCCCGAGGACGAGCTCTCCCTGGCGCGCGAGAACGGCACCCTGCAGCGCAACTTCCAGGGCTACTCGACCCACGCCGACTGCGACCTGATTGGCCTGGGCATCACCTCCATCGGCAAGGTCGGTGACAGCTACAGCCAGAACGTCAAGGAGACCGCCCAGTACCAGCACCGGCTGGAGGCCGGCCGGCTGCCGGTGATGCGCGGCTATCGCCTCAACGACGACGACCGCCTGCGTCGCGACGTGATCAACGCCCTGATGTGCCACGGCCGCATCGTCTTCGCCACGATCGAGGCCGCCCACGGCATCGTCTTCCGCGACTACTTCGCCGACGCCCTCGCCGAACTCGAGGAGATGGCCGCCGACGGCCTGCTGGCGATCCGCGAGGGCGAGATCGAGGTGCTGCCCGCCGGGCGACTGATGATGCGCAATGCCGCCATGGCCTTCGATGCCTATCTGGCACGCAGCGAGGGGCGCTATTCCCGCACGGTCTGATCAGGCGATTCACGCTGCCCTGGCCGCCTGCCGGGGCAACTGGGCGGCGGCCGCGCGGCGGCTCGCCATGGACCCGAGCAACCTGCACAAGCTGGCCCGCCGGCCGGGCATCAAGCGCTGACGACAGCGGTAGGCCGTCGCAGCGTTGATGGTCAAGCTCAACGACATCTTGTGCTTTCTGCGGTCGAATGATCTATATATGGTGTCTGGCCGTGCGAGTGGTCGCACCGGCCAGGGCTTGATGCATGTCAGTGCGAACGTCTTTCATGACGCCTAGGATGAGCGGTTCGGCGGCCCCGGCCGCATCGACGTCACCAGGAGAGTTAGCATGTCCCTGCCTTTCCCGTCCCTGTCACTGCCGCGCCCACCCGCCCCGAGCCGCCTGATCCGTGCCCTCGACCCGAGGGTGCCCATCGCCGTCAAGCGTCGCCTGGTGGAGCCGTTGCTCAACCGCACCTTCGCCGAGCCGCTGGCGGAAGGCGAGTTCGATGCCCTCGAGGGGCGCCGGGTCAGCCTGGCCGTCGACGATCTGGGGGTGGTGCTGACCCTGGGGCTCGAGGCGGGCCGCCTGGTGCTCTGCCGCGGGGCCGGCGAGGCGACCATCCACGGCGGCTGGCGCGAGTTCCTCTGCCTGGCCACCCGTCGCGAGGACCCCGACAGCCTGTTCTTCCAGCGTCGCCTGCTGATCGAGGGCGACACCGAGCTGGGCCTGACGGTCAAGAACCTGCTCGATGGCCGCGAGGAGGGCCTGGCCCAGGGTCGCCTGGGCGAATGGCTGCTGCGACTCGAGCGGTTGGCGCATCGCGATCACTGACCCCGTTATCCTAGACTTCTCTGGAGACCCTGAATGAGCACTTCCGCCAAGGCCGTCAAGACATCCAACGAGGTACCGATGCAGGCCCCCTCCCGTGATATCTGGGATTCCAAGTACCGGCTCAAGGATCGCCACGGGCGCCCGGTGGACAAGGACGTGGCGGCCACCTGGGAGCGGGTGGCCCGCGCCCTGGCCGCGGTGGAGGGCGACCAGGCCGACGAGTGGCTGCCGAAGTTCCGCTGGGCGCTGGAGAACGGCGCCATTCCGGCCGGGCGGATCATGTCCAACGCCGGCGCCGACGACTACAAGCCGGCGGTGAGCCTGATCAATTGCACGGTGTCGCGCACCATCCGCGACTCCATGCACGACATCCTCTCCGCGGTGGTGGATGCCGGCATGACGTTAAAAAGCGGAGCGGGAATCGGCTATGACTTTTCCACCCTGCGCCACAGGGGCGCCTTCGTGTTCGGCGCCGGGGCCGGCACCAACGGCCCCCTGGCGTTCATGGATATCTACGACAAGATGTGCTTCACGGTGGCCTCCGCCGGCGGGCGCCGCGGCGCCCAGATGGCCACCTTCGACGTGGGCCATCCCGATGTCCGCCAGTTCATCGAGGCCAAGCGCGAGGCCGGCCGGCTGCGCCAGTTCAACCTGAGCCTGCTGATCACCGACGAGTTCATGGAGGCGGTCAGGAGCGACGCCGACTGGCCGCTGGCCTTCCCGCTGCACCCCGGCGAGAAGGAGGACGTGGGCCCCGACGAGCTCATCTATCGCGACTGGCCGGTGATCGAGGAGGGCTACACCGTCGACGACGAGGGCCGCGTGGCCTGCCGCATCGTCGAGGTGATCAAGGCGCGCGAGCTGTGGGACACCATCATGCGCTCGACCTACGACTTCGCCGAGCCGGGCTTCATCCTGATCGACCAAGTCAACCGCATGAACAACAACTGGTTCTGCGAGGAGATCCGCGCGACCAACCCCTGCGTGACGGCGGATACCCGGTTGCATACCCAGTTCGGTCAGGTGCCCATCGGTGAGCTTTACCAACTGGGTCATGCTCTCGATGTGACGGTCGACAAGCGTGCACTCGAACTTGATGACAGGGGGGTTGAAACCCGCCCGGCTGTGCCTGCCTTCATGACAGCCAGACAAGCCGATGTTTATCGGGTCACCACGCGCGAAGGTTACGAAATCAAGGCGACTGCATGGCATGATTTCTATACCCAGCGAGGCAAGATTCCTCTCAAGGAACTGCAGGTGGGCGATAGCGTATGGGTACAGTCCGGTAAGGGCCAGTTCGGTGACCAGGGTGATGAGCGGCTGGGTACCCTGCTAGGCTTGATTGCCGGCGATGGGCATTTCACGCACCGTGGCAACGGCCATGAGGCCGTGCTCATCAACTTCTGGGGAGAGGACCGTCAGCTGGCCGATATCACAGCCGAGTATGTTAATGAGCTGATTGCTGGTGCGGCCAAAACGGCGCGTCAATATGCGGTGGCGCCTGTAGCGGTGGCCGAGCGCCAGCATGTCTTTGTTCGCTCGGTGATCCTGGCCCGCCTCCTGGAACACTACGGTTTTACCCGGGAGACCAAGCTGCAGGTGCCGGAGGTGGTCTGGCGGGGCACCGAGGCGTGCGTCAAGGGCTATCTGCGCGGGCTGTTTCAGGCAGATGGTACCGTCAATGTGTCCAGCAATAGCCAGAGCTGCTCGGTTCGCCTCGCTTCGAGCGAAGTCAGCTTACTCAAGGATGTCCAGACGCTGCTTGCCAACCTGGGGATTTTCTGTCGTATCCACAAGCGACGTGAGGCCGGCACTCGAGTGCTGCCGGATGGCAAGGGAGGAACTCGGCAGTATGCCTGCCAGGCCGATCATGAGTTGATCATCGACGGCGAATCCCGTGAGCGCTTCATGGAGGAAGTCGGCTTCCTGCTCGGTTACAAGAACGAAAGGTATCAGGAGTGGGTGCAGGGCAAGCTGCTGCGCAAGACTCAATCCTTCATGGCCACGGTGGCAGCCATACAGCATGTGGGTCGTGAAGCCGTCTACGACACCACCCAAGTCGATAACAATACGGTAATTTTCAATGGGTTGGTCACGGGGCAATGCGGAGAGCAGCCATTGCCGCCCGAGGGCGCCTGCCTGCTGGGTTCGGTGAACCTCACCCGCTTCGTCATCGAGCCCTTCGGCAAGACGCCGCGCTTCGACTGGGAGCGCTACCGCAAGGTGGTGGCGATCTTCACCCGCATGCTCGACAACGTGGTGGAGATCAGCAGCCTGCCGCTCGCCGGCCAGCGTCGCGAGATCGAGGCCAAGCGCCGCCACGGCATGGGCTTCCTGGGCCTGGGCTCGACCCTGACCATGCTCAAGATTCCCTACGGCTCCGCCGAGTCGCTGGCCTTCACCGAGGAGGTGAGCCGCACCCTGGCCATCGAGGGCTGGAAGCAGGCCCTCGAGCTCTCCCGCGAGAAGGGCATGGCGCCGATCCTGGCCGAGGACTTCGAGATCACCCCGAAGATGCTGCGCGAACGCCCCGAGCTGGCCAAGGACGGTTACGAGGTGGGCGACAAGGTGCCGGGTCGCCTGTTGCATGCCCGCTACAGCCGCTACATGCAGAAGATCGCCGAGGTGGAGCCGGAACTGGTCGCCGCACTCTCCGAGCACGGCGCACGCTTCACCCACCATTCGTCCATCGCACCGACCGGCACCATATCGCTGTCCCTGGGCAACAACGCCTCCAACGGCATCGAGCCGTCGTTCTCGCACCGTTACTTCCGCAACGTCATCCAGGCGGGCAAGAAGACCAAGGAGCAAGTGGAAGTGTGCTCCTTCGAGTTGGCCGCCTACCGCCACTTCATCGCCGCCGACGCGGTGGAGAGCGACCTGCCCGACTACTTCATCACCGCCGATGCGGTGTCCCCGAAGCAGCACGTGGCGGTGCAGGCGGCGGCCCAGGCCTGGGTCGATTCGGCGATCTCCAAGACGGTGAACGTGCCCACCGACTTCGCCTTCGACGACTTCAAGGGCCTCTACCTCGACGCCTACGACAGCCAGCTCAAGGGCTGCACCACCTTCCGCTTCAACCCCGAGGCCTTCCAGGGCGTGCTGGTACGCGAGGACGACCTCAAGAACACCACCTACGTCTTCGAGCTGGAGAACGGCGAGACCCTGGAGCTCAAGGGCGACGAGAAGGTGATCTACGACGGCGAGGAGCACACCGCGGCGAACCTCTACGATGCGCTGAAGGAAGGCACCTATGGCAAGTGGTAATAATGGCTTGTGCCGGATCAGCTCCGAGCGATGGAAGCATTGCGCCACCCAACAACTTTCCGGAGGAGCCCGCTGATGGCCGTCGAAATCACCTCGAAGATCGTCTCCTACAGCGTCAAGAAGGCGGTGGAAGCGCCGCCGCTCGCCGACGAGAACCCGCTCACGGTGCGCATCCCGTCGCGTCCCGAGGGCACCCTGGAGGCCGTGTCGGAGAAGATCTCCTATGTCGGCGCCGAGGGCCGCAAGAAGGTCTACCTGCTGGTCTCCTTCATGCCGGTGGAGGGCGTGCTGGGCGGCAAGCGGGTGGTGATCGAGCGCCCGGTGGAGTTCTTCTTCCCCTCCGGCCAGCTCTCCAGTGAGCACCAGTGGATCACCGCCACCATGCGCAGCCTGTCGCTGGCCGCCCGTGGCGGTTACGTCACCCAGGCGGTGGCCGACCTGCGCAAGGTGGCCTGGGACAAGGGCCTGGTGCGCTGCGGCATGAACCGCTGGGGCAAGCCGATGTTCCACGACTCCGAGGTCGCGGCCATCGCCTGGTCGATCCAGCAGATCCTCTACCGCCGCGGTTTCCTCGACATCGACGGCAACCAGGTGCCCGTGGAGGAGCTGGTCAGCCGCTATGCCCAGCGGCTGGCCAGCGGCCATGCCTGGCAGCCGCCGACCCCCGAGGAGATCGCCCACGCCGAGCGCGAGGCCCACGACAAGAGCGGCAAGCCCACCGTGGTCGGGTACTGCCCCGAGTGCAACGGCGAGCTGATCATGATGGACGGCTGCCCCACCTGCTACGCCGGCTGCGGCTGGTCGAAGTGCGGCTAAGCGCCTCGGCCAGCGCGTGGCTCAGTCGATTTGGTTCGGGGCGTGACCTACGAGTCGGCACGGGTCACCGCGAGGATAGTCGGGGGTGAGAAACAGGCGTCCCTCGATGCCCTCGGCTGCCGCCGCGCGGCGGATGGCCGGTCGGCCTTCCAGCCGCCTCAACAGGTGAACGAGATGCGGGTACTCGTCCCGGGCGATGCCACCGAGGGGGGCGTCGAGGGGGTAGAGCTGCATCCAGCGAACCAGGCAGGCCAGGTAGGGCTCGAGCACGCTGGGGCCACTCGGCAGCAACCCCGCTCCCTGGCCATGGTCGGCAAGATCTTCGAGCAGTTGCAGATGCTGCTGAATGCGGCGACTCAGCATATCTCTAAGGTGCTGGATCTCCGCCTTGCCTTCGGCATAGCGCCAGGTGTAGAAGCGCAGCCGCAGGTCGGCGTGCAGGGTGTTGGAGAGGAAGAACAGCCAGGCCAGGAAGGCCCCTCGTTGCGCCGGATCCGTGATCGCTAGGCTGGCATGCCGCTCGCACAGGTGCAGCAGGATGGCCCCGGTCTCGAACAGGGGGACCCCGCTGGTCTCGTCCACCAGGACCGGTAGCAGCCCCTGGGGATTCAGGGCACGAAAGGCCGGATCGTCGAGGCCACCCCTGGCGCAGTCGATGCGCACGTCGCGGTAGCGGGCGCCCACCTCCTCCAGCACCATGCGGATCACCAGGTTGGCGCTGTCCGGTGAGTAGAACAGCCGGTAAGACGGGGCCTGTCCTTCGCTGGAATGGGACATGACGGTATCTCCGACGCCTTCTGTTGCTCAGTGTGAATCGAGAGCCGGCAGGTCCAATTTTTCCTCGATTCGACGCAGCAGGTCGATCAGTTCGTCCACTGACCCGATGGCTAGGTTGAGAAGTGCGGCGTTCTTGTCGTGGTCGTCGGGATAGTCGTGAGCGAAGCGATTTCGGATCGCCCGTAACTGCTGCCACTGTTCGGCACTTTCCAGGAATCCCAGCTTTTCCAGACGGTTAAGCTTGTCGATCATCGGGAGGTCTTCGAAGGGTTCTTGGAGATAGTCCAGCACCGAAGGGAGCAACCTGGTGCCGATAGCATCCTGAAGCTTGCCGAAACGAAGCACGAACTGGTCGAGATCCTGGATGCCTTCGTCGTCCATGGCGGCGAGCCCTCTTCCCGACAGCGGCAGCCGTTCCTGCAACGAGCGGAGTGCATGCCTGAGATGATGCAGATGTTTCCGGCATTGGCGCCAGGCATCCTGGAGGCGTTGCTGGGCGATATCGGTCATAGCGGCACACCCGTGCGCTCGGCGACGGCGAAGATCGGAGGATGCTCCCCGCGCCCCGGATAGTCGATGAGCAGATCGATCTTCTGCTCGCCCAACCTCTGCTGCACCTTGACCTGGAACTGGATCTCGGCCCTGACGATCTCGTCGACATCGGTCATCTCGGTCTCGATGAGCAGATCGATGTCGCCGCCGCGAGCTGTGTCATCGGCGCGGGAACCGAACAGATAGACGCGAGCCCCGGGGCCAAAGCAGTTGGCCACGGTCTGGCGGATGATCTGACACTGGTGCTTCGAAAGGCGCATCCCGAATCGTCCGCGGTGGATATCGTTACGGCCAGCTTAGCATAGGTCGGACTGCCGCCGGCCGGCGCCCGAGGCGGTGTCGTGGGGGGCCATGATGGCCCGGGAAGCGGAGTAGCAGGTCCTAGCCGCGCAGCTCGATATGCGCGAAGTGGGGACGCAGCCGCCGGACCAGGGTCTCCAGGGTCTCCCGGGAGGGGGCATCGGCCACCGGCCGGCAGTAGTCGGGATCACGGCAGCGCTCGAGGCGGGCCAGCTGGATGGCGTAGTGGCGCACGCCGCAGTCGGCCAGGGTCATGGCCAGTCGCTCCAGGGCCTCGAGGCTGAAGTCGCGCCAGTGCACCGTGGTGCGGCACTCGAAGGGGGTATCGCCCTCCAGCAGCAGCGAGAGGCTCCGGGCGTGGCGTTGCCAGATCCGCTCGCGGCCGGCGATGCGGTCGAAGTCGGCACCGCGCCCCTTGGTGTCCAGCGCCACCCAATCGAGTTGTGGCAGCAGGGCCTCGAGCCGCTCGGGATAGGGGCCGGCGGTGTGCAGCCCCACCGCCAGGCCCAGCGCCCGACAGGCCTCGGCGGCGGCCGGCAGGTCGGCGTGCAGGGTCGGCTCGCCGCCGCTGAACACCACCGCATCGAGCTGACCGCTGCCGGCGGCCAGCAGGGCCTGGAGGCCCTCCCACTCGCCGGGCTCGCCGCGGCGCGGGGTGGTCATCTCGCCGGTTTCGCAGTAGCCGCACTGTAGCGGGCAGCCCTGCAGATAGACCACGGCGGCACGCCGGCCCGGAAAGACTCGGGTGTCCAGGGCGGTGAAACCTGCTACCGGCAGGCGGATCGCCGGGGGCGACTCGGGGGCGAGGGGGATGATCCGGGCGCTCATATGACGTTCCCCGCTCGGCTGTGGTCCATGCCCGGGCGACCGTGCCAGTAGCCGTCCCAGCTCTCGGCGGCCTGGTCCACGGCGCGCTTCAGGGCGGGCAGGTTGCCGGCGGGGCAGACGAGCTCCATGGCGGACTCCTCTCGATGAAAACCCGACCATGCTAGTCGACCATTCGCCGGCGGCCCTTGACGCGGGTCATGGCGAGGCGGGATTGGGCGGCCGGCGGTGGCTCAGCGGCGCAGGATCAGGCTCTCGAAGGCCGGCCGCAGGCCCTCGACGAGGGCGTCCAGGGCCGCCGTGCCCGGGGCGCCTGGGACCGGTGCGGCGTAGGCGCCATCGAGGCTCTGCCCGGGGCGGGCGATCTGCAGCGCATAGCGGGTCACGCCGCGCTCGGCCAGGCTCAGTGCCAGCCGCTTCACCGCCGCCAGGTCGAAATCGCGCCAGTGCACGGTGGTGCGGCACTCCAGGTCCACCCCACTCGCCAGCAGCAGGGCCAGGCTGCGCCCGTGTGCCGCCTGGAGGCCGGGGCGGCCGCAGATCCGGTCGAAGGTCTCGGCGTCGCCCTTGACGTCCAGCCCCACCCAGTCGAGCCAGGGCAGCAGCTCGGCCAGGCGATGGGGGTAGACCCCGGCGGTGTGGAGCCCGACCTTGAAGCCCATGGTGCTGGCCTGGGCGATGGCGGCGGGCAGGTCGGGGTGCTGGGTCGGCTCGCCGCCGCTGAACACCACGGCCTCGAGCAGGCCGCGGCGACGCGCCAGGAAGTCGCGGACCGCCTGCCACTCCTGCGGATCGCCGCGTCGCGGGGCGAGCATCTGGGGGTTGTGGCAGTAGCCGCAGCGCAGCGGGCAGCCCTGCAGGAAGACCACGCAGGCCAGGTGGCCCGGGTAGTCGAGGGTGGTCATGGGCGTCAGGCCGGCCACCGGTAACCGGATCGTGTTGCTCTCGGACATGGCGAAACTTCCGGGCCGGGCATCCGTGGATGCCCGGCGTTGCGGGTCAGTGGCTCGAGGCCTGCTCGGTGAAGTGGCGGCGCTCGCGATGCTCGGCGCGCTTGCCGAGGTTGAACTGGCTGACCGGGCGGTGGTACCCCATCACCCGGGTCCAGACCTCGCAGCGCTGGCGACGCTCGGTGGGCAGGGTGTCGTGGTGTGCTTGGCTCATGTGATGCTCCTTCGTGCTTCGGGGGTGGGGGGAATGGCGCCTCAGGCCGTGGCATCGGCCGTCGAGGCCTGCTCTGCCAGCAGGGCGTCGTCGCACCTGGGGCAGAATTCGTGTTCGCCGGCCAGGTAGCCGTGTACCGGACAGATCGAGAAGGTCGGTGTCACGGTCAGGTAGGGCAGGCGGAAACGGGACAGGGCGGTGCGCACCAGGGTCCGGCAGGCCGCAGCGCTGGACAGCTTCTCGCGCATGTAGAGATGCAGCACGGTGCCGCCGGTGTAGCGGGTCTGCAGTGGGTCCTGGTGGATCAGCGCCTCGAAGGGGTCGTCGGTGTGACCCACCGGCAACTGGCTGGAGTTGGTGTAGTAGGGCGCCTCCGGCGTGCCGGCCTGGAGGATGCCGGGATAACGGGCGCGGTCCTCCCGGGCGAAACGGTAGGTGGTGCCCTCGGCCGGGGTGGCCTCCAGGTTGTAGAGGTGCCCGGTCTGCTCCTGGTACTCCTGCATCCGCCCGCGTACGTGGTCGAGCACCTCCAGGGCCAGTTGCTGCCCTTCCGGGTCGGCGATGTCATGGGTGTCGTCGCTGAAGTTGCGCACCATCTCGTTGAGGCCGTTCACGCCGAGGGTCGAGAAGTGGTTGCGCAGGGTGCCGAGGTAGCGCCGGGTGAAGGGGTAGAGGCCGCCGTCCATCCACGCCTGGATGCGTTCCCGCTTGAGTTCCAGGCTGTCGCGGCCCAGCGCCAGCAGCCGGTCGAGCTCGTCGAGCAGCCCCGTGCGGTCGCCGGCGAAGCGATGGCCCAGCCGCGCGCAGTTGATCGTCACCACCCCCAGCGAGCCGGTCTGCTCGGCGCTGCCGAACAGGCCGTTGCCGCGCTTGAGCAGCTCGCCGAGGTCGAGCTGCAGGCGGCAGCACATGGAGCGCACCATGTGCGGCTCCAGGTCGGAGTTGAGGAAGTTCTGGAAGTAGGGCAGGCCGTACTTGGCGGTCAGCGCGAAGAGTCGCTCGGTATTGTCGCTCTCCCAGTCGAAGTCGCGGGTGATGTTGTAGGTGGGGATCGGGAAGGTGAAGACTCGCCCCTGGCGATCGCCGGCCTCCATCACCTCCAGGTAGGCGCGGTTGATCAGGTCCATCTCGGCCTGTAGCTCGCCGTAGGCGAAGGGCTGCTCCTCGCCGCCGATGACCGGCACCTGCCGGCGCAGATCCTCCGGGCAGACCCAGTCGAAGGTCAGGTTGGTGAAGGGCGTCTGGCTGCCCCAGCGCGAGGGCACGTTGAGGTTGTAGATGAACTCCTGGATGGCCTGTTTCACCGCCGGGTAGTCCAGTGCCTCCTTGCGCACATAGGGCGCCAGGTAGGTATCGAAGGAGCTGAAGGCCTGGGCGCCGGCCCACTCGTTCTGCAGGGTACCGAGGAAGTTGACCATCTGGCCCAGGGCGCTGGTGAGGTGTCGGGGCGGGTCACTCTCGGCGCGGCCGGGCACGCCGTTGAAGCCCTCGATCAGCAGGGTGCGCAGCGACCAGCCGGCGCAGTAGCCGCACAGCATGTCGAGGTCGTGGATATGCAGGTCGCCCCGGCGATGTGCCTCGCCCACCGCGGCGGGGTAGACCTCGTCGAGCCAGTAGTTGGCGATCAGCTTGCCCGAGACGTTGAGAATCAACCCGCCCAGGGAGTAGCCCTGGTTGGCGTTGGCGTGGACGCGCCAGTCGGTGCGCTTGAGGTACTCGTCGACCGTGGCGGCGACAGCGACGCGATGCTTTTCAGTTTGACCGTTAGTAGAGGGGGGCACTGCGATCTCCCTATATATGCCATCTTTTTAACTATAAGACACTATATATTGTGTTTTGCAGGTTGGGGACTGACGAGATGGCGGGAGATGACCCAGGTCAGAAAAAGGGCGGGTAAGGATGTGGGTGGGTTGCGTCACCAACGAAAACGGGCTCCACCCGAGGTAGAGCCCGTAAGAGGCTGGCCGTGCCGTTGGCCGGGATCAGCCGGCGCGGGTGTTGTCCATGCCGGGACGGCCATGCCAGTAGCCGTCGCAGATCTCGGCGTCGACCAGGGCCAGCGGGTCGGGGGGCGGAAGCGCACCGCGCCGGGCCGCATCGAAGGCGGTGACCACCTCGGCCATGCCCTCGGCGCGTGGGCTCAGCCGTGCGATCCCGACGCCCATCCCGGCCATGCCCGGGATCTCGTGGCGCAGGTCCTGGCAGGCGCCGGAGAGGGTCTGGATGCCGTTGAGGGTAAACACCTCGCGGGATTCCTGGGAGCGCAGCGCCAGGCCCTCGGGGTACTGCTGGCAGACGAACCGGCAGCGGTCCTTGGGCTTCTGGTGGCGGCGCGCGGTGAAGCAGCGCGACGACCAGGCCAGCGGCAGGTGGCCGTAGGCGAACACCTCGCAGGGCTGTCCGAGGCCCTGGTCGCGGCAGTCGTCGAGCAGACGCGCCAGGTCGGCGCGGGACATCTCCACCGGGGCCTGCCAGCACTGCATGCCGGCGTGGGCCAGCACGGCCAGGGTCGCCGGGTTGTAGAGGTTGAGCGCCGCCCCGGCGACGAAGGGCAGGCCGGCCGCCGAGTGCCGCTGCACCGCGCTCTGGTCATTGGCCTCGACGGTGAATTCGCCGTTGTCGCACAGCCGGCGCAGGTCGCGCAGGTCGGCCTCGGACTCGATCAGGGTCTGGCTCGCCAGCACCACCTTCTTGCCGCTCTGGGCCAGCTCGCGGCCGATGCCCAGCCAGTCGTCGAGCTTCATGTCGCGGCGCCGCGAGCAGACCGATTCGCCGAGGGTGACGATCTCGATCGGCCAGTCGGCGGCCTCGCGGTAGAAGTCGGCGTAGCGCTCGCGGGTCCAGTAGAAGAGCACCGGGCCCAGCGACAGCTTGAGGGTGTCGGGGGTTGGCATGGGGCCTCCTATTTCCAGCGGCGCTCGTAGGCGCCCAGGGTGGTGGTGGCGCCCTCGGAGACCTCGCCGAGGCCGGCCATCCAGGCGGGGTCGGGGTGGAAGCGTTCGGGGCTACGCTCCAGGCGGTCGAGCGCCTGGCGCCAGATGCCGGCGACCTTCGACACATAGGCGGGGCTGCGCTGGCGGCCCTCGATCTTCACCGCGCTGATGCCGAGCTCGGCGAGCTCCGGGAGCAGCGCCAGGGTGTTGAGGCTGGTGGGCTCCTCGATGGCGTGGTAGGTCTCGCCGCCGACTTCGAAGCGCCCCTTGCACAGCGTCGGGTAGCCGGCCCGTTCGCCCTCGGCGTAGCGGTCGATCAGCACGCCGCCCAGGCGCGACTCCAGCCCCTCGGGGGTCTGTTCCCAGCGCACCTGGGCCGCCGGCGAGCAGACGCCGCGGGTGTTGGGCGACTCGCCGGTGAGATAGGACGACAGGTAGCAGCGCCCCTCGGCCATGATGCACAGGCTGCCGAAGGCGAACACCTCCAGCTCCACCGGGCTCTGCCTGGCCAGGTCGCGCACCTGGGTGATCGACAGCACCCGCGGCAGCACGGCGCGCTTGATGCCGAACTGCTCGTGGTAGAAGTGCAACGCCTCATGGCTGGTGGCCGAGCCCTGCACCGACAGGTGCCGGGGAAGGGAGGGATGGCGGCGGGCGGCGTAGTCGAGCAGGCCCATGTCGGCCAGGATCAGGGCGTCGACGCCCAGCTCGACGGCCTGGTCCACGGCGCGGGTCCACAGCTCCCAGCCGTCGGGCTGTGGATAGGTATTGATGGCGCAGAACACCCGCTTGCCGCGGGCGTGGGCATAGTCGATGCCTTCCCGGGCGCGCCGGTCGGTGAAGTTCAGGCCGGCGAACTGGCGGGCGTTGGTGGTGTTCTGGAAGCCGAAGTAGACGGCATCGGCCCCTTCGTCCACGGCGCGCTTCAGGGCGGGCAGGTTGCCGGCGGGGCAGACGAGCTCCATGGCGGACTCCTGTCGATGAAAACCCGACCATGCTAGTCGACCATCCTTGCCTGGCCCTTGACTGGCGTCATGGTGAGGAGGCATTCACGATTGGCGTGATCCAGGTCATGCCGGGGCCATGAGGAGGACTCCTGACGAGGCCTTGCGGGAGCCTCTGGCCTAGTCTGGGTATAGACACGCGCACCATGCGAGGTGGTCATGGACATTGAACGCCTGTTCGACGCGAGTTACGTGCGGGTACTGAGCCGAGAGGTCGAGGGACGGGCGTTCTTCGTGGCCTTCTATGAGCGCTTTCTCGCGGCTTCCCCCGAGGTCGCAGAGAAGTTTCGCCATACCGACATGGCTCGCCAGCAAGCCATGCTGAAAAAGGCCTTCTATCACCTTCTGGCGTTCTACGCGTCGAGCCATGCCGACTACTACCTGCAGGAGGTAGCGATCAGCCACGATCGCGCGCACCTCGACATACGTCCCGGGCTGTATGACCTCTGGCTAGAGACCCTGATCGACACGGTTCGAACCTTCGACGAGCAGTTCGATGACGAGGTGGAGCTGGCCTGGCGGCTGGTGATGACGCCGGGCATCGTCTTCATGACGTTCCATTACGACCGGGGTGTCCGCTCCAATTAGACCCGTGCCACGAGCCCCCCATGGGCGGTGCCCATGGGGGGCCGATGCGGTGGATTCATTTGATGGCTGAATCAAGAAGAGTGGGCCGGCCTGGCATCGCAGAGCGGGCAGAAGTCGGCCTGTTCGCCGTGGCCCAGGCGCAACCCAGTGTGGTGATCGGCGATCTGCCGGTAGAGCAGCTGAAAGCTCGGGCTGCCCTCGGCGGGGCTGTCCAGCGGGATTCCGGACGTCATGCCGTCAAGCTCCCCGGCAGGGACCTGTCGCTCGATGAGTGGGAAAATGTGCTGGTTTTCAGTATGCAGGTGGTGGTGGTAGAGCTCGCTGAAGGCTTGGCCCAAGTTGAGCAGGTTGGCGTCAGCCTCGGCGTCTGGCGTCTCGTCCGCCATTCGGTGGAACGCCGCCTCGAGTTCGCGGCCGTAGGTCGTGATGCGTCGGTGCTCCTCGACCAGCACCTCGAGGGTGTCGCGGCTGTCGGGATGGCGCGCGGCGAGGCGCTCGAAGAGGGCATCCTCCACCCGGTGATGCCACTCCTCAGGCTGCCGGGTGAGGTAGTGGCAAAGCCGTGCCAGCAGTCGGTAGTCGGGGATCTCCTCGCAGGCCGCGATATGCAGCTGGCGGTCGAGGATGCAGAGCAGCGCCTGGTAGCGGTAGTGGTCGACGTGCAGGCGTTCGAGCAGGATGGCTTTCATGGTGGCCTCCCAGGTGCGTCGCCGCCAATGCCGACGACGCGCCGTTCTCGGTGTGGCCGGGCTTAGCCGGCACGTTCGAACAGCAGGTTGTTCTCCAGGTGGATGTGTTGCATCAGGTCGTCGCGGAACTCGCGTAGCCCGGTGTAGAGGGCGCGCCAGGTGGTGCAGGCCCCCTTCGGCGGGGTGATGTCGTCGGTCAGCATCGCCAGCCTTTCAAGGTGCTCGCCGTGGTCGTCGTGCTCGTGGCGCATCACCGCGATGGGGCCCCGGGCCTGGGTGCCCATGCCCTGGCGAAGCATCGGGAAGAGGATCTGCTCCTCCTTCTGCATATGGCTCTCCATCTCCTGGTGGAGCAGCATGAGGAGATCGGCCAGGCCGTTGGGGCAGGTGACGCGCTCGCCATGGACCTGCTCGACGCGGCGGGCCATGCGCACCAGCTCGGGCAGCTGCTGGCGGTGGATATCGTGGTAGCGGGTGAGGATATGCCTGATCAGCTCCTCGTTGCTGGCCGACTGCCAGTCGCGCTCGTCGCTCGCGCCCGCCGGCAGCGCCTCGAGCTCGGCGACCAGGGCCTCGGGCGCCAGACCAACGCGATCGGCGGCCTCGCGCAGGCTGATACGGCCGCCGCAGCAGAAGTCGATATTGTGGTCATGGAAGACGCGGGTGGCACCGGGCAGGGTCAAGGCGGTACGACCGACGCTCTGTTCCAGCAGGCTCATGGTGTGGACTCCTCGATGAAGTTGGATGGCATTCTTGATAGGCAAGGGGCGTGCCAGGTTGCGAGCGCCCGTCTCTTGCGGTAATACCGGCTTGAGGGTGAAAATTACCCGGTTAAAATCGGGTAAATAGAACCCAGAAAGGTAAATATCACCATGCTTGATGAGACCCTGCTGGCGGACCTGGTCGCCGACCTGCCCAGCGCCGTGCGCCTGCAGCGATTGACGTGCACCCTGCGCGAGGGCTTTCGCTGCGGCGCCGTCTGCCTGCTGCGCCTGGAGGAGAATGCGCTGGTGCCGGTGGCCGTGGATGGGCTGGTGCGCGAGGCGCTGGGTCGGCGCTTCGAGGTGGCCCATCACCCACGCCTGGCCACCATCCTCGCCAGCCGGCGCACCACGCTCTTCCCGCCGGATGCCAGCCTGCCGGACCCCTACGACGGTCTGGTGGAGCAGCAGCCTGGCCAACCGCTGCACGTTCACGACTGCATGGGCATCAGCCTGCACGTGGAGGCCGAACCCTGGGGCGTATTGACCCTTGATGCGCTGGAGGCGGGCACCTTCGATGCCGCCGATCGCACGGCCCTGGAGAGCTATGCGCTGCTGGTCGAGGCGGCGGTGCGGGTCAGTCGCCTGGAGCGGGACCTGCGCGCCCTGCGCATGGCGCAGCAGGACGGCAGCGTGGCCCTCGAGGCGCCCGAGGCGCGCGACATCCTCGGCCACAGCGTGGTGCTCCAGCGGCTGCTGCGCGAGCTGGACGTGGTGGCGGCCTCTGACCTGCCGGTACTGCTGACGGGGGAGACGGGGGTGGGCAAGGAGCTCTTCGCGCGTCGCCTGCACCGGCGCTCCGCCCGCCGCGCCGCGCCGCTGGTGCAGGTCAACTGTGCCGCGCTGCCCGAATCCCTGGCCGAGAGTGAGCTGTTCGGCCACGTGAGGGGGGCCTTCTCCGGCGCCACCGCCGGGCGTGCCGGCCGCTTCGAGGCGGCTGATGGTGGCACCCTGTTCCTCGACGAGGTAGGCGAGTTGCCGTTGCCCGTCCAAGCCAAGCTGCTGCGTGCCCTGCAGGAAGGCGAGGTGCAGCGCCTGGGCGAGGACACCCCGCGCTGCGTCGACGTGCGGATCATCGCCGCCACCAATCGTCGCCTGGCCGACGGGGTGCGCGATGGCCACTTCCGCGCCGACCTCTACCACCGGCTGTCGGCCTACCCGGTGGCGATCCCGCCGCTGCGCGAGCGGGGAAGCGACGTGCTGGTGCTGGCCGGCCACTTCCTGGAGATCAACCGCACCCGGCTCGGGGTGCGCAGCCTGCGCCTCTCGCCCGCGGCCGAGGAGGCGCTGCTGGCCTACGCCTGGCCGGGCAACGTGCGCGAGCTCGAGCACGTGATCAGCCGCGCGGCAATCAAGGCCCTCAGCCACGGGGCGCGGCGCGACGATATCATCACCCTGGAACCAGCCTGGCTCGATATTCCCGGCCGTGCGGAGGTGTCCAGTGGCGCATGGGAGAGACCGGAGATGTCGGACGAGATTGCGCCACCGACGCTGCGTGAGCGAGTGGAACAGGCTCAGCGCCAGGCGATCCGCGAGGCCCTGGCCGCCTGCGACGGGCGCTGGGCGGCGGCGGCCAGGCGCCTGGAGGTGGACGCCAGCAACCTGCACAAGCTTGCCAGGCGGCTGGGGCTCAAGGCCGGGGGCGGGACACGCTGAAGGCCGACTTGATCCTCCTGACCTGACGGCTACCCTGTAAGAAGCAAAATATATACATCTTGATGCCCGTGCGTTGGTTCTGGCGGTTCACGGCAGTGGGTGGTCGCCACAGACGGGAGGAACTGAAATATGAACATGGGTCGTATCGCATCGATTTTCCTGATGCCGACCGGACGCCTGATGCCAGCCGGGGGCTAGCCCATGATCAAGGTGCATCTCTATCGCTATCATCCCGAGCAGGACGACCTGCCGAGAATGGCAACCTTTGAAGTCGAGGAGCGTTTTCGCCAGGCCATGGTGCTCGACGTCCTCGAGCACCTCAAGCAGCAAGATCCCACCCTGGCCTATCGGCGCTCCTGCCGGGAAGGGGTGTGCGGCTCCGATGGCATGAACATCAACGGCAAGAACGGCCTGGCCTGCATCACCCCGGTGGAAGCGGTGCTGGGTGACTCCGACACCCTGACCCTGCGTCCGCTGCCCGGCATGCCGGTGATCCGTGACCTGGTGGTGGACCAGTCGCTGTTCTTCCGGCAGTTCGAGAAGATCCGGCCCTGGCTGATCAACGACGACCCGCCCTCCGCCATCGAGCGTCTGCAGAGCCCGGAAGACCGCGAGAAGCTCGACGGCCTCTACGAGTGCATCCTCTGCGCCTGCTGCAGCTCGGCCTGTCCCTCCTGGTGGTGGAACCCGGACAAGTACATCGGCCCGGCCGGCCTGATCCAGGCCTACCGCTTCCTGATCGACAGCCGCGATACCGCCACCGACGAGCGCCTGGCTGAGCTCGACGACCCCTTCAGCGTGTTCCGCTGCCGCCAGATCGCCAACTGCACCTGGGTCTGCCCCAAGGGGCTCAACCCCATGCGTGCCATCGGCCAGATCAAGGCGATGCTGCTGGCGCGCGGCAGCTGACCGCAGTGATGCGATACCCACCGCAGGAGGTGCGAGATGGCCTTTCGACAGGTGAAAGATCTGCTCGAATGGCTGCACGACTTCCATGATCGGCTGTTCGACCAGTACACGGGCCTGGCCAACCAGCAGCCGGATGAGCGAATGAGGGTGGCGCTGGTGTTTCCGGTCGACCGCGTCAGGTCTTGGCCACTGGCGCGGGAGAGTGTCGTGGCATAAGATAGTAATCAATTACTATCTTTTGGCGGGGCGAGCATGCCAGCGAAACGTCACCTCACCGCCGAGGCGCGCCGGGAACGCACCGTGGAGACGGTCATCGCGCTGTGTGCCCGCGACGAGCCGGCGACGCTCACCACCGGCGAGATCGCCAGGCAGATGGGCGTCACCCAGGGGGCCCTGTTCCGCCATTTTCCGAGCAAGGACGCCATCTGGGAGGCGGTGGTGGACTGGGTCGGCACGCGGGTGATGCAGCGGGTGGACGCCGCGGCGGCCCGTGCCGACACCCCCCTCGAGGCGCTGGAGGCCATGTTCATGGCCCATGTCGCCTTCATCGCCGAGCATCCCGGGGTGCCGCGGCTGCTGCTGGGACAGCTGCAGCATGCCCGCCCCACGCCGGCACGGCGCATGGTGCGGTCGCTGCTGTTTCGCTACCGCGAGCGGATCGCCGGCCTGCTCGAGCAGGCGCGCGCCACGGGCGAGCTGCGCGAGGGGCTGGATCTCGAGGCCGCGACGATGCAGTTCATCGGCACCATCCAGGGGCTGGTGATCCAGTCGCTGATGGCCGGCGAGGTCACGGGCACCCTCGACCAGGCGCCGCGTGTCTTCGCGATCTATCGCCACGGCATCGCCGCCGACGGGGAGGCGCGGACATGACCCCCCGGCTCCGTCGCCTGGGCCGCGCCGTCATGGTGCTGGCCGGGCTGGCGCTGGGCATCGGCCTGGCCGTGCTGTTCGTGGCCAACCGCCAGGCCCCCGAGCGTCAGGAGGCGACGACCTCCGCCACCCCGGTCAGGATTGTCGAGGCCCGGCCCCTGGACTTCCGCCTCGAGGCCCGCGGCCACGGCGTGGCCCGCCCCACCGAGACCTGGCAGGCGGTGGCCAACGTGGCCGGCCGGGTGGTGGAGCGCCACCCGGGACTCGACAGCGGTACGCTGCTGCGCGAAGGCACCCTGCTGGTGGCGCTGGACCCCTCCCGCTATGAGCTGGCCATCGCCGAGGCCGAGGCCGAGCTGGCCACGCTGGCCGCCGAGCAGACGCTGCTCGAGACGGAGGAGGAGAACACCCGTCGCCTGCTGACGCTCGAGCGGGAGCGGCTCGGCCTGACCGAGCAGGAGCTGGCGCGCCTCGAGCGGCTGGCGGCCCGCAACGCCGTCTCGCGCTCCCAGCTCGACGAGCAGCGCCGCGCGACCCTGGCCCAGCGCCAGGCCGTGGCGTCGCTGGAGAACCAGCTGGCGCTGGTCCCCGCACGCGGCCAGTCGCTCCGGGCCCAGGTGGAGCGGGCCAGCACGCGCCTGGCCCAGGCCCGACGCGACCTCGAGGACACCCGCTTCGTGGCGCCCTATGACCTGCGCCTCGGTGAGGTCGAGGTGGAGATGCACCAGTTCGTGGGGGCCGGCCAGCGACTGTTCCAGGCCGACAGCCTGGCGGCCGCCGAGGTCGAGGCGCATGTGCCCTTCGCCCAGATGCGACGGCTGCTGGGCGTCGTGTCATTCCCGGAACTGCCCGAGGGGGCCCTGGATCTCGGCGAGCGGCTGGACTTCTCGGAGATTCGCGCCAAGGTGGAACTGGTCGGGACCGGGGACGTGGCCTGGACGGGGCGCGTGGTGCGGGTGGCCAGTGGCCTGGATCCCGCCACCCGTACCGCCCGGGTGGTGGTGCAGGTCGATCATCCCTATCGCGATGCCCGGCCACCCGATCGACCCCCGCTGCTGCGCGACATGTACACCCGGGTGACGCTGTCGGCCGCCGACGCCACTCCCAGGCTGGTGGTGCCGGCCGCGGCGGTGCATCGCGGCGAGGTCTACCTGGCGAACGGCGACGACCGCCTGGAGCGTCGCCCGGTCGAGGTCGCCTTCGAGCAGCACGACCTGGCGGTGATCGCGGCGGGGCTCGCGCCGGGGGAACGGGTGATCGTCGATGACCTGCAGCCGGCGATCGCCGGCATGGCGCTGGCGCCGCGGCATGATGATGCCCTGGCGCAACGGCTGCGGGCGCTGGCCGCGGGAGAGCGGCCATGATCCGCTGGTTCGCTGGCCATCCCACCGCCGCCAACCTGCTGCTGCTCCTGCTGCTGGCCGCCGGCCTGTTCGTCGCCCCCGGGCTCAAGCGCGAGACCTTTCCCGACTTCCGCGCCGTCGAGGCGAGCATCGAGGTGGTCTATCGCGGCGCCAGCGCCGCCGATGTCGAGGACGCCGTCTGCCGTCGGCTGCACGATGCGATCAAGGGCATCGATTTCCTCGACGAGTTCGCCTGCGTGGCCCAGGACAACCTGGCCAGCGCCACGGCGACCATGGAGGCCGGCGGCGACGCGATCCGCTTCATCAATGACCTGGATACCGAGGTCGATGCCATCACCGACCTGCCGGCCCGCGCCGAGCGTCCGGTGGTGCGCGAGCGGCACCGCAGCGACCTGGTGGCGGCGGTGGCGGTCCGGGGCGACATGCCCCTGATCCAGCTGGAGGACTATGCCCTGGCCCTCGAGGAGCGGCTGATGACCCTGCCCGGGGTGGCGGGCGTGGCCATCCAGGGCATGTCGCAGCGGCAGTGGCAGGTCGAGGTGCCCCGCGACGTGCTCGGCCAGCATGGCCTCTCGGCCCGCGAGCTGGCGGCACGGGTGGCGCGGCAGAGCCTCGACATGCCGCTGGGCACCCTGGAGACCCGCGACCGCGACATCCTGCTGCGCTTCACCGACCAGCGGCGTTCGCTGCGCGAGCTGGAGAGCCTGGTGGTGGTCTCCGACGCGGCGGGCGGGGAGCTGACCCTGGGCGACATCGCCACCCTGACGGAAGTCGGCGAGCATCCCGAGGAGCGGATCCGCTTCAACGGCGAGCCCGCCCTGGTGCTGGAGGTGAGCAAGACCCTGCGCGACGATGCCCTGGACGTGATGGATGACCTCACCGCCCTGGTCGAGGCCGAGCGGACGCGCTGGGATGGCGGGGTCCGGCTCGACCTGACCCGGGACATGACCGGCATCGTGCGCGACCGGCTGCGGATGCTGGTAAGCAACGGCCTGCTGGGCCTGGCGCTGGTGCTGCTGGTGATGAGCCTGTTCTTCCGGCCACGGCTGGCCCTGTGGGCGGTACTGGGGCTGCCGGCCGCCTTCATGGGGGCCTTCCTGGTGATGGGCCTGACCGGGTTGTCGCTCAACATGATCACCCTGGTGGCGCTGCTGATGGCCATCGGCATCGTCATGGACGACGCCATCGTCATCACCGACAACGTCGCTGCCCACGCCCTGGAGAGCGCCTCGCCGCTCGAGGCGGTGGTGGCGGGGACCCGCCAGGTGCTGCCCGGGGTGCTGTCGTCGTTTCTCACCACGGTGGCGGTGTTCGCGCCCCTGTCGTTCCTCGCCGGCGAGCTGGGAGCGGTGCTCGAGGTGCTGCCGGTGGTGCTGATCGCCGCCCTGGCCGCCAGCCTGGTCGAGGCCTTCTGGATCCTGCCGCATCACCTGAAGGGCAGCATCTCGCGGTTGGGCGAGGGGCATGACTCGCGTTTCCGCACCGTCTTCGAGCGCGGCTTCACCGGGTTCCGCAAGCGGGTGGGGCGTGTCACCGACGCCGCGATCCGCTGGCGCCATGCGGTATTGGGCGGCGTGCTGGCGATGCTGCTGGGGTCGGTCGGCTTCATGGCCGGCGGCCATATCGGCCGCGAGGCGATTCCCGACATCGACGGCGACGTGCTGGAGGCGCGTATCCTGCTGCCCCAGGGCACGCCCCTGGCGCGCACCGAGGCGGTGGCCGAGCGGGTCGAGGCGGCGATGTGGCGCCTCGACGAGCGCCTCACCCCCGACCAGCCCGGCGGCGCCCCCCTGGTCGAGGCGATCCAGGTGCGCTTCAACCACAACCCCAGCGCCCGCGAAGCTGGGGCCCATGTGGCCACGGTGATGGTCGACCTGCTCACCGCCGAGCGCCGGCGGGTCGCCCTGGACGAACTGACCGAGGCCTGGCGCGAGGAGATCGGCCGGATCGGCGGCCTGCAGAGCCTGATCATCCAGGAGCCGGGGCTCGGGCCCGCCGGGTTGCCGGTGGAGGTACGCCTGCAGGGCGAGGACCTGGAGGCCCTCGGCGCCGCGGCGCGGGAGCTGGGCGAGCACCTGGCCGGCTACCGCGCCGTCTACAACATCATCGACGACCTGCGTCCGGGCAAGCCCCAGCGCTCCTTCGCCCTGGCCGAGGGCGCCCACGGCCTGGGATTGACCGCCGAGGAGGTGGCCTCCCAGCTGCGGGCGGCGCTGCTCGGCGAGATCGCCGACACCCAGCGCATCGGCGACCGGGACATCGAGATCCTGGTGCGTCAGGCCGCGGAAGACCGCGACAGCCTCGACGACCTGCTCGACCAGACCATCACCCTGCCCGACGGCAGCCGGGTGCCGCTCTCGGTGGTGACCGAGGTGGCCGAGCGGCGCGACTGGGCGCGCATCACCCGCATCGACGGGCGGCGCACGGTGACCGTGGAGGCCAACGTGGATGCGAGGCTCTCCAGTGGCCAGGCGATCGTCGACGACCTGCGGGGCGGCTGGCTGGAGGGCTTCCGTGCCCGCCACCCCGGGGCCGAGGTGAGCTTCGAGGGGCAGGTGGCCAGCGCCGCCGAGACCGGCGGTTCCATCGCGCGCGGCCTGCTGGCCGGGCTGGTCGGCATCTTCGTGATCCTCTCCTTCCAGTTCCGCAGCTATGTGGAGCCGCTGATCGTGATGGCCGCGATTCCGCTGGCCTTCCTAGGTGCCATCTGGGGCCATGTGATCATGGGCTACTACCTGTCGATGCCCTCGCTGGTCGGCGCGGCGTCCCTGGCCGGCATCGTGGTCAACAACGCCATCCTGCTGATCCTCTTCATCAAGGAGCATCGCGAGGCGGGGCTCGATGCGGTGGCCGCCGCCGGCCAGGCCAGTCGCGACCGGCTGCGTGCCATCCTGATCTCGTCCTCCACCACCATCGCCGGGCTGCTGCCGCTGCTGGCGGAGACCAGCACCCAGGCGGCGGCCATCAAGCCGCTGGTGATCTCGGTGGTGTTCGGCCTGCTCACCTCCACCGTGCTGGTGCTGGTGGTGATTCCGGCGCTCTACGTGCTGTTCGACGACCGGGGGTGGACGCGACAGCCGCAGCGTTGATCGCCGGCCCCTCCCGGCCGTGCCTTCCCGACTTTCCCCTTCCCGCGAAGGGGGGCGGCCCGTTACGCTGCCATTTCCCCCCTTGCCATCAGCCGAAGGAGGCCCCGTGGCCATTTCCAGCTTTGCCGACCTGCTCGAGGAGGCGCGTCGTCAACCCGATCCGCAGCGCCTGCTGTTCGTCTGTACCCGCGCCGAACTGCCGGACCACCCCAGCGAGGAGCAGCGTCGCCGCTTCGAGCAGGGCGAGGGCGGGGTGCTGACCCCGATGCTCTGCGTCGACAAGACCCCCGATGAGCTCAGCGACATGGCGGCGCTGGTGGCGGAGTCGGAAGCGACCGATGTCGAGTGGGACATCGTCTTCGTGGCGGCCATGGCCGACCAGGGCGGTCCGGAACTCGCCGAACGGCACCTCCAGCGCATGGTGGAGTCGCTGAAGATGGGCAGCGTCGATCAGTTCCTGGCCTTCGACCGGGCGGGAGAGGTGGTGGGGTTCCAGTGAACCGGGCGTTCACCCGGTGCCAAGAAGCACGGGGCCCGGACGCCATGCGTCCGGGCCCCGTGCGTATGCATGCCGACGGGAGTCGATCAGGCCGCGTCGAGGGGGCGTGAGGGGCCGAAGTGCTCGTAGTGGCGGCGCTCGTCGGGCACGCCCAGTTCGGCCAGGGCGCGGTCCACGGCACTCATGAACCCCTGGGGGCCGACGAAGTAGCAGCGCGCGCCCTCGGGCAGGACACGGGCCAGCAGCTCGCGGTCGACCCGGCCGTTGTGGTCGGCGCCATCGCCGCGCTCGTGCACCGTCACCGTCTGCAGCCGTCCGGGGTGCTCCGCCGCCAGGGCCGCGACCTCGTCGGCGAAGGCGTGGTGCTCGGTGTCCAGGGCGGCGTGCAGGTAGACCACCCGGCGCCCCCGGGCCAGGGCATGGCGCGCCAGGGGCAGCATGGGGGTCTGGCCGACCCCGCCGCTGGCCAGCAGCAGCGGTTCGTTCCCCTCCGCCAGGGTCAGGTCGCCGGCGGGCGGCAGGAGCTCCAGGGTATCACCCACCTGCAGGACGTCGTGGAAGTGGCGGCTCGCCCGGCCGTCCGGCTCGCGCTTGATGGAGAGACGATAGCTCCTGCCGTTGGGGGCATCCGACAGGCTGTAGTGGCGATGGACGGGCTCGCCGTCGATGACCAGTCGCACGCCGATGTACTGGCCGGGCTGATGGTCGGCGACGGCACCGCCATCCTCGGGCTCCAGCACGAAGGAACGGATCACCGCGCTCTCCTGCCGGGTCGCGGCGATACGGAAGCGCCGCTTGCCGCGCCAGCCGCCCGGACGCTGCGCGAATTCCCGGTAACGATGATCCTCCAGCTCGATCAGCAGGCCGGCGAGCTCCTCATAGAGCGCGCTCCAGGCCGCGGCGATCTCCGGGGTCACCGCCTCGCCCAGCACCTCGCCGATGGCGGCCATCAGGCACTCGCCGACGATGGGGTACTGCTCGGGCCGGATGTCCAGGGAGACGTGCTTGCTGACCACCGTGGCCAGGGTGTCGCGGGCCTTCTGCGGGTCTGAGCGCAGTTGCACATAGGCCAGCACCGCGCCGGCCAGGGCGCGGGGCTGACCACCGCTCTGCTGGTGGGCGTCGTTGAACAGCGGCTTGACCTCGGGGTAGCGGTCGAACATCAATGGATAGAAGCGCTGGGTGATGGCGTCGAGGTGGTCGGCCACTACGGGGGCGGTGGCGGCGATCAGTCGTTCCTGGTCCTGGGTCAGCATGGGGCTCCTCGGGGGTCTTGTAAGATTCATTGCAAATGCATCTTATAGCCGAGCATGGCGGATATCACCCCCTCTTGGGTGCGACAACTCGTCGCACTCGGCGTTACAGCCCGATGCGGTGGGCCCGGTGGGTGAAGAAGATGCCGCTGGGTGACTCGGCCGGCAGGGTCGCCAGCTCCTCGAAGGTGCGGGTGTCGTAGACCTTGACGTGGCCGCTGTCCCGGGCCGAGATCCAGATGTGCTCGCCACGTGGAGTGAACTCCGTGTGCAGGATCGACTCGCCCGGCGAGAGGGTCTCGATCACCTCGTGGCGGCGGGTGTCGATCACCTGGACCACGTCGTTGTGCGGATGGGCGAAGGTGACCCACACCTGCTGCTCGTCGGGGCGGCTCATCACGAAGATCGGCTGGCCCTGGACCTCGATGCGATCACTCAGTGTCCAGTCACGGGTGTCGGCCACCAGCACCTCGTGGCGGCCCACCGCCGGGAAATAGGCCCGGTCGCCGGCCATGGCCCAGCCCTCCAGGTGCGGCATCTTGTAGACCGGCAGGCGCTCCTCGCCGCGGTCGTAGTCCGGCAGGATGCGCTGCGCCCCCGCCTCCGGGTGCCAGAGGTCGAGCAGGGCCATGCCGTCCTCGCCGAACAGGCCGGCGATGTAGTAGCGGCCGTTGGGCGTGATCAGGGCGTCATAGGGCAGGCTACCCACGTCGCGGTGCTTCTCCAGCACCGGTTCGTCGCCGGACGGGTCCAGCACCCAGATCTCGCCGGCCTCGAACAGGCTGAACACAAAGCGGTTGCCGGGGGCATCCACCAGGCCCACCACCTTGGCCCGGTCGCTGGTGCCGTCGGGCTTCTCGTAGGTGGCCGGCAGGTCGACCATCAGCTCCAGGGTCGCGGTATCGAAGACCTTCACCCCGCCCGGCTCGTAGTTGGCCACGGCGACGAAGCGGCCGTCCTGGGAGATGGCGCCGCCGATGCTGTTGCCCGACTGGACGATGCGCCCGTCGACCTCGCCGGTGAGCAGGTCGAGCCGGGTCAGGCCACCGTCGCGGCCGAAGACGAAGGCGTGACGGGCGTCGCGGGAGAACTTCACCGAGGCGTGGGAGAGATCCCCGAAGCCCTCGACGTGGCGCAGCACCGCCTTGCGGGTGGTGTCGACCAGCGCCACGCTGCCGGTGGCGCGCTCGATCACCACGCCGAGGTCCCCCGTGCCACGCAACTCGATCTCCCCCGCGGCCGGTTCGGCAAGGCTCTGGCCGGCGACCAGCAGGGCCAGGGCAACGCCGGCGAGCAGTGACTTGAGCAAAGGCAAAAGGGGCATGGCGGGTCTCCTGTGCCGAGAGATCAGTCTTTATCCAGCGTTTCCAGCCGGTTGTCGGTCTGCAGGTGGTCGGCCAGCCAGCGGGCGTCCGCCTCGCTGATCAGCGCCTTCCAGCCGGGCATGGCGCTGCCGGGGATGCCGTGCAGGATGACATGGCTGAGCGCATCCGCACCGAGCGCCTGCATGCGATCGCGGGGCAGTGCCGGCCCCAGGCCGCCGCGCAGCGTCATGCCGTGGCAGGAGCCGCAGTCCTGATAGAGCAGGGTCTCCAGTTCCGCCTCCCGGGCCGGGTCGATGGCAGACTGTTCCGCCGCGGTGGCCGGGCCGGCGAGCGGCCAGAGGGCACAGAGCAGCGCGAGACGATGGCGGCGAAGCATGGGGGGTTCCTCGGGTCGGTAGCGACCGGTGTCGTCGGGGCCCAGTGTCGGGCCCGCGGCTCCGGCTCGCCTTGACCGGCGTCAATGGAGCGTGCGACGGGTCGATGAGGATCAAGCTTTCCGGCGTCTGGCAACGTGTCTTTGGAGGTAGGTCGAGCTCGCGTTGACGCACGTCAAGGGGGAGTGCGAAAGCGGGGTGGGAGATGCAAAAGATGCATGAAAAATGACTTTTACTGGCCCAGTCTTGCTCCGAGAGTGCGGCGCCGGACCCCCGGCCACCCCCGCCGACAACAAGAATGTCACCGCCTGGCGATGCTGCTTTCGTGGATCACGACAGAGGTGGAACGATGATGAAGAAAGACGGGTATCTCAAGCCCCTGGCGGTGGCGGTAACTACCGTCGCCCTGGGAATCGGCGCGGCCCAGGCCCAGCACGCGGAAGATGAATCGAAGACCGCCTATCAGGGCTCGTCCTCGAGCGTGGATCCGGGGTCGGCCAAGGTGGTACGCACGCCCGGCGCGCCGGACCTGACCGACGAGGAGTTCGAGACGGCCAAGGAGATCTATTTCCAGCGCTGCGCGGGCTGCCATGGCGTGCTGCGCAAGGGGGCCACCGGCAAGCCGCTGACCACCGATATCACCCAGGAGCGCGGCCTGGATTACCTCAAGGTGTTCATCAACTACGGCTCTCCGGCCGGCATGCCCAACTGGGGCACCTCCGGCGACTTCACCGAGGACGAAGTCGAGCTGATGGCCAAGTACATCATGCACGAGCCGCCGCAGCCGCCGGAATTCGGCATGCCCGAGATGAAGGAGACCTGGGAGGTGCGGGTTGCTCCCGAGGATCGTCCCACCGAGCAGATGAACGACCTGGACATCGAGAACCTCTTCTCGGTCACCCTGCGCGACGCCGGCCAGGTCGCCCTGATCGATGGCGACTCCAAGGAGATCGTCAAGGTCCTCGACACCGGCTATGCGGTGCATATCTCGCGCATGTCCGCCTCCGGCCGCTACCTGTTCGTCATCGGTCGCGATGCCAAGGTCGACATGATCGACCTGTGGATGGAGGAACCGGAGATCGTCGCCACCATCAAGATTGGCATGGAGGCGCGCTCCGTGGAGACCTCCAAGTTCGAGGGCTACGAGGACGACCTGGCCATCGCCGGCGCCTACTGGCCGCCCCAGTACGTGATCATGGACGGCCAGACCCTGGAGCCGAAGAAGATCGTGGCCACCCGCGGCATGACCGTCGACACCCAGGAGTACCACCCGGAGCCCCGCGTGGCGGCCATCGTGGCCTCCCACCAGCACCCGGAGTTCATCGTCAACATCAAGGAGACCGGCAAGGTCCGCCTGGTGAACTACGAGAACCTGGATGCCCTCTCCACCGTCGAGATCGACACCTCCCGCTTCCTGCACGACGGCGGCTGGGATGCCTCGGGTCGCTACTTCCTCACCGCAGCCAACGAGTCCAACCAGATCGTGGTCATCGACGCGCAGGAGCGTGAGCTCGAGGCCATCGTCGACGTGGGCAAGATTCCGCACCCGGGACGCGGCGCCAACTTCGTCGACCCCGAGTTCGGGCCGGTCTGGGCCACCAGCCACCTGGGCGACGCCACCATCCAGCTGATCGGTACCGACCCGGCCGGGCATCCGGACAACGCCTGGCAGGTGGTGCGCACCCTGGAGGGTCAGGGCGGCGGCTCGCTGTTCATCAAGACCCACCCGGAGTCCGACAACCTCTATGTCGACACCGCCCTCAACCCGGGCGAGGCGATCAGCCAGAGCGTGGCGGTCTTCGACATCAACGACCTGGAGGCCGGCTTTGATGTCCTGCCGATCGCCGAGTGGGCCGACGTGGGCGAAGGGCCGAAGCGCGTGGTGCAGCCCGAGTACAACCAGGCCGGTGACGAGGTGTGGTTCTCCGTCTGGAACACCATGGACGAGACCTCCGCAATCGTGGTCGTCGATGACAAGACTCGCGAGCTGAAGCACGTGATCAAGGACGAGCGCCTGGTCACCCCGACCGGCAAGTTCAACGTGATCAACACCCAGCACGACATCTACTGATCGGGAACCGGCGGCGGGTGCAAGCCCGCCGCCACCCGCCGCAAGTGAGCTATGCCGATGTATTGCCAAGTTCAAGACCTCGATGCGCTGGACCGTCGCCTCATTGACTGCTACCAGCGCGGCCTGCCGGTCTCCACCCGCCCCTTTGCGGCCGTGGCCGAACGACTGGGTTGCCCGGAGGCCGAGGTGATCGCCCGCCTCGAGCGCCTGCAGTCGCTGGGCGTGGTGAGCCGCGTGGGGCCGGTCTTCGACCATGCCCGGGCCGGCGCCAGCTTGCTCGCCGCCGTGGCCGTGGCCGAGTGCGATGCCTGCGCAGAACTCATCAACGCCGCCCCCGGCGTCAACCACAACTATGCCCGTGAACACGACTACAACCTGTGGTTCGTGATGACCGCGCCGGACGAGCCCGAGCTCGAGGCGCGGCTCGAGGCCCTGGAGGTCCGCCTGGGCGTGCCAATCCTGCGCCTGCCGATGCTGGAGGGCTTCCATATCGACCTGTCCTTCCCCATTCCCTGGGCCGAACTGGAGCGCACATGAACACCGCGACCCCGCTGTCCCTCGAGGCCGCCCGCTCGCCCGGCGAGCCGGATGCCCACCGCCGCCTGCGTGCCCTGCTCGAGCAGGGGCTGCCGCTCACCCCCCGGCCCTGGCAGGCCCTGGCCGAACAGGCCGGCATGGCCGAGGAGGAGGTGATGGCCTGCGTGCGCCGCTGGCAGGCCGAAGGGCTGATCAAGCGCCTGGGGCTGGTGGTGCGCCATCGCCGCCTGGGTATTCAGGCCAATGCCATGGTGGTGTGGAACGTGCCGGACGAGCGGGTCGCCCTGGTGGGCCGTCGACTCGCCCGGGAGACCGCGGTGACGCTCTGCTACCGTCGCCCGCGGCGCCTGCCCGACTGGCCCTACAACCTCTTCTGCATGATCCACGGCACCCGCCGCGATCGGGTGCTGGCGGAGCTCGCGGCCATCGTCGAGCGCCTGGGCCTCGATGACCTGGAGCACCGGGCGCTCTTCAGCACCCACGCCTACCGCCAGTGCGGCGGCCGCTATGCCCGGGAGGACGAGCCCCGTGACCGCCTTGCGCCCTGACACGGCAGCGCTGGACGCTGCCGATCGCCGGATCATCAGCCGCCTGCAGGAGGGGCTGCCGCTGGTCGAGGCCCCTTTCGCCACGGTGGCCGCCGAGTTGGGCATCAGCGAGGGCGAGCTGCTGCATCGGCTCGAGCTGCTGCTGCGTGACGGGGTGCTGAGCCGCTTCGGCCCCATGTACCACGCCGAGCGCCTGGGCGGCGGCCTGACCCTGGCGGCATTGGCGGTGCCCGAGGTCGACTTCGAGCGCGTCACCGAGGCGGTCAACGCCTTCCCCGAGGTGGCCCACAACTACCGCCGCGAGCACGAGCTCAACATGTGGTTCGTGCTGGCCACCGAGACCCCCGAGCACATCGCCGAGACGATCGCCGGCATCGAGGCGGCCACGGGCCTGCCCATCTACAACATGCCCAGGGAGGAGGAGTTCCATGTCCGTCTCCATCTGCCCGTCTAGGCCGGCCCGGGGTTGCAACGTCCAGCATCGCGACGCCCAGGGGCTGGACGCCGCCGACCGTGCCATCGTGCTGGCCACCCAGGCCGGCCTGCCGCTGGTCCCCGACCCCTGGGGCGCGGTGGGTCGCGAGGTGGGCATGAGCGGCGAGGCGGTGCTCGAGCGCATGCAGGCCATGCAGGAACGCGGGGTGATCCGCCGGGTCGCGGCGGTGCCCAACCACTACCGGCTCGGCTACGTGGCCAACGGCATGACGGTATGGGACGTGGACGACGCCCAGATCGACCGCCTGGGCCGCGAGGTGGCCGCCATCGAGGGCGTCAGCCACTGCTATCGCCGCCCGCGCCACCTGCCCCTCTGGCCCTATAACCTGTTCGCCATGCTGCATGGCCGCAGCTTCGATGAGGTCGAGCGCCAGGCGGCGGTACTGCGCGAGCGCCTGGGCGAGGCGTGCCGCGACCACCGCATCCTCTATAGCTCACGCATCCTCAAGAAGACCGGACTGCGGCTCGCCGTTCGTCCCGAGGATCCGCCCAGGAGGTAGCCATGTTCCGCGTCACCCGCTACATCAAGTCGCTGATCGAGCCGGGGCCCCCGGGTCATGAAACAAGAGCGCCGGCCCGCAAGCCGCCGGGCCCGGTGGTGATCTGGAACCTGATCCGTCGCTGCAACCTGACCTGCAAGCACTGCTACACCACCTCGGCGGATATCGACTTCGCCGGCGAGCTCTCCACCGCCGAGGCCCATGCGGTGCTCGACGACCTGCACGCCTTCCGGGTGCCGGCGCTGATCCTCTCCGGCGGCGAGCCGCTGATGCGCCCGGATATCTTCGCGCTCTCCCGCCGCGCCCGGGAGCTGGGCATCTACACCGGGCTCTCCACCAACGGCACCCTGATCACCGAGGCGAACATCGATGCCATCGCCGAGGTCGGCTACGACTACGTGGGCATCAGCATCGACGGCCTGGAGGCCACCCACGATGCTATCCGCCGGCGCCAGGGGGCCTTCCGCGAGTCCATGCATGCGGTGAAGCTGTGCAAGGTGCGCGGCATCAAGGTCGGCCTGCGCTTCACGCTGACCCGCGAGAACGTCGAGCAGCTCGGCGACATCCTGGCGCTGCTCGACGAGCACGACGTCGACAAGTTCTACCTCTCGCACCTCAACTACGGCGGACGCGGCCGGCGCCACAGCAAGCAGGACGCCTGGTACCGCATGACCCGCGACGCCATGACCCGGCTCTTCGACCATTGCCGAGACGAGCTCTCGCGGGGCGTGGAGCGGGAGTACGTCACCGGCAACAACGACGCCGACGGCCCCTTCCTGCTGATGTGGGCCCGCGAGCGCTTCCCCGAGCAGGCCGAGGCCCTGGAGCGGCGCCTGGTGAACTGGGGCGGCAACGCCTCCGGGGAGCATATCGCCAACATCGACAACCTGGGCAACGTCCACCCCGACACCTTCTGGTGGGACCACGACCTGGGCAACGTGCGCGAGCGGCCCTTCTCGGCGATCTGGCGCGACACCCGCGACCCGCTGATGGTCGGCTTCCGCCAGCGCCCGCGACCGCTCAAGGGGCGCTGCGCCGAGTGCCGCTACCTGTCGATCTGTAACGGCAACACCCGGGTACGCGCCTGGAAGGTCACCGGCGACCCCTGGGAGGAGGATCCGGGCTGCTACCTGACCCACCGCGAGATCGGGGGCGAGGGCGCCGGGGAGCGCCGCATCACCGCTCCCTTCGATCCCATCCAGGCCGTCGAAATCCAGTCAGGCTGACGAGGAATTCCGCCATGCCGTCACGTCGCGTTTCCTATGCTCTGGCCGAGGCGCCCCTGGCGCCCGGCGAGGTGGCCATCGTCGGTGCCGGGCCCGGCGCCCCCGGGTTGCTGACCCTGCGGGCCCTGTCGCTGCTCGAGCAGGCCGACTGCCTGGTCTTCGACCGCCTGGTCTCCCGGGAGGTGCTGGCCCTGGCCAGCCCCGGGGCCCGGCGCTTCTACGTGGGCAAGGCCTCGCGCTGCCATGCCCTGACCCAGGACGAGACCAACGCCCTGCTGGTGCGCCTGGCCGGGGAGGGCAAGCGGGTGGTGCGGCTCAAGGGCGGCGATCCCTACATCTTCGGGCGCGGTGGCGAGGAGGCCGAGGTGCTGATCGACCACGGCATCGGCTTCCGCGTGGTGCCGGGGATCACCTCCGCCCAGGGCTGCGCCGCCTATGGCGGTTTCCCGCTGACCCATCGCGATCACGCCCAGAGCGTCACCTTCGTCACCGGCCACTGCAAGGGCGACGGCGACCTGGCCCTGGACTGGTCCTCCCTGGCGGTGCCCCACCACACGGCGGTCTTCTACATGGGCCTGGCCAATGCCGGGCTGATCAGCCGGCAGCTGCAGGACCACGGCCTGCCGGCCAGCCACCCGGTGGCCCTGGTGGAGCGGGGCACCACCCCCGAGCAGCGCCGGGTGATCACCTGCCTGGGCGAACTGGTCGAGACCCTCGAGCGCGAGGGGTTGAAGCCGCCCACCCTGATCGTGGTGGGCGAGGTGGTGCGCCTGGCCGACACCCTGGCCCAGCCGGCCCCGAAGGAGGCGACCTTCGCCGAGGGCGAGACCCTGGAGCTGGCGCGGGAGCGGATTGCCCTGTGAAGCGAGACGATTTCCTCCGGACGTCCCTGCAGGCCCTGGTCGCGGCGGGGCTGATCACGGCCATGGCGGCGGCCGGTGCCGACGACACCCGGGCGCTCTACCAGGCCCAGTGCGCCTCCTGCCACGGCGAGGCGCGTCTGGGCGGCATCGGTCCGGCGCTGCTGCCGGGCAACCTCTCGCGGCTCAAGCCGGAGGCCGCCGAGGCGGTGATCCGCGACGGGCGCCCGGCCAGCCAGATGCCGGCCTTCGGCGAGCAGCTCGACGACGGCCAGATCGCTTCCCTGGCCGGGTGGATCTACCGCGAGCCCGAGGTCGAGCCCGGCTGGGCGAAGGAGGAGATCCTGGCCAGCCAGGTCGTGCGGCATCCCGCGGGCAGCCTGCCCGATGTGCCGCGCTTCGAGGCCGACCCGCTCAACCTCTTCATCGTGGTCGAGACCGGCGATCACCATGCCAGCCTGCTCGACGGCGACACCTTCGAACGGATCCATCGCTTCGAGACCCGCTACGCCCTGCACGGCGGTCCCAAGTACACCCCCGACGGGCGCCATGTCTTCTTCGGTTCCCGGGACGGCTGGATCACCAAGTACGACCTCTACAACCTGGAGGTGGTGGCCGAGGTGCGCGCCGGCATCAACATGCGCAACATCGCCGTCTCCGGCGATGGCCGCTACGTGATGGCCGCCAACACCCTCCCCCACAGCCTGGTGCTCTTCGACGCCCACAACCTCGACCTGATGAAGGTCTACCCGGTGGTGGGCGAGAGCGGCGAGAGCTCGCGGGTCAGCGCCGTCTACGCCGCGCCGCCGCGGGGCAGCTTCATCGCCGCGCTCAAGGACCTCGAGGAGGTGTGGGAGATCCCCTGGCCGCTGCCCACCGAGCCGGTGGTCGCCACCGGTCATATGGCCACGCCACTGGAGCAGCAACGCGGGCATGACACCCCCAGCTTCCAGGTGCGGCGCCTCCCGGTGCCCGACTACCTGGACGATTTCTTCTTCGATCTCGAGTATGAGCACGTCATCGGTGCCTCGCGGGGTGGCCAGGGCGGCATGGTGGTCAACCTGGACAGCGGCGAGAAGGTCGCCGACCTGCCCCTGGAGGGGATGCCGCACCTGGGTTCCGGCATTACCTGGGAGCACGAGGGGCGCCGGGTGATGGCGCTGCCGCACCTGGCCAAGGCGGCGGTGTCGATCATCGACATGAGCGACTGGTCGCTGATCAAGACCCTCGAGACCGACGGCCCCGGCTTCTTCATGCGCAGCCACGCCAACTCGCCCTACGCCTGGGTGGATGTCTTCTTCGGCCCCCACCGCGACCGGGTGCACGTGATCGACAAGGCCAGCCTGGAGATCATCGAGACCCTCACTCCCGAGCCCGGCAAGACCGCCGCCCACGTGGAGTTCGACCGCGACGGCGAGAAGCTGCTGCTGAGCCTCTGGGAGGACGACGGTGCGGTGATCGTCTACGACGGCGATACCCTGGAAGAGGAGAAGCGCATTCCCATGAGCAAGCCGTCGGGCAAGTACAACGTCTGGAACAAGACGCGCTATGAAGAAGGGACGAGTCACTGACGCCGGGGGCGTCGATAAGAAGCATTCTTGATGCCAGTCATGGTTTCCAGGAGGTGGCTGACGCAGAATGGGCATATCCAAGCGTTCCGGTCGGGTATTGTGCCATGCAGCCATCCTCTCTCCCCGCGAGTTCCTCCATGCTGACGCGCCTGCCGGTGGCCCGCCTGGCCTTCCGGCCCTTCTTCCTGCTGGCCGCCCTGTTCAGCGTGGTCTCCATGGTGGTCTGGCTGGCCTTCTGGCATGGCGACATCCTGCTGCGCCCCCATGGCGGGCTGATGTTCTGGCACCAGCACGAGATGCTGTTCGGCTTCGCCGCCGCCGTGGTGGCGGGCTTCTTGCTCACCGCGGTACAGAACTGGACCGGCCTGCCGAGCCTCCGGGGCAGCCCGCTGCTCGCGCTGGTCGGCGTCTGGCTGTCGGGCCGGCTGCTGATGGCCTTTCCCCTGGGGCTGCCGGCCTGGCTGCCGATGCTGGTCGACCTGGCCTTCCTGCCGTTGGTGGCGGGGGTCATGGCCCGGTTGGTGATCGCCGCGAAGCGCTGGCGCAACCTGATCTTCCTGCCGGCACTCGCGCTGCTGACCCTCGCCAACCTGGCGATGCACCTGGGGGTGATCAACGGCGATGCCGAGCTGATCCGCCAGGCCGCCTACCTGGCGGTGCTGCTGGTCACCCTGCTGATGGTGGTAGTGGGCGGCCGGGTGATCGCCATGTTCACCGCCAACCGCCTGGGGCGCGCGAAGCCGGCGCCGATCCCCGCCCTCGAGGCGCTGGCCCTGGGCAGCACCCTGGCCGTGGTAGGGGCCCAACTGCTGGTGATGCTCGGCGTGTCGCTACCCGGCGCCCTGCTGGCGGCCCTGATGGGCCTGGCGGCCCTGGCCAATGCCGTGCGCCTGGGCCGCTGGGGCGGCCTCGCCAGCTGGCGCGAACCGCTGCTCTGGGGCCTGCACGGCAGCTACGCCTTCATCCCCGTGGGCCTGGCCATGTGGGCCCTGGCGGCGCTGGGCGTCTTCCGGGCCGAGCTGGCGGTGCACGCCCTGACCATCGGTGGCATGGGCACCATGATGCTGGCGATGATGTCGCGGGTCGCGCTGGGTCATACCGCGCGCCCCATCCGTACCCTGCCGGGCATCGGGGTGGCGCTGGGCCTGATGCTGGCGGGGGCCCTGCTGCGCTCACCGGTGCTGGCGCTCTTCCCGCAGATCACCCACTGGACCTACAACCTGGGCATCCTCTTCTGGTGTCTCGCCTACCTGATCTTCCTGTTCCACTATACGGGGCCGTTGCTGTCGGCCCGGGCCGACGGCAAGGACGGCTAGCCGGCGCTTTGCGCCAGCTGCGAGCCACGAGCACCGAGCTGTTGATAGTAAGCTTGAAGTTGGCGAGGCTGCCGCAGCCCGCAGCCCGCAGCCCGCAGCCCGCAGCCCGCAGCCCGCAGCCCGCAGCCCGCAGCCCGCAGCCCGCAGCCCGCAGCCCGCAGCCCGCAGCCCGCAGCCCGCAGCCCGATGCAAGGAGAGCGCCGTGATGGAGTACTACCTGCCGATCAAGCACCTGCATATCACCGCCGCCACCCTGAGCATCCTCTTCTTCGTGCTGAGGGCCTGGTGGTCGGTGCGCCAGGCCCCGCTCCTCCAGCGGCGGTGGGTGAGGGTAGTGCCGCACCTGGTCGACACCGCCCTGCTGGCACTGGGCGTCACCCTGATGGTGATGCTCTCGCTGTGGCCGCACCAGCATCCCTGGCTGGCCGCCAAGCTGCTCGCCCTGCTGGCCTACATCGGGCTGGGCACGGTGGCGATCAAGCGGGGTCGCACGCCGGTGGTGCGCGGTGTGGCGGCGTTGGCCGCAGTGGCCACCTTCCTCTATATGCTGGGGGCCGCCATCCGCCATAGCCCGCTCTCCTGGCTGGCCGGCCTCTGAGCCCCGGGTGTCTCCTATACTGAGGCGGCGAGCCTTCACTTCACGACGGCTTTCATCACGTCTCTCCATAGCCCTACCATGACGAGGAGCCCGACCATGAGTCCACAGGATCTTCCCTCCGGCGCCGGCAAGGTGGCGACCCAGTATCCCGAGGTGTGGGAGGCCTTTTCCCGGCTCGGCAAGGCCTGCTCCGAGAGCGGACCGCTCGATGAGCGCACCCGTCGGCTGGTCAAGCTGGCGCTGTCGGTGGGCGCCGGGTCCGAAGGGGCGGTGCACTCCCACATGCGTCGTGCCTTGCGCGAAGGCGTCGAGCCCGAGGCGCTCAAGCAGGTGGCCATGCTGGCCATCCCCACCATCGGGCTCCCCGCCGGTGTCGCCGCCCTGACCTGGATCGAGGACATTACTGACAAGGGGTGAGGGCCTGCCGTCGGCGCCTCGTCGCCGGCGGCGCCTTCTGCTGTCTGCCGCGATTTTCTGCGTTCGTCAAACCCTGCTGCGACATTCCGTCCATCGCAACTTGACCGGTGTCAAAGTCAAGGGCCGGTTCGAGCTGCTACTCTTTAACATGTATGTTATATGCATGTTTAGGGGGCAGGCAGCCGAGGCTATCCTGTTCCGAGGGAACATCACACCAGCAAGGGGGGAATGATTCATGGCCGAGGGTCTCACTCGATCGGCGGCCCGCAATATCTTCTATGGCGGGTCGCTGTTCTTCTTTCTGCTGTTCGCCGCGCTGACGGCCCACAGCCACTGGTACATGGTCAACACATCCACCGACAGTGCGGGACTCACCGAGTCCGTCAAGCACGGCAAGGAAGTGTGGGAAAAGAACATGTGCATCAACTGCCACAGCATCATGGGCGAGGGGGCCTACTTCGCGCCGGAGCTGGGCAACGTCTGGGAGCGCTACGGTGGCCACGAGAACCCCGAGGCGGCCCGTGCGGGCCTCGCCGCCTGGATCCGTGCCCAGCCGCTGGGAACCCCGGGTCGCCGCCAGATGCCCGCCTACGACTTCAGCGAGGAGGAGATGCAGTCGCTGATCGACTTCCTGGAGTGGACCGACGGCATCGACGCCCAGGACTGGCCGCCGCATCCCGCCGGCTGAGCCGCCTGAACGCCGGATGAACCAAGGAGAAATACACCGATGAAATACGAAACCCAGAAGGTGGCCCTGCCCTTCTTCATGGTGGCCATGGCACTGTTCGCCCTGCAGATCGTCTTCGGCCTGCTGGCGGCTACCGTCTATGTCGCGCCGAATTTCATGGCCGAGCTGATGCCCTTCAACATCATGCGCGTCAGCCACACCAACCTGCTGATCGTCTGGTTGCTGATCGGCTTCATGGGCGCCACCTACTACTTGATGCCGGAAGAGGCCGAGCAGGAGATCCACAGCCCCGGCCTGGCCTATGTGCAGCTGGCGATCTTCGCCTTCGCCGGTGCCGCCGCCCTGGTCGGCTACCAGTTCGGGATCCATGAGGGTCGCGAGTTCCTCGAGCAGCCGTTCTGGGTCAAGGTGCTGATCACCATCTCCTTCCTGATGTTCCTGTTCAACACCAGCTTGACCCTGGCCAAGGGCCGCAAGACCGCCATCAACCTGGTGCTGATGCTGGGGCTGTGGCTGGCCGCGGTGTTCTGGCTGTTCGCCTTCTACAACCCCACCAACCTAGCGGTGGACAAGCTCTACTGGTGGTGGGTCGTGCACCTCTGGGTCGAGGGCGTGTGGGAGCTGATCATGGCCTCGCTGCTCGGCTACCTGCTGATCAAGATGACCGGGGTCGACCGCGAGGTGATCGAGAAGTGGCTCTATGTCATCGTCGGCCTGTCGCTGTTCTCGGGTCTGCTCGGCACCGGTCACCACTACTACTGGATCGGGGCGCCGAGCTACTGGCAGCCCATCGGCAGCATCTTCTCCACCCTGGAGGTGATTCCCTTCTTCGCCATGGTGGTGTTCGCCTTCACCATGTTCTGGAAAGGCAGCCGGAACCACCCCAACAAGGCCGCCATGCTCTGGGCGCTGGGCTGCCCGACCATCGCCTTCTTCGGGGCCGGGGTGTGGGGCTTCATGCACACCCTGTCGTTCATCAACTACTACAGCCATGGCACCCAGGTCACCGCCGCCCACGGCCACCTGGCCTTCTATGGTGCCTACGTGATGCTGATGCTCGGCATCATCACCTTCGCCATGCCGCAGCTGCGCCGCGTCCAGCCCTACAACCAGGTGCTGAACATGTGGGGCTTCTGGATCATGACCTCGGCGATGTGCTTCATGACCTTCACCCTGACATTCGCCGGAGTGGTGCAGACCCACCTGCAGCGCGTGCTGGGCATGAACTTCATGGAGGTGCAGAGCCAGCTCGGCCTCTTCTACATCATGCGCCTGGGCGCCGGTGTGGCCGTGGCCGTGGGGGCGATCATGCTGATCTACGCCTTCTTCGGCCCGGCCCGCGAGCAGGTGCCGGGCGGTGGCACCCAGTTGACCGCGGGCGCCCAGCGCATCTGAACGAGGCGGCCCCACGGGCCGCCTGCCTCGAATCCGAACCGGGAGTGATCCCCATGCCCCTTTCCCCCGTGGCCACCTCCGCCAGCGAGCGCGAGCTGCCCTTCTACCAGAGCGTCGGCAACGAGTGCGGCATGTTCGAGCAGGCCTTTCGACAGCGCCTGCCGCTGCTGCTCAAGGGGCCGACCGGCTGCGGCAAGACGCGCTTCGTCAGCCATATGGCGGCGAAGCTCGGGCGACCGCTGTTCACCGTCTCCTGCCACGACGACCTGACCGCCGCCGACCTCACCGGCCGCTACCTGCTGCAGGGCGGCGAGACCCGCTGGGTCGATGGCCCCCTGACCCGTGCCGTGCGAGAGGGCGGCATCTGCTACCTCGACGAGGTAGTGGAGGCGCGCAAGGACGTCACCGTGGTGCTGCATCCGCTCACCGACGATCGCCGCCTGCTGCCGCTGGAACGCACCGGCGAGCTGCTCGAGGCGCCGGACGACTTCATGCTGGTGGTCTCCTACAACCCCGGCTACCAGCACATCCTCAAGTCGCTCAAGCCGAGTACCCGGCAGCGCTTCGTGGCCATGTCCTTCGACTTCCCGCCGCCGGCGACGGAACGCGACATCGTGGCCCGCGAGAGCGGCCTGCCCGCCGAGCGGTGCGCGGCCCTGGTCAACCTGGCGGCCAGCCTGCGGGCCATGAAGGGCCAGGACCTGGAGGAGGGCGTCTCCACGCGCCTGCTGGTCTACTGCGCGACCCTGATCCAGGCCGGCATGCCGATCCTGGAGGCCGCCCGCGCCACCCTGGTGGAGCCGCTCTCCGACGATGCGGACGTCCAGGAGGGACTGATGGAAGCCATCCACGCCACCTTCGGCTAAACAGGCACGGATGCCGCGCCACTGGATAAGCGGTAATTGCCCACGTGAGGGGCGTCGCAGGCCTGCCGACGGGTCAGCCCAGGCTATATTCCCAGGAGACGATGCATGCTGGACTTTCTCGAGGTCGAGGAGACCGTCGGCCGTGTGTGGCACCGCTGGGCCTCCGGGGCGGCGAGCTATCCGGACCACCCCGAGGCGGCGGTGACGCTGGAGTCGCTGCGCCCCATGCTGGGGGTCTTCTTCCGCGCCGGCGGCGGCGAGGCGGGCATCGAGGTGGCCGCCATCGCCCGGCGCGGCTCCGCCCACCGGCTGAGCCTGCGCCAGCGCCTGGGCCTCGACGAGGAGGATCTCGACCAGGCCCGTCGTGACGAGGAACACCTGCTGTTGCCGCCGCGCCTGGCGCTGTTCCCCGAGGCCGCGCTCAACCGCGACCTCTACCTGTGGCTCACGGCCTTCCTGGCCGAGGCTCGGCCGGTCGAACCGGCCGCCGACCCGCTGCAGGCCGACCTGTTGCGGCTGCGCGAGGCGCGGCGTGCCACCCGCGCGGCGCTGTCCCGCTTCCCCGGGTTCACCGATCGCTATGTGCGCCTGTGCGGCGAGCTACTGGCGATCCGCCCGAGGCGCAAACGGTTGCCGCCCCGCGAGGCGGCCCTGGAAAACGCCCTGTGTGCGGAGCTGGGCGCCCCCGACCCCGAGGGAGACTGGGCCCAGGCCATGCAGCGCGCCATCCGCGACGCGGCCTGCCCCCTCGACGGCTTCCTGGCACCGCGGGGCTATCGGCCGCCACTGCCAGTGCCACTGTGGGGCCAGGCCATGACCCTGGGGACCCGTGACGGGACCCGCGAGGCCACGGTGGACGACGACGAGGCCCCCCTTGCCGACGACAGGCCGCAGGCGGAGGACGACCATGGCAAGCGCAAGGCCGACCGCCGCGAGCAGGACCAGGCCGACCGCGACGATCCGCTGATCCTCAATGCCTCCGAGAAGATGCTCTCCTGGGCCGAGATGGTGAACCTCAATCGCCATGTGGAGGACGAGGAGGAGGAAGCGGCGAAACAGGCCGCCGACCAGATCGACGAGATCGTGCTCAGCCCCAACCGCCAGAAGGCCGCCTCCAGGCTCAAGCTCGACCTCGACCTGGCCCCGGACGAGGTCAGTGGAGGTCGCCTGCGGGGACGCCATACCTATCCCGAGTGGAACCATCGCAAGCAGGCCTACCTGCCCGACCACTGCGTGGTGCTCAGCGAGGTGCAGAGCGAGGAGGGCGAGAACTGGACGCCCGACGAGGTGACGCGTCGACGCATCCGTCGGGTACGGCGCGAGTTCGAGGCGCTGCGCCCGCGCCGCGAGATCCTGCGCGGCCAGCTGGACGGCAGTGACCTGGACATGGACGCCGTGATCCGCGCGCGCTGCGACCTGGCCGCCACCGGCGAGGCCAGCGATCGGTTCTACCTGGCCAGCCGCCCCCAGGCCCGCGACCTGGCGGTATCGATCCTGGTGGACGTCTCGCTCTCCACCGAGGCCTGGCTGGAGGACCGCCGGGTGCTGGACGTGGCCAAGGAGGCGCTGCTGGTGCTGGGCCACGGCCTGGCCGGCTGCGGCGACGACTACGCCATCCACAGCTTCACTTCCCAGCGGCGCCACAAGGTCTGGGTCAACACCCTCAAGGACTTCGACGAGCCCATGGGCGAGCGGGTGTCGCGGCGCATCGCGGCGCTCAAGCCGGGTTCCTATACCCGCATGGGACCGGCGATCCGCCACCTGACCGGCGAACTCGGCAAGCGCCCCAACCGCCATCGGTTGCTGCTGCTGCTCACCGACGGCAAGCCCAACGACAACGACTACTACGAGGGGCGCTACGGCATCGAGGACACTCGCAAGGCGGTGCTCGAGGCGCGCCGCCAGGAGGTGCGCGTCTTCGGCGTGACCATCGACCGCCAGGCGGGGCGCTACATCCCGCACCTGTTCGGCCGTGGCGGCTACGCCATCGTACAGCGCCCCGAGCATCTCTCCCTGGCCCTGCCGGGGATCTACCGCCAGATCATCGCCACCTGAGGAGGTTGCCGTGACGACCCGTTCCCGACTCGCCCTGGCCGTGATGGCCTGGTGCCTGGCCGCCGTGGCGGTGGTGCTGCCGCTGGTGTGGCTGATCAACAACCGTGACTGGGGCGTGGCGCTGATGCTGCCGGTGCCCTTCGTGGTCTACGGCCTGCTACGCCTGGGCCGGGCCCTGGAGGGCTGGGCCCGGGCGACGCCGCCGCCGTCTGGCCAAGGAAACCCTGGCGCCGGCAGGCCGCCCGGTTCCTGACAGGTAATGAATGGTTTGCCTGTATCCACCGTGAGGGCACCGTTTTCGTCGAGGCTCAAAGCCTCGCAGGCTGGTCATATCCGGACAGGTGGTCATCCAGTGACCAGATGTAGACACGGCGGCCGGCATTCTGGTCGCAGAGCCTTTGCCAGTCGTGAATGATCGACAGGTCGGCCAGGCCGCTGCCGCGTCCGGCATGGTCGGGAAACTCGTCCAGCCATGCCTGGAGTTGATCTGCCTTCAGGAAGCTGACCGGCTTGAAGGGGCTCTGGCCGCTCAGGGCAGCACCGACCTGCTGAACGAATCGTTCAGCGCAGGTGCGGCGCTGCCGGCCGTCACCGTTCTGTCCGATATGATTGCCGGTCTCCAGTATCGTGGCCATGGGCAGGAAGAGCTCCTCTCTTCGAGTGGCCAGTCGCTCTTCCAGGGCGCGAAGAACCTCGGCGTGCCGAGTGGCCTTGCCAGGCACCCTGAGAATCTCCACGAAGATCGAGGTATCAATGAGACAGATGGCACTCATCCTTGAGACTCCGTGTCCTTCTTGAGGGCCTCCAGCCACTTCAGGGCAGCAGCCTGGCGCTCTTCCGGGGTGCTATCGTCCTTGACGAAGCGCTCCAGCACTTTGCGAGTCATCAGCTGTCCCAGCGGTCCCAGGGCCACCAGTTCGCTGTAGCGCTCCATGTCGCCGAGGCGCACCAGGCGGCTGTCCCCCTCATGGGGATGGCGATAGCAGCAGAGCACGTCGGCCAAGGCGTTGTCGGGAAGGGCGTCCAGCAGAGCGGGGTTATGGGAGGTGAGCAGTACGCGCAGTTGGCGGCGGCTGGCCACATCGCGTATCTGCTGAACCAGCACGTCCGCACGGCTGGGATGCACCCCGTTATCGACCTCCTCGATGATGATCAGGGCGCCTTCCGGAGCAGATAGCAGGGCGGCGCCCACGGCCAAGACGCGCAATGTGCCATCCGACAACAGTGGGGCATCCACAAAGCGCTGCTGCTCTCCGAAGGTCTCTTCCAGGCTTACCATGACATCCTGTCGAGGCGTCTCGATGAACTGGATGTCGGTGATGTCCTGCTCGGGCAGGGAGCGGATGAAAGCCAGCAGCGCCTGCTTGCTCTCAGGTTGCTGGCACAGCTGATACAGCACCGCCGAGAGGTTACTGCCGTCTTCCTTGAGATATTTATCACCGGCGTATTCGTAATTCCGCATCTGGGCCGGGCGTGGGTCGAGAAAGACGATATTGCGTAACGTTTCACGCAGGGAACGCGTCACCTCGGGAATCAGTGCCTGGGCCTTGCCATGGGACTGCTGGAAGCGGCCGGGGGTCTCCAGCTGATAGAACACGGCCTGTCGGTTGGAGCAGGGGATATGCGGTTTCTTTGGCCCCTTGCGGAAGTTGTTATAGGCGATGCTGATTTCGTCGCTGTGCTCATTTGGCTCGCTGTCCACTCGGTAGAGCGGCACCTTCTGATCAGGGTGGGTAATCTGCTCACCGGCCACCACCAGCTGGTCGTTGAATTGGTCGATGCTGATGGAGAAGTCACTCCACCCTTCCGGCGCGTCGGCCAGGTGGGCATCCAGGCTGAAAGCCTGCTCGGGATCCAGGAAGAGGTCACGGGCTTGGCCCCGGACGACGGTGTCGCCTCCCTGGATATCCCGTTCAATATCGTCCAGGCGCTTGCCCTTGGCCAACCAGTTCAACAGCCGGATGGCTTCCAGAGCATTGCTCTTGCCCGAGGCGTTGGGGCCGATCAGGAACGTCAGGGGTGCCAGTTCCAGGGTGGCTTCCCGATAACTCTTGAAGTTGGTCAGCCGAATGGACTTCAGCATCTCGTATCCCCTTGACCGATTCGATTCCCCCGATGTTAGCGACATTTGGTTCCAGGGTCAGCGTCAGTTCACTAACCGCGCCACCAGGTAGCCGCCGGCGATCAGCGCCAGCATCAGCACCACCAGCCCCACGAAGGCCCCCTGCCAGGCCGGGGTGGCGGCGCGCAGGTTGAGGTAGACCATCAGCAGTCGGTAGGCCTTGAAGCCGGTGGCGAGCAGCACCAGGGAGTTGAGCCCACCCATCAGCGGGTCGAGGTGCCGCTGCGAGGCGCCGACGGCACTACGGCGGGACGTCCCTGGCGTAGATGCGCTTCCCTGCCACGAAGGTTTGTTGCGGCTGGAGGTCGCCGTCGAGCAGGGTCACGTCAGCATCATGGCCGACGGCCAGGCGGCCCTTGTGGTCATGCAGCCCCAGCACCCGGGCCACATGGCCCGAGATCAGGCCCAGGGCCTGATCGAGTGGCAGCACCTCCTCGCGTACCAGGCGCTGCCAGTCCGCAATGAGCGCGGTGTTGCGCGCCACCCGCATGCCGATGTAGTTGCCCTGGGTATCGAACTCGGGCAGGCTGCCGTTGCAGTCGGAGCTCATGGTGATACGGGTGACCGGCACGCCGCGCACGAGCAGCCGCGATACTGCATCGAAGCCGGAGAGGCCCTCCTCCCCGGGGTCGTCGAAGGCGGTCACATCCACGCTGGCGGCGAAGGCCAGCGCATAGTCGGCGGCCTCCTCGAGCAGGGCGCGGTGGCGGTTCACGTGGGTGGGGATCACCTGCTCGGCGGGAATCTCGGTTTCCGCGAGCAGCCGGCGCAGCGGCTCGATCCCCCTCTGTCCGTCGCCGACATGAAAGTGGCAGATGCCGCGCTTGCCGGCCAGCATGCCACCGACGCGCGCCTCGCTGACCAGCCGCGCGATCTCGTCCTGGCGGGGTTGGCTGGAGCGATGATCCGAGATCGCCAGCTCGCCCAGACCGATGACCTCGGGAATCCAGGCCAGGTCGCGCTGCACGTCGCCGGTGAGGGTCGGTGGCGGCACGCGATACGACCCCGTGTACATATAGGCCGCGATGCCCTCGGCCTTGAGCCCACGCACCTTGGCCAGCAGGTCCGCCGGCGAGCGGCTGATGCCGTCGGTGCCCAGCACCCCCACCACGGTGCCGATACCCATGGCGGCGATCTCCCGGGCGGTGATCGCCGGGCAGCGGGTACCGCAGCCGCCTTCGCCGCCGCCACCGGTCACATGCACATGCTGGTCGATAAAGGCGGGAACGGCGGTGAGGTCACGCGCCTCCACCAGGCGCACGGGCCACCCTTCCGGTACGGCGAGATCGCGCCCCAGCGCCGCGATCCGTCCGTCCGCGATCAGCAGATCGGTGGCCTCGAGGGGCGCCGGTGCGAAGATGCGGCCGACGCGCAGCAGGGTCAGCAGGGGGGCGTCCCGATCATCGAGGGGCATCATGGCGGCTCGCCGGTGGGTTCAGTCGACGCCGGCGGCGAGAAGCGGCGGCCCTTCAGGCGCTCGATGGTGCCCTCGACATCGTCGATCAGCAACACCAGCAGGTCACCTTCGCCGGCCTCCTCGAAGGCCCGGTCGACGGCCTGGTGCTCCTCCAGGACGATCTCGACCCGGCAGGCCCCCATCGACTCGGCACCGTCGCGCAACAGGCCGGCGGCTTCGCCGATGGCACGACCGCGGGCGTCGGTCTCGTAGATGAAGACGACATCGTGCATCCGGGCGAGCAGCGTGCCCAGGCTGAACAGGTCCTCGTCGCGGCGATTCCCGGGCGCGCTGGCCACGCTGATGCGTCGTCGCGCCGGGATACAGCTCACCAGCTCGCTGAGGGCTTCGAGCGCCGGCACATTGTGCCCGTAGTCGATCAGCACCTTCATGCCGTTGGCGTCAATGAGGTTGGTGCGTCCGGGATTCTGTCCGGGGCTGGGATGGAAAGTCTGCAGGCCCATCTGGATATCGGCGATGGAGAGCCCCAGGGCATAGGCGCCCGCGCTGGCGGCCAGGGCATTGGCGACATTGAAGCGGGCGTGCCCCTCGAAGGTGATCGGCACGTCCACCACCGGGATCACCTCGGCCTCGACATGGCCCTGACGCATCACGATACGCCCATCGTGGACCGTGAAGGCTACTCCGTGATCGCGAACATGTCGGCGGATGGGGCGGGAATCCGGGTCCAGGGTGAAGAAGATGATATCGCCCCGGGCCCACTCCTGGCCGGCCAGCACTCGTGGGTCATCGGCATTGAGCACGGCCGTACCGCCACGGCGCACGGCGTCGATCACCACGGTCTTGCAGCGCGCCAGCTCGTCGAGGGTGTGGATGTCATGCTCACCCAGGTGGTCGCTGGCGATATTGAGCAGCACACCCACGTCGCACTCGTCGAACCCGAGGCCACGGCGCATGATGCCGCCGCGGGCCACTTCGAGCACGGCGTATTCGACCGTGGGTTCGCGCAGCACGATGGCCGCCGCCTGGGGGCCACTGTAGTCGCCGCGCATGATGACATGGTTGTCGATCTCGATGGCGCCGGTACAGGCCATGCCGACGTTGCGTCCCGCCTGGCGTAGCAGATGCGAGAGCAGGCGCACCGTGGTCGTCTTGCCGTTGGTCCCGGTCACCGCAGTGATGGGAATGCGGGCGTCGGTCTCGCTGTCCGGGAACAGCATGTCGATCACATGCTGGCCGACATCGCGGCCGTTGCCGTGGGTGGGCGACAGGTGCATGCGAAAACCGGGCCCGGCATTGACCTCGACCACCGCGGCGGACTGTTCCTCCAGTGGCCGGGTCAGGGTCTCGGCCAGCAGGTCGATGCCGATGATGTCGAGCCCGATCAGGCGCGCGATTCGCTCCGCCGCGTAGCGTACCTCCGGATGGACGTCGTCGGTCACGTCCGTGGCCGTGCCCCCGGTGCTCAAGTTCGCCGTGGACTTCAGATAGACGATCTCGTTCTTCGGAATCACGCTGTGCAGGGTCAGGTTCTGCTGGTCGATCAGCCGCTGCGACTGCTCGTCCAGCTGTATCTGCGTGAGCAGGTTCTCGTGCCCGACGCCGCGACGCGGGTCCTGGTTTTCCCTGTCGACCAAGGCCTGCAGCGTGGCGACCCCATCGCCGATCACATGGGCCGGTCGCCGCCTGGCGGCGGCCACCAGCTTGCTGCCGATGACCAGCAGACGATGGTCCTCGCCCTCGATGTATTGCTCGACGATCACCGAGGGGTTGCGGTGGGAAGCGATGCCGAAGGCCTCGCGCAGGGCCTGGCCATCATCGATGTTGGTGCTCACGCCGCGGCCGTGGTTGCCGATCAGCGGCTTCACCGCGACGGGATAGCCGATGTCGCGCGCGGCATCGAGGGCTTCATCGACGGAGGCGCAGACCCGGCCGTGGGGAACCGGAATGCCGGCATCGCCGAGCACCTGCTTCGTCCAGGCCTTGTCGTCGGCGATGCCGTAGCCGATCAGGTCCGTATGGCAGGTCACCGTCGCCTGGATTCGCTGCTGGCGGTGGCCGTGACCCAACTGGATGTAGCTGTTCTCGTCACTCAAGCGGATGTGGGGAATGCCACGACGCTCGGCGGCCGCAATGATCGAGGCAGTGGAAGGGCCCAGCATGTGCGCGTCGCGCACTGCCTTGAGGCGGGCGATGATCGCCGGCATGTCGATCTCGGCGCCCTGGAACAGCCGGGTGACCAGCTCGACGGCTTCGACCCCGGCCGCCAGGCCGCAGGCTTCGTCCCGGTAGCGGTAGACGACGTTGTAGATCCCGGGCTCGTAGCTGTCGATGGTCTTGCCGTAGCCGACCGAGAAGCCGATCAGGTTCTGGAGTTCGATTGCCACATGCTCGACGACGTGACCGGCCCAGGTGCCTCGCTCCAGACGCTCCACGAAGCCGCCGGGTCGGCCGACCGAGCAACGGTGCTCCTGCAGGGTGGGCAGTAACCCGAGGAGGCGTTCGACGATGCCGGGAACGGTATCGCTGGGCCGTTCCTCGAGTTCGCCGATGTCCAGGCGCATGAAGATGGCCAGGTAGCGGCTGTAGTAGTTCGGGCCCCGCAGGGCCCGGTGCTCGAGGATATTCATCGGAGATCTGCCAGCGTGGTGACGAGCGCGTCGGCGGCAAGATAGCGACGCGCCTCGATATCGAAGCCGTGACCGCTGACCAGCGCATGCAGAATCAGGTGCTCGATGGCCACCGCCTCCCCCATCGACAGTTCGGCAATGTTCGAGTTCGCCAGGTCGCGGCTGTCGATAAGGATGACATGGCCCGGGCCGATGACTTCGAGAACCCGGTTCGCATGAATGATCACCGCGGCATCCTCGCCAAGCCCCACGCCCAGGTACTCCGGGTTGGTCGCCCCGACCTCCATCAGGCGCGTGAACCGTCCGCGCTCGAGAAAGTGGCTGTCGATGATCAAGCCTTCGACGAGCCCGAGGCCGAAGGTCATGTTGACGGCGCCCTTGCGCAGGGCATCGGCGGCAGCGCCGTTATAGATCATGGTGCCCGGCATGGCCGCCGCGCCGGCACTGGTCCCGGCCACTACCGCGCCCTCCTTCAAGCGGTTGCGGATGGCCTTCAGGGTCGCCGAGCCGCCCATCACGTTGGTCAGGCGGAGCTGGTCACCGCCGGTGAAGAAGATGACGCCGCTCTGCTCGATCAGGCGTACGGTGTCGGCCTCGGCCGCCTGGCGGCGGTCGCGGATGTCCAGGGAATGGACGCGGCTGGCACCCAGGCGCGAAAAGGCCGCTTCGTAGTCGGGCAGCACCTCGTCGGGAATGCTGCTCGCCGTGGCGATGACGGCGACCTCGCCATAGCCCTCGGGTGCCAGGGCAAAGACCTGTCTCAGGATCTCGAGATCGGAGGTCCTGTCCTCGGCTCCTCCGATGGCCACGATGCGGCCAGGTGCCACGGGGTGTTGGGAAGCCATAACCTGTTCGTCGCCCAGCGACGCTTTTGAGCAGACGCAGACGCCATGTCCGCGTGAGTCACTTGCCGAATGGCATGATGATTGCTGCCTACGCTTTCACTTATAACAGTCATCCCGGCGCGGGGCACGTTCTCGCTGCCTCTTGCGCAACGATAAGGGGCGAATCGATACCGCTGCCTGCCAGGAATCGCCACGGGCAGGCTCGAGCGTTCGATCCGCGGCAGGGGTACCTTGGGACTGGAGTCAGCGTCAGCCGGCCAGCCGCGCCACCAGGTAACCGCCGGCGATCAGCGCCAGCGTCAGCACCACCAGCCCCACGAAAGCCCCCTGCCAGGCCGGTGTGGCGGCGCGCAGGTTGAGGTAGACCATCAGCAGCCGCTGGGCCTTGAAGCCGGTGGCGGCAAGCACCAGGCTCGCCGACCACAGCGGCAGCGCCTGCCAGTCGCCCTGGTCCAGGCGTGCCGAGACCATCGAGATCACCGTCAGGGCCATCAGGGTGGCCCAGGTCGCGAGCAGTCGGCGGGTGCCAGGATGGGCGGTCATGATCACCTCTGCAGTCATCGGTCGGTTGCCGTCATCTGAGCAGATAGACGAGCGGATAGAGCAGGATCCAGATCAGGTCGACCAGGTGCCAGAAGGCGGCGGCGGTTTCCACGTTGTCCAGCGAGGTGCGCCAGGTCACCAGCGCCAGCAGTCCCAGGCCGAACAGCACATGGGCGAAGTGGAAGGCGGTCAGCCCGTAGTAGAAGCCGAAGAAGGCGTTGGTCTCCGGCGTCAGGCCGGCGGCCAGCTTGTCGGCGTACTCGACGACCTTGATCACGCAGAACCCCACCCCCAGCCCCATGGAGGCCGAGAGCCACTGGCGGGCGCGGCGGATCCGTTCGGCACTCGCTGCCTCCACGGCCAGGGCCACGCAGAGCCCACTGGTCAGCAGCACCAGGGTGTTGAGCCCGCCCATCAAGGGGTCGAGCTCGCGCTGGGAGACATCGAAGAGCGCCGTGTCGGCGGCACGTTGCCAGGCGTAGAGCGCGAAGAAGGCGGTGAAGACCAGCAGTTCGCTGAGGATCAGCACCCACATCAGCGGGTTGCCGGGCAGTGCCGAGAGGGGCCCCCAGCCGGGGTTGGGCAGCGCGCGGCCGCTCATCCGTCCGCCAGGGTCACCCGGGCGCCGCCGAAGGCCAGGCTGCGCGGGTTGTCGACCGGGCGGTTGTCGGTCAGCCGGGCGATGCCCACCCCGCAGCGGCCCACCATCCAGATCAGGCAGGCGGTGAAGTAGAGGTAGCCGAGCGCCCAGGGGGCCAGGGCGGGCAGGCCGACCATGCCCAGTAGCTGCCAGGCCGCCACGAACAGGCCGCCGCCCAGCACGCCCAGCCAGAAGGTGCGAATCTGGAACTGCAGGTGGGAGGCGACCCAGCCTTCGGCGTGGCGCCTTGCCAGGTGGGCAATCAGCACGCCCAGCGGGGCGGTGATCACCGCCAGGATGCTGCCCAGGAAGAGCATGTAGACGACGATGGCCGTGCCGCGACCGCGGTCGGCCTTGCTGCCCTGGGCGGGTGCGGAAGAGGAGAGGGCTGCGGACATGATGGTGACCTCGCATCCGAGGGTCGGCCGTCCCCGTCGTGAGATACCGACCTATTGATGTATTTGAAATACCACTATAGCGCGAAAGGCACCGAGATTTCCTGGCCTGGATCAAGTCTAACTCCATAAACGCGAATGCCACCCGGGGGCGGCATTCGCGGCGCAGTGCCGAGGGATCAGGCCTCGGCCTGGCGGCCAGGGCGTAGTGGGCTAGACTCGATGGCCTGCTCCTTCTGGCCGGCGGGATGGTCCCCCACATCCTGGATCTCGGGCAGGTAGCGATAGCGTTCCTCGCCGAGTTCCGGCAGGCGGGCGCGCTCCATGCGGCGGATGGCGCCATGCATCCAGATCAGCGAGACGGCCACCAGCACGAAGAGCACCATGTAGGAGCTGGTCCAGACCCCGGTGAGGTCGAGAACGGCGCCGAAGACGATCGGCAGGAAGAAGCCACCCAGGCCACCGATCATGCCGACCAGGCCGCCCACCGAGCCCACGTTCTCCGGGTAGTAGACCGGTATGTGCTTGTAGACCGCGGCCTTGCCCAGCGACATGAAGAAGCCCAGCAGCACGGTCAGGAGCACCACGCCCCACAGCGGCATGGCCAGGGAGAAGGCGATCTGGCCTTCCTTGCCCTCCACCACATAGTGGGTCTCGGGGTAGGCGAGCAGGAAGAGACAGACCAGGGAGGCGATGAAGGTCAGGTACATGATCGCCCGGGCCCCGTAGCGGTCGGACATCCAGCCCCCCAGGGCGCGGAAGACGCTGGCCGGCAGGGTGTAGAGGGCGGCCAGCGAGCCGGCCACGGCGATGCTGACGTCATAGGCCCCCACGTAGTAGCGCGGCAGGTAGGAGGCCAGGGCGACGAAGGCGCCGAAGACGAAGAAGTAGTAGAGGGCGAAGCGCCAGACCTGCAAGTGCTTGAGCGGCTCCAGCTGTTCCCGGGCGGAGGTGGGTTTGCCGCCCTGGCCGCGGCGGGCCCGGGTCAGCGGGTCCTCCGAGGCGAACACCCAGAAGCCCACGGCCACCGCGGCCAGCACGATGGCGTAGACCACCGCGGTCTGCTCCCAGCCCAGGGCCAGCAGCAGGAAGGGGGCCGCGAAGTTGGTGACCGCCGCCCCGGCGTTGCCGGCGCCGAAGATGCCCAGCGCGGTGCCCTGCTTCTCCTTCTCGAACCAGTAGGAGGTGTAGGCGATGCCGACGATGAAGGAGCCGCCGGCCAGGCCGACGCCGAGGGCGGCGACCAGGAACATCGCGTAGGACTCGACATAGGAGAGCAGGAAGACGCAGGCCGCGGTGACCAGCATCAGCACGCTGAACACCCGGCGGCCGCCGAACTGCTCGGTCCAGATGCCCAGGAAGATACGGCTGATCGAGCCGGTGAGGATCGGCGTGGCCACCAGGATGCCGAACTGGGTCTCGTTGAGCCCCAGGTCCTGCTTGATCTTGATGCCGATGATGGAAAAGATCGTCCACACCGCGAAACAGGTGGTGAACGCCAGGGTGCTGAGCGTCAGTGCCCGGTATTGCTGAGGTCGGGTCACGCCCTCGAGATGTTTCATGTCGAGCCTCCTTCGGCGATGCATGAATGGTCGCCTTCCAGACTGGCAGCTGGGGGGCGGAGGATATTGACGTACATCAAGTCCGTCTCGCCGCTACCCCTTGATATTCCGGGCCTATCCCTTTGGGGGTAGGGGCCGATGCTCCCTTCGACGATGCCGCCAACGACGACCGGGCCCGTCTCGGGGCCCGGTGGTCTTTGGATGGCGTGGTTTCAGGTCTCCGCGCGGTTCAGGGATTCTTCACGTAGGCGTTGCCGCGCAGGTAGAACCACCAGTTGATCACCAGGCAGAGCGCGTAGAAGACGGCGAAGCCGTACATGGCGAGCTCCGGGGTGCCGGCCTGGATCTGCTCGCCCATCACCCGCGGGGCGATGAAGGCACCGTAGGCGGCCACCGCGGAGGTCCAGCCGAGTACCGGGCCCTTCTGCTGGGTATCGAAGATCACCCCGATGCTGCGGAAGGTGGAGCCGTTGCCGATGCCGCTGGCGGCGAACAGCACCACGAACAGGATCATGAACAGGGCGAAGTAGCTGTTGGGGTCGGTGGCGTTGTAGGCCTGCATCATCACCCAGCCGGCCGCGGCGGAGGCCACCACCATCACCACCGAGATGATCTGGGTGACGATGGCGCCACCCACCTTGTCGGAGATCCAGCCGCCGACGGGACGGATCAGGGCGCCGACGAAGGGGCCGATCCAGGCCCAGGTCAGGGCGCTGGGGGCATCCGGATTGGCCACGCGGGTCACGGTGCCGTCGGCGGCCACGTCCATCATGTTGCCGAAGATGACGCTGATGGAGAGGGGCAGGGCCGCCGAGAAGCCGATGAAGGAGCCGAAGGTGAGGATGTAGAGCACCGTCATCGACCAGGTGTGCTTGTTCGAGAAGATCGCGAACTGCTTCTGGATGTTCGGCTTGATGTCACCGGGGATCAGGCGCAGCACCACCAGGGTCAGCACGATGGTGACCGGCAGGGCCAGCCACATGTTGAGGATGCTCAGGGCGACGACACCCACCACGGAGGTCACGATGCCGACACCGTAGAGGCCGAGGATCTTGCCGAAGGCGGCGCCTGGGCTACCCGGGTTGGGGGTGATGGTGCGCAGGTTGTTCATGCCGAACCAGCTGGCGAAGGCCAGGGGGATCAGGAAGACCAGCCAGACGAAGCCGGCATTCTGGATCCAGGTGTCGGTGCCCGCCTCGATGCGCCCGATCAGGGTGCCGCTGGCGCTTTCCAGCTCCATGGGGGCCCCGGCGATGGCGCCAAAGATCCCCACGGTCATCACCAGCGGGATCAGGATCTGCATGGTGGTGACGCCGAAGTTGCCCAGGCCGGCGTTCATGCCCAGGGCATAGCCTTGCTGCTTCCTGGGGAAGAAGGTCGAGATATTGCTCATCGAGCAGGCGAAGTTGCCGCCGCCGATGCCTGAGAGCAGCGCCAGGGCCTGGAACACCCAGAACGGGGTCCCGGGGTTCATCAGCGCGAGGCCGGTGCCCGCGGCGGGAATCATCAGCAGGGCGGTGGTCAGGAAGATGGTGTTGCGTCCGCCGGCGATGCGGATCATGAACGACGCCGGAATGCGCAGGGTGGCGCCGGAGAGGCCGGCGATGGCGCTCAAGGTGAACAGCTGGCTGACCGTGAACGGAAAGCCGAGGTTCTGCATCTGGGTGGTGATCATCCCCCACATCAGCCAGACGGCGAAGCCCATCAGCAGGCTGGGAATGGAGATCCACAGGTTGCGGTTGGCGACCTTCTTGCCTTCCCGCTCCCAGAAATCGTCGTTCTCGACATCCCAGTTTTCGATATCGGCATTCCTGCCGGGCCTGGCGATGCGACCGGTGTCGGCACTCGATTTAGCCATGGTGATTCCCCCTTGGGTATTACCGTTGCGCCCCGCCTTGCGGTCCACGGCGTGACACGGATCAACGCGCGGGGCTTTGAGGCGAAAGATACGCCGCGGCTCGAGGGGGCGAAACTGGCTAAAAATGCCGAAAAATCAGCGGAATACCTCTTGAGGGGTAGCCGGGGTATAAGGCCATCCGGTTGATAGCCAAGCGCTTTTTTCGCACGGGGGAAAGAGGCAGGGCCGCTTGCGCGGCCCGGGATTATTTGGAGGTATCCACAGAGAACCCGTTACCTGCTACCGGTCGACGCCTTCCTGGACGGCCCACACCGCGGCTTCGACCCGCGAGCGCAGGTTGAGCTTCTTCAGCAGGTGCTTGACGTGGACCTTGACGGTGCCCTCGGTGATATCGAGCTTGCGGGCGATCAGCTTGTTGGAGAGCCCGGCGGCGAGTTCGCGCAGGATCTCCCGCTCGCGTTGGGTCAGGCTGTGGATGTCCGTCGCCACCGGCCGGCTGCGCTGGCTGCGCAGTGCCTCGGCGAGCAGGGCGGTGAGGCTCTCGCTGATCACCATGCGCCCCAGGGCCACCTGGCGCAGCTGGCGGACCATCTCGTCGGGGTCCATGTCCTTGAGCAGGTAGCCGTCGGCGCCGCTCTGCAGCGCATCCACCACGTCCTCCTCGTGGTCGGAGACGGTGAACATCACGATGCGTCCGGTATAGTCCGTCTCGCGCAGCCGCTTGAGGGTCTCGATGCCGTTCATGCCCGGCATGTTGAGGTCGAGCAGGATCATGTCCGGGTCGAGCTCGGCGGCGAGCCGCACGCCCTCCTCGGGCTCGCCGGCCTCGCCGACCAGCTCGAGGTCGTCCTCCAGCTCGAGCAGCTGGGAGACGCCACGGCGCAGCAGCGGGTGGTCGTCGATGATCAGGATACTGGCGGGCGTATCGTGGACAGGCGTGGCCATCGTGACTTATTCCCTGTTGCCATTGTGTTTGAGCGCGATGCGATCCTCGGCGGCCCGGTGCTCAGCGACGGGGTCGGTGGCAGCATCCGGGACATGTGAAGCGGGTTGCTGGGTGATCAGGCGTGCGGTCTGGGGCGTGAAGACGAGCTCGACGAGGGTGCCACCGGCGGGGCGATTGCGCAGGCTGAGCTCGCCCCCCAGGGTGTCGGCACGGTCGCGCATGATCACCAGGCCGTAGTGCATGGGTGGCGAGCGGTCGTCCTCGAGGCCGATGCCGTCGTCCTCGATCCGCACCCGGATACGGGCCTCGGCGAAGCGCACCGAGACCCCCGCCCAGTGGGCCCGGGCGTGCTTGTGGATATTGGCCAGGGCCTCGCGGACCACCTGCAGGACGTGGATCTCCTCGTTGGGATTGAGCAGGTGGGGCGGCACGTCGAAGTCCAGCTCGATGGGCGCCGCCATGCGCTCGGCGAATTCCGCGGTGGTCTGGCGCAGGGCGCTCGAGAGTCCCGGCCCCTCGAGCTTGAGGCGGAAGGTGGTGAGCAGTTCACGCAACTGGCGATAGGCACTGTCGAGGCCGGTGCGCAGTTCGTCGAACACGGCGGCCTGGGCCTCCCGGGGCATGTCCTTCTGCTGCATGCGCTCGAGCCGTGCCACCTGCATCTTCAGGTAGGAGAGCGACTGGGCCAGGGAGTCATGCAGCTCCCGGGCGATGATGGTGCGCTCGTTCATCAGCGAGACCTGCTGCTGCTCCTCGATGCGCCGCTGCAGGTAGACCGCGGTGGCCAACTGGTCGGCCAGGGCGTTGAGCAGGCGCCGGGTGCTGCTGGTCAGCGGCTGTTTCCTGGGGTGCCAGACCTCCAGGGTGCCGAGCATCTCGTCACCCACACTCACCGGCAGCAGCAGGCACTCGCCTTGCTCGGTCTCGCGCAGGCGCAGGGGGCGCGGGTCGATCAGGCAGGCGTGGCAGTCGTGGTCGCGGCAGTACTCGGGGCGACGCGCCGAGTGGGTGGCGAGTATGGGGATCTGGCGGTCGTCGATGGGGTCATTGAGCGACAACCGGATGGGGCCGATCTCCAGCAACTGCTCGAGACGACGCAGCATGGGCGCGGCGCTGGAGCACAGGTCGTTGCCGCCGCCATAGAGCTGGCGGCTGCCGTCGTGCATGACCTGCATGGCCAGGTTGCTGCGCTCCAGCTCGGCCTTCTTGCGCGACACCCGCTCCTCCAGCTCGGCATAACTGGCGCCGAGCTCCTCGGCCATGGTGTCGAGGGTGCGGCCGAGCATTGCCAGCTCGTCGTGGCCCTGCAGGCGGGTGCGATGGCCGAAGTTGCGATGGGCGGCCTCCCGGGCCAGCACCATCAGCTGGCGCAACGGGGTGACCAGGTTGTGGCGGATATCGTACAGGGCGATGGCCACGACCACGGCGGTCAGCCCCAGGAAAATGATCTGCAGCACACTGAGCAGGCGGATCTTCGATTCGCTGCTCTCCTCCAGCAGGGTCACCAGGCCATCGATCTCGCCCACCAGGCCATCCAGGGTGGCACTGAGCTCGTTGGTCTCGAGCGGGGTCCCGGCGGTGGTCGCCTCGATCCGGGGGGTGAGCTCCTGGTCCCAGCGCTCCAGCAGCCGCCGGTACTGGACCTGCAGGGCGTGATCGGCCGCCCCGGGCATGGCGCCGGTCAGCTGTGGGCTGGTCAGGCGTTCCCTGAAGCGCTGCGAGAGCGCACGCACCCGCTCGCGGTGCTCGGCCTCCGGCTGCTGCTGGTAGCGCTGCAGGGCAGCGACGATCTGGTAGGTGTTCATGCGCAGCGAGCCGGCCATGTTGATGGCGGCGGCGTCGCCGCGGCTGTTGCTGGCCACGGTCATGGTGACCACGATGCTGATCAGGGCCATGGCGCTGATCGCCAGCAGGGAGGCGATGATGCGGGCCACCAGGGAACGTTGCAGCAGTTTCATCGGTGAGGGGGCCCTCCGGCATCGGGGCGGGCTGAAGGAGTCACGAAGCCATCATTATACCCTAGTAGGTAGGCCCTGCCCCCTCAAAGGTGTACCTCGCATGCCCTTTTGACCGGCGGGCCAAGGCTCACGAGAATTTTCCCATGCTTCCTTTCCCTTGTCTCGGAGCCCTGCCATCCCATGATGCCCCTCCGGGAAGACCCCGTCCGCGACACCGAAGGTGGTTACCGCTCGCTGGTGGTGGTGCTGCTCTCGCCGCTGGCCTTCGCCCTGGTCTTCGCCTGCTGGACGCTGTTCGCCGTGCTGGGCCTCGAGCTCAAGGCGGTGCTCGGCTTCGGCGAGCTCGCCTTCGCCGCCCTGCTGGCCGTGCCCATGCTGGTGGGGGGCCTGGCCAGCCTGCCCATGGCGGGCCTGGCGGTGAAGATCGGTGGGCGCCGGGTCATGCTCGGCTGCCTGCTGTTGATCTGCCCCTTCCTGTGGTGGATCAGCCAGGCGGGCCACTATCTGGAGTTCCTGCTGGCCGGGGCCGGCTTGGGGCTGGGGGCCGGGTCGCTGGCCGCCGGCCTGGTCTATGTGGCGACCCAGGGGCCCCGTCAGCATGCCGGCCTGGCGCTGGGGCTCTACGGCGCCGGCATGCTCGGTGCCGGGCTAAGCTACCTGCTGCTGCCGCTGATCAGCCAGGCCTATGGCTGGCGCCTGGCGCCGCAGCTCTACCTGTTGCCGGTGCTGCTGGTGGCGGGCCTGCTGTGGCTGTTCGCCGACGACCAGGCCGATGCCTCCAGCCGGGCGGTGGACGAGGTACTCGAGCTCGATGACGTGCCCCCACCGCCCGCCGGCTGGCGCCGGGCGCGGGAGCGCCTGGCTTGTTGGCAGCTGTGGCGGCTCGCCTTCGTCTACAGTTTCTTCTTCGGCGCCTTCGTGGCGCTGGCGCTGTGGTTGCCGGGCTACCTGGCGGCCCAGTACCGGCTGCCGCTCGGGAGTGCGGCGCTCTGGGCGCTGCCCTTCACCCTGGCGGTGGGCCTGGGACAGGTGCTCGGCGGCGCACTGGCCGACTGGCGCGACTTCCGGGCCCTGCGCTGGTGGGTCAGCGCCTTCGTGCTGGTCTGTCTCTTCCTGCTCTCCTACCCCCCCTTCACCATGCAGATCCAGGGGGTCCACGGCGAGCTGGCCCTGCGCTTCAGCGCCCCGCTGTGGTGGTTCCTGGCCCTGCTGGTGCCCATGGGGCTGGGCATGGGCATCGGCAAGGGTAGCCTGATGCGGTTGATCCACCGCGACCACGGCGACGACATGGCGCTGGTGGGCGGCCTGGCGCTGACCCTGGGGGGACTCTTCGCCGCGCTGTTGCCGATGATGTTCGTGCTCGGCAACGAGTGGGTCGGCATCCGCAGTGCCGGCTTCATGTTCCTCTACGGCTCGCTGGCGGTATGCATGCTGGTGATGCTCGCCGACCACGCCAGGGCGCCGCACTCGGCGGCCTGACGACCCTGCCGCCATCGGCTTATCCCCTCGTTTCACGGCCTCTATCCCCTTGGGGGTAGAGGCGCGGTATATGGAGGTAACCGGGCAGTAATTCGCCGATCGATCCCCCAGAATCCTCGCCATGAACCTGCCTGGCGTGCGGCACGAGCTCCACGCGGCACGGCGGGCCGGGTGGCCGGAAGCGGTCACACATCTTTCGAGGAGCCTGGAGAGCGACCATGAGTCACTTCATTGATCGGCTGAACTTCTTCCGCAAGACTCGCGAGCCCTTCGCCAACGACCACGGCGAGCTGCGCGAGGAGTCCCGCGGCTGGGAGGACGGCTACCGGCAGCGCTGGCAGCACGACAAGATCGTGCGCAGCACCCATGGCGTCAACTGCACCGGTTCGTGCAGCTGGAAGATCTACGTCAAGAACGGCCTTGTCACCTGGGAGACCCAGCAGACCGACTACCCGCGCACCCGGCCGGACCTGCCCAACCACGAGCCGCGGGGCTGCCCGCGCGGCGCCAGCTACTCCTGGTACCTGTACAGCGCCAACCGCCTCAAGTACCCGCTGATCCGCAAGCCCTTGCTCAAGCTGTGGCGCGAGGCCGTCGCCGAGAAGGGCGACCCCGTCGACGCCTGGGCCTCCATCGTCGAGGACCCGGCCCGGACCAAGCAGTACAAGCGGGCCCGCGGCATGGGCGGCTTCGTGCGCGCCGACTGGGATGAGCTCAACGAGCTGATCGCGGCGTCGAACGTCTACACCGCCAAGCAGTACGGCCCGGACCGCATCATCGGCTTCTCGCCGATTCCCGCCATGTCCATGGTCAGCTACGCCGCGGGCAGCCGCTACCTGTCACTGATCGGCGGCGTCTGCATGAGCTTCTACGACTGGTACTGCGACCTGCCGCCGGCCTCGCCCATGACCTGGGGCGAGCAGACCGACGTGCCCGAGTCCGCCGACTGGTACAACTCCGGCTACATCATCGCCTGGGGGTCCAACGTGCCCCAGACCCGCACGCCGGATGCCCACTTCTTCACCGAGGTGCGCTACAAGGGCACCAAGACCGTCTCCATCACCCCGGACTACGCCGAGGTCTCCAAGCTCACCGACGAGTGGCTCTCCGCCAAGCAGGGCACCGACGCGGCGCTGGCCATGGCCATGGGCCACGTCATCCTCAAGGAGTTCCACCTCGAGCGGCCCAGTGCCTACTTCACCGACTACGTGCGGCGCTACAGCGACATGCCCTTCCTGGTCGAGCTCGAGGCCCGCGAGGATGGCAGCTACGCGCCGGGCCGCCAGATGCGCGCCAGCGACTTCGAGGCGAGCCTGGGCCAGGACAACAACCCGGAGTGGAAGACCGTGGCCTGGGACGAGACCCGCGATCAACTCGTCGTGCCGCGCGGTTCCATCGGCTTCCGCTGGGGCGAGACCGGTGATGAGGTGGGCAAGTGGAACCTCGAGTCGCTCGATGCCGAGGGCACCGAGATCAAGCCGCTGCTGACGCTTGCCGACCACCACGACGAGGTGGCCAAGGTCGCCTTCCCCTACTTCGGCGGCATCGCCCACGAGCACTTCGACCATGTGAAGAGCGAGGGGGCCAGCGACGACCTGCTGTTCCACAGCCTGCCGGTCAAGCGTCTCAAGAAGGCCGACGGCAGCGAGGTGCTGACCACCACCGTCTTCGACCTGATGTGCGCCAACTACGGCATCGACCGCGGCTTCGGAGAGGACGACGGCGCCACCTCCTACGACCAGGTCAGGCCCTATACCCCGGCCTGGCAGGAGAAGATCACCGGCGTGCCGGCCGAGCAGGCCACCCGTATCGCCCGTGAGTTCGCCGACAACGCCGACAAGACCCGGGGGCGCAGCATGATCATCGTCGGTGCCGGCATGAACCACTGGTACCACATGGACATGAACTACCGTGGCCTGATCAACATGCTGGTCATGTGCGGCTGCATCGGCCAGAGCGGCGGCGGCTGGTCCCACTACGTGGGCCAGGAGAAGCTGCGCCCGCAGACCGGCTGGACCCCGCTGGCCTTCGGCCTCGACTGGCAGCGCCCGCCGCGGCACATGAACTCCACCTCCTTCTTCTACAACCACTCCTCCCAGTGGCGCTACGAGAAGCTCCAGATCAAGGAGATCCTCTCGCCGCTGGCCAGGGTCGAGGACTACCCCGGCAGCCTGATCGACTTCAACGTGCGCTCCGAGCGCATGGGCTGGCTGCCCTCGGCCCCGCAGCTGGGCGTCAACCCCCTGAGCCTGGCCAGGGACGCCAAGGCGGCCGGCCTGTCCACCGCCGACTACGCCGTGGAGCAGTTGAAGCGTGGCAAGCTCGCCTTCGCCGCGGAGGACCCGGACGACCCCCGGAACTTCCCGCGCAACATGTTCATCTGGCGTTCCAACCTGCTGGGCAGTTCCGGCAAGGGCCACGAGTACATGCTCAAGTACCTGCTGGGGACCCGCCACGGCATCCAGGGCAAGGACCTGGGCGAGGTCGGCGGCCAGAAGCCCGAAGAGGTCAAGTGGCACGACGAGGCGCCGGAAGGCAAGCTCGACCTGCTGGTGACCCTGGACTTCCGCATGTCCACCACCTGCCTCTACTCGGACATCGTGCTGCCCACGGCGACCTGGTACGAGAAGGACGACCTCAACACCTCCGACATGCACCCCTTCATCCACCCGCTGACCGCGGCGACGGACCCGGCCTGGGAGTCGCGCAGCGACTGGGACATCTACAAGGGCATCGCCAAGGCGTTCTCCAAGGCCTGCGTGGGGCACCTGGGCGAGGAGACCGACCTGGTCACCCTGCCGCATCAGCACGATTCCCCCGCCGAGCTGGCCCAGGTCGAGGTCAAGGACTGGAAGCGCGGCGAGTGCGAGCCGATCCCCGGCAAGACCATGCCGGCGCTGATCGAGGTCAAGCGCAACTACCCCGAGACCTATGAGCGCTTCACCTCCGTGGGCCCGCTGCTGGAGAGCATCGGCAACGGCGGCAAGGGCATCAGCTGGAACACCGAGAAGGAGGTGGACCTGCTCGGCAAGCTCAACCACCGCAAGCTGGACGGGCCGCACCAGGGTCGGCCGCGGATCGAGTCCGCCATCGACGCCGCCGAGATGATCCTGGCCCTGGCGCCGGAGACCAACGGCCAGGTGGCGGTGAAGGCCTGGGGCGCGCTGTCGAAGATCACCGGGCGCGACCATACCCACCTGGCGCATCCCAAGGAGGAGGAGAAGATCCGCTTCCGCGACATCGTTGCCCAGCCGCGCAAGATCATCTCCAGCCCGACCTGGTCCGGCCTCGAGGACGAGCATGTCTCCTACAACGCCGGCTACACCAACGTCCACGAGCTGATCCCGTGGCGCACCGTCAGCGGCCGCCAGCAGTTCTACCAGGATCACCCCTGGATGCGTGCCTTCGGCGAGAGCCTGCTGGTCTATCGTCCGCCCATCGATACCAAGGCGGCGATCAGCCTGGCCGAGACGAAGGGCAACGGCAACCCGGAGATCGCCCTGAACTGGATCACCCCGCACCAGAAGTGGGGCATCCACTCCACCTACAGCGACAACCTGCTGATGCAGACCCTGTCGCGGGGCGGTCCCATCGTCTGGATGTCCGAGGATGACGCCAGGGCCATCGGCGTCGAGGACAACGACTGGATCGAGCTCTACAACGCCAATGGCGCCATCGCCGCCCGGGCGGTGGTCAGCCAGCGGGTCAAGAACGGCATGGCGATGATGTACCACGCCCAGGAGCGGATCCTGAACATGCCGGGCTCCGAGATCACCGGCACCCGCGGCGGCATCCACAACTCGGTGACCCGGGTATGCCCCAAGCCGACCCACATGATCGGGGGCTACGCGCAGCTGTCCTACAGCTTCAACTACTACGGCACCGTCGGCTCCAACCGCGACGAATTCGTCATCGTACGCAAGATGAAGAAGATCGACTGGCTGGATGGCGAAGGCAATGACACCGTGCAGGAGGCCGTGAAATGAAGATTCGTTCCCAGGTAGGCATGGTCCTCAACCTCGACAAGTGCATCGGCTGCCACACCTGCTCGGTGACCTGCAAGAACGTCTGGACCAGCCGCGAGGGCGTGGAGTACGCCTGGTTCAACAACGTCGAGACCAAGCCCGGTATCGGCTATCCCAAGGAGTGGGAGAACCAGCACAAGTGGAAGGGGGGCTGGCTGCGTCGCAAGGACGGCAAGATCGAGCCGCGCATCGGCGGCAAGTGGCGGGTGCTGGCGAACATCTTCGCCAACCCCGACCTGCCGGAGATCGACGACTACTACGAGCCGTTCACCTTCGACTACCAGCATCTGCACACCGCCAAGCAGAGCGACCACCAGCCCACCGCGCGGCCGCGTTCGCTGATCTCCGGGGCGCGCATGAACAAGATCGAGTGGGGCCCGAACTGGGAGGAGATCCTCGGCACCGAGTTCGCCAAGCGGCGCAAGGACGCGAACTTCGAGCAGATCCAGGCCGACATCTACGGCCAGTTCGAGAACACCTTCATGATGTACCTGCCGCGCCTGTGCGAGCACTGCCTCAACCCCACCTGCGTGGCGTCGTGCCCGAGCGGGGCGATCTACAAGCGCGAAGAGGACGGCATCGTCCTGATCGACCAGGACAAGTGTCGCGGCTGGCGGATGTGTATCTCCGGCTGCCCCTACAAGAAGATCTACTACAACTGGAAGACCGGCAAGTCGGAGAAGTGCATCTTCTGCTACCCGCGCATCGAGGCCGGCCAGCCGACCGTCTGCTCCGAGACCTGCGTGGGGCGCATCCGCTACCTCGGCGTGCTGCTCTACGATGCCGACCGCATCGAGGAGGTGGCCAGCTCGGCGGACGAGCGCGACCTCTACCATCGCCAGTGCGAGATATTCCTCGACCCCAACGACCCGGAAGTGATCGCCCAGGCCAGGAAGGACGGCATCACCGACAACGTGATCGCCGCCGCCCAGGCCTCGCCGGTCTACAAGCTGGCCATGGACTGGGGCCTGGCGCTGCCGCTGCACCCGGAGTACCGCACCCTGCCGATGGTCTGGTACGTGCCGCCGCTGTCGCCGATCCAGTCCGCCGCCGAGGCGGGCAAGGTCGAGTTCGACGGCGTGATGCCCAGGATCGAGTCGCTGCGCATCCCGGTGAAGTACCTGGCCAACATGCTCACCGCCGGTGAGGAGGCGCCCGTGGTGCTGGCGCTCAAGCGGTTGATGGCCATGCGCCTCTACATGCGCGGCAAGCACGTGGAAGGCCAGGCCGAGACCGAAGTGCTGGAGAGCGTCGGCCTGACCGAGGCCCAGGTGGAGGACATGTACCGCTACCTGGCGATCGCCAACTACGAGGACCGCTTCGTGATCCCCACCAGCCACCGCGAGATGGCCACCGAGGCCTTCCCGGAGCGCGGCGGGTGCGGCTTCAGCTTCGGCGACGGCTGCCACGGCGAGAGCGGCGAGAGCCTGTTCGGTGGTCGCAAGACGACCACCACCCTGGTCAAGCCGGTGGAAACCTATGACCCGCAAGCCGAGGAGGTCCGTCATGGCTGAGGCCGCGATGCAATACCCCGCGACGGAGCCGGACATGCTGAGCCTGCGCGTGCTGGCCCGGTTGCTCGACTACCCCACCGAGGCGCTGCAGGCCGCGGCGCCGGAGATGATCGAGATCACCGATGCCGAGCTCCGGCTGCCGGCGATGCTGCGCACCGCCCTGATGGACTGGTGCCAGCGACTGCTGGATGCCGACCTGATGGACCTGCAGGCCGAGTACGTGGCGCTGTTCGATCGCGGGCGCAGCACCTCGCTGCTGCTCTTCGAACACGTCCACGGCGAGTCCCGCGACCGCGGCCAAGCCATGGTCGACCTGCTGGCCGAGTACAGCGCCGCGGGCTTCGAGCTCGACGCCCGTGAGCTGCCGGACTACCTGCCGCTGTTCCTGGAGTACCTCTCCACCCGACCGGAGGCCGACATCGGCCGCTGGCTGGGCGAGATCCGCCACATCCTGGCGCTGCTCGCCGCTCGGCTGGAGGAGCGCGACGCCGACCACGCCCTGGTGCCCCTGGCGCTGCTGGCGCTGATCGGTGCCGAGGCCGACGTCGACGCCCACCGCGAGCGGGTCGTCGAGGAGCCCCGCGACGACACCCCCGAGGCGCTGGACGAGGTCTGGGAGGAGGAGGCGGTGCGTTTCTCCGCCGAGTCCGACCAGGACTGCGCCCTGCAGTCCGCCGAGGGACGCCGCCTCGCCGAGCGCAAGCGTGAGGTGCCCAGTGACCCCGTACGTATCATGCCTGGCACCGGCCCGGCTGCCAGCTGAAGGAGAATCGCCATGTTTTCCGAATACCTGCAACACCTGATCTACGGCTACTATCCGTATCTGGCCGGTACGGTGTTCCTGGTCGGCAGCCTGCTGCGCTACGACCATGGCCAGTACACCTGGAAGACCGGCTCCAGCCAGATGCTCTCGTCGAAGAACATGCGCCTGGCCAGCAACCTCTTCCATATCGGCATCCTGGTGATCTTCTTCGGCCACCTGTTCGGCATGCTGACCCCCCACTGGGCCTATGCGCCCTTCCTGTCGGCGGCTGCCAAGCAGATGCTGGCTATCGTCATCGGTGGCATCGCCGGGGTGATGTGCCTGGTGGGCGGCGCCATGCTGCTCTACCGCCGCCTGACCAACCCGCGGGTCAAGGCCTCGTCGAGCGTCATGGACAACGTCATCCTCGGGCTGATCGTCTTCCAGGCGGCGCTGGGCGTGATCAGCGTGTACTTCTCGCTGGGCCACCTGGACGGCGAGATGATGCTCACCCTGGCCGCCTGGGCCCAGGCCATCGTCTTCTTCGGCGGTGGTGCGGCGGACTACATGACCGAGGTCTCCTGGATCTACAAGCTCCACGTCTTCCTCGGGCTGACCATCATCCTGCTGTTCCCGTTCTCGCGCCTGGTCCATGTCTGGAGCGTGCCCTTCGGCTATGTGACGCGCCGCTACCAGCTGGTCCGCAAGCGGGGCTGAGACAGGCCTTGCCCACACCTCCGGCAGGGGCGCCGGGGGCAGGGCGAAGAGGAGGTCATTTGCCATGGATGGCAAATGTAGCGCCCAGGGAGGGGTTCACAGCGCCTCCTCGCAGCCCTGCCGCCGGAAAAGCCCCCTCCTACCGGACCGTTGAGAAGAGCTCCAAGGATTTAGCCATGCAAAAGATCGATATCGAGCAGATCCCGGGGGGCGCCAGCCCCCCGCCCATCCGGGTCGGCGAGGCCACCATCGAGGAGGCCGCCATCGCCCAGGAGATGCAGTACCACCCGGCCGACAGCGCCGGCAGTGCCCAGCTCAAGGCGGCCCGTGCCCTGGTGGTGCGCGAACTGCTGCGCCAGCGCGCCGCGGCCCTGGGCCTGAGTGATGCGGCCAATGGCGAACTCGACGAGGCCGATGCCGCCATCGCCGAGTTGCTGGAGCAGGAGCTGGACGTGCCGGACCCCGCCGAGGCGGATTGCCGGCGCTTCCACGCCGCCCATCCCGAGCGCTTCAGCGAGCCCACTCGCCTGCGGGTACGCCACGTGCTGCTGGCCGCGGCCCCGGACGATGCCGAGGCCCGCGATGCCGGCTATCGCCTGGGCGAGACGCTGATCCGCGAGCTGCAGGCAGTGCCCGAGCGCTTCACTGAGTTCGCCCAGCGTCACTCCGCGTGCCCATCGAAGGAGCAGGGTGGCGAGCTGGGCTGGCTGGCCCCGGGACAGACCGTGGCCGAGCTCGACCGCGCCCTGCAGCACCTGCCAGAGGGACTCCATGAACGGCCGCTGGCCTCGCGCTACGGTTGGCACCTGGTCAGCATCGACGAGCGCGTCGAGGGGCGCGAGCTGTCCTACGAGCGGGTCGCCGAGCATGTCCGTCACAGCCTGCGCGAACAGGCCACCCGCCGTGCCCTGCGCCACTACCTGCTGGCGCTGGAGGCCGAGATCGGCGTCGAGGGGGTCACCCTGGACGACGATGCCGGCCGCTCATTGATGCAGTGACGGAGGATTCCCGATGGCCCATGTGCATGCCGATGCCCCCTTCGAGCCGCTGGGCATGGCGGTGCTGACCGTTTCCGATACCCGCGGCTTCGACGCGGACGGCAGCGGCGACCTGCTGAGCGCGCGCCTGACCGAGGCCGGCCACGGCCTGGTCGAACGGCGCATCGTGCCCGATGACGTCTACCGCATCCGCGCGGAGGTCTCCGCCTGGGTGATGCGCGACGACATCCAGGCGATCCTGGTCAACGGCGGCACCGGTTTCACGCCCCGCGATACCACGCCCGAGGCCCTGACGCCGCTTTTCGACAAGGCCATCGACGGCTACGGCGAACTGTTCCGCCAGCTCTCCCTCGCGACCATCGGCAGCTCGACAATCCAGTCCCGGGCCGTGGCCGGGGTGGCCAACCGCACCCTGATCTTCGCCATGCCGGGCTCGCCGAAGGCCTGCGCCACGGCCTGGGACGGCATCATCAAAGCCCAGCTCGACGCCCGCACCCGGCCGTGCAACTTCGTCGCCATGGTGCTGCCCGAGGCCGAGCCTTGCGCGAGCCGCCAGTCGGCCGGCCCGGCCGGAGCGACGACATGAACTGCGGCTGTGCGGAGGTCGTCACCCCGGGCCTGCTCGATCTCTTCGATGCCCGTGCCCGGATGATCGACGCGGCGGTGCCGGTGGCCGGCCGGGAGCGCCTGGCGCTGGACGAGGCGGCCGGGCGGGTGCTGGCCGGGGACGCCCTGGGCGATCTCGACCTGCCGGGCGTCGACAACAGCGCCATGGACGGCTACGCCCTGCGCCTGGCCGATCTCGAGGACGCCAAGGCGAAGGGCCGTGGCCTGACGGTGGCACAGCGGGTGCCCGCCGGTGCCGGGGTGCTGCACCTGCCGCGAGGCGGCTGCGCGCGGATCTTCACCGGGGCGCCGGTCCCGCTGGGCGCCGATGCCGTGGTGCCCCAGGAGCGCACCCGGATCGATGCCCAAGGGCACGTGCATGTCGAGGGGGAGGTGTCGGCCGCTGCCAATATCCGCCGCCGTGGCGAGGAGGCCCGTGCCGGCGAGCGGGTGCTGGCCGCCGGCACGCGCCTGACCCCGGCGGCCATCGCCCTGCTGGCCAGCCACGGCATCGCCGAGGTGGTGGTGCGCCCGCGCCTGACGGTGGCGCTGATCTCCACCGGCGACGAGCTGATCGAGCCGGGTTCGCCCCGGGTGCCGGGCCAGGTCTACAACAGCAACGCCGCCATGCTGCGTGCCCTGCTGGCACAGCAGCAGTGCCGGGTACTCGACCTGGGCATCGTCGACGACACGGCCTCGGCCGTGCAGGAGGCGTTGATCGTCGCGCGGGACAGCGCCGACCTGGTGATCTGCACCGGCGGGGTCTCGGTGGGCGAGGAGGATCATGTGCGCCCGGTGGTCGAGCGCCTGGGTGGCATCGCCTTCCACGGCGTGGCCATCAAGCCCGGCAAGCCCTTCGTCTTCGGCTGGCTCGGCGCCGGTGCCGCGAGTGGCACGCCGCTGATCGGCCTGCCCGGCAACCCGGTGGCCTCGCTGGTCGGCTGGCAGTTGCTGGCCCTGCCCTTCGTGCACGGTCGCCAGGGCCGTCCCCCGGCACCGCTGCAGCACTACCCGGTGGCGGCCGGTTTCTCGCGGCGTGGCCCGCGCGGACGCCGCGAACTGTTGCGGGTGGTGCTGGACTGGACCGGCGGCGCCCCCGTCGCGACCCTCGCGGGAGGCCAGGGCTCCCATATGCTCGGCGCCGCCAGCCAGGCGAACGGCTACCTGATGATCGATGCCAATACCCATGTGGAGGAAGGCCATGTCTACGGATACTGCCCCGGCACCCAGTTCCTCGGCTGAGCTGCTGTTCCGGCCCCGGCAGCTGCGTGACCTGGTGCGTGGGGTGCCCTGGCTCTCCACGCTCGACGACGACGAGGTCGACGCCCTGCTGGAAGACACCGAGGTGCGCACCCTCAAGACCCGCGAGTGGCTGTTCCGCCAGGACGCCCCGGCGCACTGGCTCTACATCGTCATCAGCGGGGTGGTCAGGCTGGTGCGCGACACCATCGACGGCCGCCAGGCGACCATCCGCTGCGTGGAGCGTGGCGGGCCCCTGGGCCAGCTGAGCATGGTGTCCAGCGAGGGCGTCTACCTCTATTCCACCGAGGCACTGCGCCGCACCCACGTGCTGGCGATTCCCGCCCCCCGCTGCCGTGCGCTGATGGACAACCGTCCGGCTTGCCGGGCGGAGTTCATGAGCCGCCTGGCCCTGGAGCTCACCGAACGCCTGGAGGACATGGCGTTGCTGACCCAGGCCGATGCCATGGCGCGGCTGGTCAGCTACATCCTGCGCCAGTTGCCCGGCAGCCGCGCCAAGGGACCGCGGGTGGTGCGGTTGACCATTCCCAAGCGCTGGCTGGCCGCCCAGCTGGCCATGACCCCGGAGACCCTGTCGCGCCTGCTCGGCAAGCTGCGCGACAGCGGTGCCATCAACATCGACCGTCAGCGGCTGGTGGTGCTCGACGAGCAGAAACTGCGCGACACCCTGCTGGCCGACGACTGAACCCCGCAACGAGGGAGGCGAGATGTCCCGCAAAGCGAACCAGCCACGCACCCTGGTCTATGCCTGCTCCGGCTGTTCCGACGTGGCCCAGCTGGCCAACGAGGTGGCCCTGCGCCTCGACCACGGCGGCGTGGCGGAGATGTCCTGCATCGCCGGGGTGGGCGGCGGCGTGCCCGCCCTGGTGCGCGTGGCTCGCTCCGGCCGGCCCATCGTGGCCATCGACGGCTGCCAGCTGCACTGTGCCAGCCACTGCCTGGCCAGCGCCGGGGTGACGCCCACCGAGCACGTCAGGCTTTATGAACAGGGCCTGCGCAAGCGCAAGGGCCGGCTCTACGACGAGGCCACCATCGCCTCGGTCACCCAGGGCGTCGGCGAGCTGATTGCCCGGCTGCCCATGGACGGGCCGGCGGCGGAGCGCCCCTCATGACGTCTCAGGTCGACGGCTTCGGCCGCGCCATCCGCTCCCCCTGCGATGCCTGCAACCGCGTGCGGATCACCGCCGGGGTCGGCGGTTCGAGTCTAGCGGCACCATGCAGACTCAGGGGAGAGATCAACGTTTACCGCGAAACAACTCGCGCCAGAAGTCGAAGGCGGCCAGCAGCACGCAGAGGACGGTGAAGATGATCAGGTCGATATGCGGCACGAACAGCGGCACCGTGATGAGGAAGGCGATCAGCCCGAGCAACGCCGCGATGGCCAGAACCTTGTCGGTCATTCGTCCCCCTCCCCCGAGAGCGTGCGCACCAGCCACCGCGCGGTTCTGAGCAGCCGGGCGTCCTGTCCGTGCCGGCCGACCAGTTGCACCCCCAGCGGCATCCCGTTCGACCCCGTCATCAGCGGAAGACTGATGGCCGGCAATCCGCAGAAGGTCCAGAGGCTGCAGAATATCGCATCGCCGGTGCTCTCCAGCCCCGCCGGCGCCTCGCCTGGCGCTGCCGGCGTGACGATGGCGTCGAAGCGGTCGAAGATGGGGCCGAGCGAGTCGTGCAACACCTGGCGCATATCGCGTGCCGCCAGGTAGTCAGGCGCCCTCATCGACCGCCCGTCGGCGATCAACTCGCGGAACGTCTCGCTGGTCTCCTGTGGTGCGCGGTCGACATAGTGGCCGAGATTGCGCGCCATCTCGGCCGCCATCACGCCGCCGAGCCAGCCGGCGCCGCGGGCGAAGACCTCGGGCAACTCGACCTCGTCGGCCTGCTCGCCCAGCGCCTCGCCAAGCTCGCCAAAAGCATCCCGTGTCGAAGCATCCGCACGCTCCCAGAAGGGTGTCTTGACGAAGGCCAGCGCCGGCGTCACCGGCGGCTCGGCCAGCGCGGTAGCGGTGAGCGGCCCCGGGCTTTCCCGCGCGTCCGCATCCTGCCCGTCCGGCCCCATCAACAGTTCGGCCAGCGCCGCATCCTCGAGCGTGCGCGCGAAGACGCCGACCTGGTCGAGGCTCGGCGCCAGGGTCAGCACACCGCTGCGCGGGATGGCGCCGAAGGAAGGCTTGTACCCGACCACGCCACAGAACGCGGCCGGTCGGATCACCGAACCATTGGTCTGACTGCCGAGCGCCAGCGGCACCATGCCGGCCGCCACGGCGGCCGCCGAGCCGCTCGACGAACCGCCGGGCGTCCGTCCCGGGTCGTGCGGGTTGCGCGTCTTGCCCGGCTGGTAATAGGCAAACTCGGTGGTCACCGTCTTGCCGAGGATCACCGCCCCGGCGGCCCTCAACCGCCGGGTCACCGTGGCGTCCACGGAGGGCCGCTTGCCGGCGTCGATGGCGGTACCGTTCGCTGTCGGCATGCCCTTGACGTCGATGATGTCCTTGAGCCCGACGGGCACCCCGTTCAGGGGCCCGAGTGGCAGCCCGCGCCGGCGGCGCCGGTCGCGCTCCTCGGCCTCGGCCATCGCCTTGTCGCGGTCGATGAATTCCCAGGCCTGGATCCGTTCCTCCTCCGCCGCGATGCGCTCCAGGCAAGCCGCCACCAGTTCGGCCGAGGTCAAGCCCCCCTCGGCGATGCGCCGGGCCGCCTCACACGCCGTCAGCGCGGCAAGCTCCTGCGTTGAATTTTTCTTAACGCCCATAGATCAACTCCGGCAGCCAGAACACGATTTGCGGCAGGTTGTACAGCACGATCATGGCCAGGAACACCATGGCCAGGAAGGGCATGCAACCGCGGAAGATCTCGACGAGTTGTACGTGGGGCGGTGCGATCCCCTTGAGGTAATAGGCCGACATCGCCATGGGTGGCGTCAGGAACGAGGTCTGCAGGTTGAGCGCCACCAGGATGCCGAAGAACAGCGGGTCGACGCCGAAGTGCGGCAGCAACGGCAGGAAGATCGGCACGAAGATGATGATGATCTCCGACCACTCCAGCGGCCAGCCCAGCAGGAAGATGATGAACTGCGCCAGGATCAGGAAGGTGAGCGGGGTGATGTCGAGCCCGGTGACGAACTCGGTGATCAGGTGCTCGCCGCCCAGGTAGGAGAACACCGAGGAGAAGGTCCAGGAACCGACGAACAACCAGCACACCATGGCCGTGGTCTTCATGGTCAGGTAGACCGCCTCGCGCAGGCGCTGCCAGGTCAGTGCACGATAGGCCACCGCCAGCATCAGCCCGCCGAGCGCACCCGCCGAGGCCGCCTCGGTGGGCGTCGCCAATCCGAACAGGATCGACCCCAGCACCGCCATGATCAGCACCGCCAGTGGCACGAAGGAAGTGAAGATCATCACCACCAACTTCAGCGTGGGGATGTCGCCGGCCTCTTCTTCCGTCGGCTTGGGTGCCACTGAGGGCTGCAGCACCGAGCGTCCGATGATGTAGAGCAGGTAGAGCCCGGCGAGCAAAAAGCCGGGAAGCAGCGCCCCGGCGTAGAGCCGCACGATCGATTCCCCCGACGCCGCCGCATAGACGATCAGCATGATCGAGGGCGGGATCAGGATGCCGAGCGTGCCGCCGGCGCAGATCACGCCCGAGGCGAAACCGGTGTTGTAGCGCGCCTTGAGCATGGCCGGAAAGGCCAGCAGGCCCATCAGCGTCACCACCGCACCCACGATGCCGGTAGCTGTGGCGAACAGCGCACAGGTGATCAGTGCCGCCACCGCCATGGCGCCGGGCAATCGCTTGGCGGCAATGTAGAGCGTCGAGAACAGCCGGTCGACGATGTTGGCACGCTCAACGATGTAGCCCATGAACAGGAACAGGGGCACCGCGGTCAGCACCTCGTTCGCCATCACCGAGTAGGTCTGGTTGACGAACAGATCGAAGATCCGATTGTTGAAGAACCCGCCGACCCAGGTCTCGACTAGTTCCCAGTTACCGGCACCAGCCTCTAGCGCGCGGTCGTGGTCGCGCCACATGCGGCCCGGATTGAAATAGGCGTAGTAGCCGAAGATGATGCCCAGCGCCATCAGGGTGAAGGCGATCGGGAAGCCGAGAAAGATGATGAGGATGAAGATCCCCAGCATCATGATGGCGATCTGCGGATCGGTCATGTATCGTCTCTCCCGTGTGCGAACTTCTCGGCCTTGTCGATCTCTCCGGCAGCCGCCTGCTTGATCAGTTTGTCCTCGAGTTCCTCGACATCCTCCACGCTGGGCGGCCATTCATTGGTGCGGATACAGAGGATGCAGCGGCAGACCTGGGCAATGCCCTGGATGAACAGCAGGATCCCGGCCACCATGAGCATGGTCTTGAAATGGAATACCGGCACGCCCGCCGGTGAGAAAGTGCTCACTTCCATATAGCGCCAGGAGCGCTCGGCATACTTCCAGCCGGCGACCACCAGCGCGGTGATACCGGGGTAGAAGAAGATGAAATAAAGCACCAACTCGACCTTGGCCTGGGTGCGCGGTTGCCACAGCCGATAGAGGAAGTCGCCACGCACATGGGCGTTGCGCGCCAGCGTATAGGCGCCCCCCACCATGAACAGCGTGCCGTAGAGGATATAGGACATGTCGAAGGCCCAGGCGGTGGGCGCATTGAAGACATAGCGCGACACCACCTCATAGCCCATGCCGAATGCCATCAGCAGGATCAGCCAGGCAAAGGCTCGGCCGAACCAACTCGTGAGGCGATCGATGAAACGAATGACGTTGAGCATGATACGCGAGCACCTGCCGGATCGGGTCGCGCGGCGATCAGGCGACCGTCGCACGGGGGATGGAGAAACCTGATGTATGCCGCGTCATCCCGCCCTTCCCCGGCGCATGGCCGAGGAAGGGTGCAGGCGACGCCATCAGAGCTTCAGCTTGCCCGGGAAGTAGTGCTCGTAGGCTAGCTCAAGATCGGTCGCGTTCATCAACTCATAGAAGACAACGCGCTCGACCCACTCGCGCTGGCTCTCCATGCAGCGCTTCATGAAGTCGTCCTCTTCCAGTTGAGGAATCAGCTTGTCCCAAGCCTGTAGCTCGGCGTCGAGGATCTCCTGCGAGGTGCGGTGTACGGTGACACCGTGCTCCTCCTGCAGCGCCTGCAGGTCCTTGGAGTACTGATCGAGCGCCAACGCCGTGTTCGAGGTCGATGCGGCCTCGACGCCATACTGCAGGATCGCCTGCAGGTCCTCGTCGAGGTCGTCGAAGAAGTCCCGGTTGAACAGGAACTCGAACGACTCGCTGGCCTGGTGATACGAGGAAAGGATGTAATTCTTGGCCACGTCCTGGGCACCGAAGCGCAGGTCGGAGGACGGGTTGTTGAACTCGAAGGCATCGATGACGCCGCGCTCCATCGCCGGCACGATTTCACCACCCGGGAGTTGGGTGACGCTCATGCCGAGCTCCTGCATGAGGTCGGCGGCAAGCCCCACGGTGCGGTACTTGAGGCCCCGGACCTCCTCGACCGTAGTCACCGGCTCCTTGAACCAGCCGAAGGGCTGGGCCGGCATCGGGAAGCCGTAGAAGCCATAGACGTCGAGCCCCAGGATATCCTGGGTCAGTTCGCGATAGAGTTCCTTGCCACCGCCCTGGTAGAACCAGGCCAGCATGGTGGTCGCGTTGCCGCCCCAGACCGGACCGGTGCCGAACAGCGACGCAGCCTTGTGCTTGCCATACCAGTAGACCGGCACGGTGTGGGCGGCGTCGAGGATGCCGTCATGCACGGCATCGAGTACCTGGAAAGCACCGACCACCGCGCCCGCGGGCAGCAGGTCGATCCGTAGCCGGCCACCGGACATGCGGTGGACGCGATCGACATACTCGCGAGCGAAGTCCATCCAGATGTCGCCCGAGGGCCACGAGGTCTGCATTCTGATGACGATCGGGCTCTGCGCCAGCACCGCCGGGGCGCCGATGGTACTGGCTGCCACCCCGCCGGTGGCCAGCAGGCCGCCCTTGAGGAACTGGCGGCGCGAGGTCGGCTTCGTGTCTATGCTGGCGGCTGTTGCATTTTTCATTGTCGTGTTCTCCCATTGCACGCAACGTCGTTATCGTTCGCGGTCCGATCGCCGCGAGGCCGGCGGGCCACTTACGTCCCTGCAATGCCTCGAAGTATAGTCAAGAACATCGTAATAAAAAGTTCCCCCTCCCTCTCGCCACGACCGGGTCAGCCCCGCCTTTCCCCCGGCGGGTAATGACTACATGTCGTATGCCGGGGTGGTGCCCGTTGCCGTTTTGTCTCCGGTGCATCGCCCCCGTCTTGGTCGCCATCTCGCGACGGCGCCGCACCGTGGATTGGCAACTCTGCTAATGTGATTCGATCGGGCAACGTAAGGAGAGTCGACATGTCCAGCCAACCCACCCGGGGCCCGGAAAGCGAGGCGCTCGACCCATATCGCTGGCTCGAGGAGGTCGAAGGCGAGCGGGGACTGGAATGGGTGCACACACACAATGCGGTGGCCCAGGCCCGCCTCGAGGCCGATCCCGGCTTCGCTGCCCTGCAGGCCGACCTGCTGGCGATCCTCGAGGCCGACGACCGCATCCCCTTCGTGGTCAAGCGTGGCGCGCACTACTACAACTTCTGGCAGGATGGGGCGCATCCGCGGGGGCTGTGGCGGCGCACCACGCCGGCGGAGTACCGCCAGCCCCGTCCCGCCTGGGAGGTGCTGATCGACCTCGATGCCCTCAATGCCGCCGAGGGCGAGAACTGGGTCTGGCATGGTGCCCATTGCCTCAAGCCACGCCACCCGGACGCGCCGTGGCGACACTGCCTGATCTCGCTGTCGCGGGGTGGCGCCGACGCCGACGTGACCCGCGAGTTCGATCTCGTCGAGCAGCGCTGGGTCGGCGACGGGTTCTTCCGCGACGAGGCCAAGGGTGGCCTCGCCTGGATCGACCACGACAGCGTCTACGTCTATACCGACTTCGGCGAGGGATCGCTGACCGCCTCGGGCTACCCCCGCATCGTCAAGGCGTGGCGGCGCGGCACCCCGCTGGCCGAGGCCACCACCGTCTTCGAGGGCGAAGCCGATGACATGGTGGTGGGCGCCATGCGCGACCACACCCGAGGGTACGAGCGTGATTTCGTCAGCCGTGCCCGGGCCTTCTACGATAACGAACTCTACCTGCGCGAGGCCGACGGTACCCTGCATCGGGTCGAGGTGCCGAACTCGGCCCGCAAGCAGGTGCACCGGCGCTGGCTGACCCTGGAGCTGCGTGAGCCCTGGACGCTCGACGGCACGACCTACCCGGCGGGGGCACTGCTGGCCGCCGATCTGGAGGCCTTCATGGCGGGGGCCCGGGGCTTGCAGGTGCTGTTTACGCCGACCGAGCGGACCTCCCTGGCGGATGCCACCTGGACCCGGCACTACCTCGTGCTCAATGTCCTCGACGACGTCAGGAACCGGCTCTACGTGCTCACGCCCGGCGACGGCGAGTGGCCGTGCGAGCCGCTGGCCGGGGCGCCCGAACTCGGCACGGTGAGCCTCTCGGCGGTGGACGACGAGGAGTCCGACGAGCTGTTCATGGTGGTCACCGACTACCTCACGCCGACCACGCTCTACCACGGTCGGGTCGGCGAGGTACCGCAGCCACTCAAGCAGGCGCCGGCGCTGTTCGATGCCACGGGGCTCGCCGTCAGCCAGCATTTCGCCACCAGCCGGGACGGTACCCGGGTGCCCTACTTCCTGGTGGGCAGGGAGGGTATCGAGGCCAACGGCGCCAACCCGACCCTGCTCTACGGCTACGGTGGCTTCGAGGTGTCGCTGCTGCCGTCCTACAGCCCCGGCGTCGGCCGCGGCTGGCTCTCCCGGGGCGGCGTCTATGTTGTCGCCAATATCCGCGGTGGCGGCGAGTACGGGCCGCGCTGGCACCAGGCCGCGCTGCGGGAGAAGCGCCATCGGGCCCATGAGGACTTCGCCGCGGTGGCCGAAGACCTGATCGCCCGCGGCATCACCTCGCCGCGGCACCTGGGCATCCAGGGTGGCTCCAACGGTGGCCTGCTGGTGGGCAACATGCTGGTGAAGTATCCACGGCTGTTCGGCGCCGTGGTCTGCCAGGTGCCGCTGCTCGACATGCGCCGCTACCACGAGCTGCTCGCCGGCGCCTCCTGGATGGCCGAGTACGGCGATCCCGATGGCGACGACTGGGCCTTCCTGCGCGACTATTCGCCCTACCACAACCTCGACGCCACGGCGGACTACCCGCCGCTGCTGCTGATGACCAGCACCCGCGACGACCGGGTCCACCCCGGCCACGCCCGCAAGATGACGGCGCGCATGCGCGAACAGGGGCACCCGGTGCTCTACTACGAGAACATCGAGGGCGGCCACGGCGGCGCGGCCGACAACCGCCAGCGGGCCCATATGCAGGCGCTGGCCTTCACCTTCCTCGAGCAGACGCTGTTCGGCGGCTAGCTTCTAATCCCGATCCGCCGCCCGGCGAGCTCCGGCCAGTCATCCCGGTCGGCGCGGGGCAGGGCGGCGATGGCCTCGGCCACCGGGGCGGGGAAGGCGGCGGGGCGGCCGCTCTCCTGGCTCATGCCCATCAGCATCTGCTCGCTGGTGGCCAGAAGGCCTCCCTGTGCATCGCGCATGTCAAAGTAGACGTGCAACCGCTTGGCATCATGGTCGAGCAGGATGACATCCACCGCCAGCGGCTGGCCCTCATGGGCCTCGCGGCGGTAGCAGAGGTGGGTCTCCAGGGTGTAGAGCGTATAGCCGTGGCGGGCCCGGCCCCCGACATCCAGGCCGATGCGGTCCATCAGCGCCTCCACCGCCAGGGAGAAGACCCGGGCGTATTCGGCATCGTTCATGTGTCCGTTGTAGTCGACCCACTCCGGGGCCACACGGGTTTCAAGCAGAGGCATGCGGCGTCTCCTCCCCGGTCTTGCCAGCCAGGCCCGAGTATCCCTGTGCCGGGTTGTCGGCTGCAAGGTTGCACGGGGAGGCGTTGGCATTCTTGTCTATGGTGTGGGAGAAACGGTCACAAGGGCTGCGCCTTCCCGCGCTGCCCGCGCGAGGTGCCGCGGCTGATCGCCCGCGATGACGGCAGCGAGGTGGCCAGTCACGCCGTAGAGGAGGAGGGACGAATCGAGTGATCCGTTCATGATGCTGGAATGGCTCTCACCGCTGTCGGCTAGCCTGAACCTGGGCTTGGTGCTGCTCTCGGCGCTGACCTCGGGGCTCTCCGCCGCGGCCGGCATCGGCGGTGGCACCCTGCTGATCATGGTGATGGCCCAGGTGATGCCGGCCACCGCCCTGATCCCGGTGCAGGGCTTAGGAGGACCAAAACCATATTGTTCATGCTGTATATGCTTGTGGCTGGGGAGGTTCAGGTATATCTAGGCTTGGGAGCTACAGGTACGTGTATGGTTCGGGATGATCGGATCGCCTGCGACCGCCAGCAGGATCAAAAACACGTCAAGCATGGACTGAGTCCCCCCTTTCCTCTACAGCTGTGGCGAATCATGCCATGAACCCCTCAACAACTGGAATCCGTGAGCCATGGAACAAAGGCAAACTGGTCGGTTGGAAAGTACCAGTTCGACTTAAAGTCATTTGATCCATACGTGTTCGGCAAAATTTTCCGGGAAGACACACGATCTATCGCAATTTAATCTAGCGATAGATAGCAAGCTGCGGGCCTGTGATCTGGCCACTCTGCATTTTCGTGATAAAGCTCGTGGTGAGTGAGTATCGCCAAGAGCCATTGTCATGTAGCAGAAGGCACAGCGGTCAGTGCAGTTTAAGACCGCCGATCGTTCAGGAGCATGTGGAGCTTCCCCAATGCTCGAGGAGCATATCGATAAACAGCTGGGCTGTGCTGGAAATACTGTGCGAATTACTTCTCACCAGACCGATGGTGCGCTGAATGTGTGGTTCAGGCAGCTCACGTGAACACAGGATGTCATGGTCGGGGCCAGGCATTGTCATTTTGGGCAGGATCGCCACTCCGAGACCAGATTCGACAAGGCCAAGGGAGGTGGAAAGGTGCTGGACTTCGTAGAAACTATTCAACCGGATGCCCTCAGCCGAGAGGGTATTGTCCAGCAGCATCCGGTTGCCACTGTCTCGGCTCACGGTGATCAACCTGACCTGTTCGAGATCCGACCACTCGATGCGACCTTTATCCGCAAGAGGGTGGTCGGAACGTAGTGCCAGGACAAAGGGATCTCGTAATAGTGGTGTGAAGGAGACTTCAGGACTCTGGGCGCTGAACATATTGATACCGAAGTCGGCCTCGCCGCTGATCACCTTTTCCAGGCCTTCCTTGGCACTGACATCGAGGATCCTGATGCGGATCCTCGGCCATGCCTCGCTGAAGCCACGGATCACACTAGGCAAGAAATAGAACGCCGCAGTGGGAATGCAGGCGATGGTGACCGTCCCCTTCTGATGTGTGGCCAGCTCACGGATGCCCAGGATCGATGATTCGTACTCCTCGATCATGCGTCTCGCGCGGGGAAGGAAGTCCGTGCCGATGGGGGTCAGCCGCGTCCGCCGGGTGGTGCGTTCCAGCAGCTCGATCTCTAGGAGTTCCTCGAGCTTCTGAATGCGGCGAGAAAGCGCTGGCTGAGAGAGGTGCAGACGTTGCGCGGCCTCGTGGAAGGAGCCCAGCTCTGCGACCTGAATAAAGGCTTGCAGATCAAGAAATTCTAGCCGATGTTGCATATCCTCACTCTTGCATGGAGTAGTGACGATTAATAATTATAGCACATTAATGCGATTATGACATTGATAGAGATCTTTGTTTGCATTTGAAGCATCAAATACCCCCTGACATGCTCATATCACAACTTTGAAACGCGATATGGCATGACGATGATGAACAGCATTCCCTGCATGATCATGCGCGGCGGCACCTCCCGAGGCCCCGTCCTGCGCATGAGAGACCTTCCCGACAGCCAGGAAGCGCAAGCCGAGATCCTGCTTAATCTCATGGGATCGGGCCACGCTCTCCAGATAGATGGCATCGGGGGAGGGGATCCGCTGACTAGCAAGGTAGCCATCGTGGAGCGCTCCTCCCATCCCGAGGCGGATGTCGACTACCTGTTCGCGCAGGTCGATGTGCTCAACCGGCGCGTCGACTTCAATCCGAATTGCGGCAACATGCTGTCGGCCGTGGGGCCTTATGCCATCGAGACGGGGCTGGTGGAGCCTCAGGAAGGGACCACCGTCGTGCGTGTTCGCAACCTCAATACTCAGCGCCTGATCGAATGTCGCGTGCCGACGCCAGGGCGCCAAGTTTCCTACGAGGGCGATACGACCATCAGCGGCGTCCCGGGGCGTGCCGCCGGCATTCAGCTCAGCTTCCTGGATATCATTGGCACCAAGACGGGCGCGCTGCTGCCGACCGGGAACGCCATCGACACGATCGATGGTATCGAGGTCACCTGCCTCGATGCCGCCACTCCCATCATGATGGTCAACGCGGCCGATCTGGGCCTCAGCGGCCGGGAGTCCGCGGCGGAGTTAGACGCTCATCCCGCCATGCTCGAGCGGCTGGAGCTGATTCGTCGCCAGGCCGGACTACGAATGGGGCTGGGGGATGTTAGCCAGAGTGTCTTGCCCAAGCCCGTATTGGTGTCAGCACCGTCCGACAACACCAGCACGCTGTGCACCCGCTACTTCGTGCCTCACCGCTGTCATAAGGCTATTGCCGTTACGGGCGCCATCGCGGTGGCCACGGCCGTCAGTGTCCCTGGCACCGTGGCAAACCGAATCGCGCTTGAGGCAGGAAAATTGGAGGCCGATGGTCAGCTGTCGAAGGTAAGGCTGGAACACCCCTCTGGATTCATCGAACTGGACGTCGAGCACCGCAATGGAAATCCCGTCGACATTGCCCGCGTTTCCCTCATCCGCACCGCCAGGAAGATCATGAGTGGGACCATCTTCTACTCGCTTCCTGCCACGCCCAGTCGAGATACGCTGACTTCAAAGGCCAGCTGAGTCCTCGTATCGACAGGGCCCTCATCAACCACCATGACAACGACAACACGCCAGGAGAAATACCATGATGATCAACAAGATTGCGACTTCTAACCCCACGCTCGGACGGCTTAAGAAAGCCGCACTGCTTGGGCTTGCGATCTCCGGGCTGAGCCTGACGGCCGCCGCTCAGGCTCAGGACGCCGAAGTGCCCGGTAATATCAAGTGGACCATTCCATTTGGCGTTGGCGGTGGCACGGATGTCTGGGCGCGCTTCTTCTCCCCCTGGCTTAGCGAGTCCCTGCCGGGAGAGCCGACCATCATGATCGATAACGTACCCGGTGGCGGCTCCATCAACGGTGCCAATCTGTTCGCCGTACGTGCCAAGTCGGATGGTAGCGACTGGTTAGGGACCTCGGCCTCGACCCAGTATCCGGCCATGCTCGACGATCCTCGCGTCCGCTATGACTACAGTGAATGGACCCCCATCCTGGCCACACCGACGGGTGGGGTGGTCTATGCCCAACCCAGCCTCGGTGAGACGGCCGATACCGCGCTGGACGCCCTGCTGGAACAGCCGGTCAAATTGGCAGCGCAGAACCCCACTGGCCTTGAGTTACCGGTCTTGATCGCCCTGGACATGCTGGGGGCCGATGTCCAGGCGGTGTTCGGCATGCGCAGCCGCGGTGAGGGCCGTCTGGCATTCGAGCGTGGTGAAGCCGATATCGACTTCCAGACCACCTCCGCCTATCTGAGCAACGTAGAGCCGCTGGTGGATGCTGGCAAGGCAGTGCCTCTCTTCTCGCTAGGCGCGCTGAACGACGAAGGAAAGATTGTCCGCGACCCGGCTTTCCCTGAGTTGCCTACCTTCAATGAGGTCTATCAGGCTCGGCATGGCGAGGCACCGTCGGGTAATGCCTACGAGGCGTTCCGCAAGTTCTTTGCCTCCGGCTATTCACTGCAGAAGCTGATCATGGTGCCCAAGGACACCCCGCAAGCCCTGATCGATACCTATCGTCAGGCGGCCCGTGACTTCGTTGGCACCGAGGAATTCAAGGAGGCGGCAGCCGCCCAACTGGGGCCGTACACGCCAGTTGTAGGCGATGCTGCCCAGCGCCACCTTGATGATGCCATGTCTATCGATGACGCCACCCGCGACTGGCTGGCCGACTGGCTGCAGTCCGAGCACGGCGCCAAGATCTAACGCGCAGAGGGATGTGCCGGCCCATGGGGCCGGCAGCCCCGGCTCCTCCTGATCACACAATATAAGAGCCAGACGCCATGCTCGATATTTTTCTCTCCAGTCTGGGACAGCTATTTACCTTGTCCCATCTGCTCTTCATGGTGCTGGGCGTGCTGGTCGGCCTCGTGGTCGGCATCATTCCCGGCCTCGGGGGCATCGCCGGCATGTCGCTGCTGCTGCCCTTCCTCTATGGCATGGAACCGACCGTGGCCCTTGGCATGCTGATGGGCCTGGTTGCCGTGATTCCCACCGGCGATACCTTTGCCTCGGTGCTGTTGGGTATACCCGGCTCCAGCGCTTCCCAGGCAACCGTCATCGATGGCTTCTCGCTGGCCAAGCGCGGGCAGGCGGCACGCGCGCTATCCAGCGCCTTCCTGTCCTCGATGATTGGCGGCCTGATCGGCGCCATCGTGCTGACGGGGTTCATCCTCATCGCGCGTCCCCTGGTGCTGTCGTTCTCTTCCTCCGAGCTGTTCATGCTGACCCTGCTCGGCCTGTCGATGGTGGCTGTGCTCTCCGGGCGCGACCTCTTCAAAGGACTGGCCGCCTGCGGGCTGGGCCTGCTGGTGGGCGCCATTGGCATGGCGCCGGCCACCGGCGAGTTCCGCATGAACTTCGGTCTCGACTATCTCTACGATGGTTTGCCGCTGGTGGTGGTCGGGCTGGGGATCTTCGCGCTCCCGGAGATCATCGACCTGCTGGTCAAGCGGGGGGCTATCGCCGAAGAGCCCTGCAAGCTCGGTGAGGGCTGGCGGCAAGGCATACGAGATGTTGGCCAGCAGCGCGGACTTGTCGCGCGATGTGCGGCTATCGGAAGCCTGATTGGCACCATTCCCGGACTGGCCGGCTCGGTGGTCGATTGGCTCACCTACGGTCACGCCGTGCAGAGCGCCAAGGATAAGGGCGAGTTCGGCAAGGGCGACATCCGCGGGGTAATTGCCCCTGAATCCGCCAACAATGCCTGCGCCTGCGGTGCCATGGTCCCGACCCTGTTGTTCGGCGTGCCCGGCTCGGGCACGGCCGCGGTCTTCCTGGGCGGGCTCTTGCTACTCGGCCTGCAGCCCGGTGTCGGCATGATCGAGACTCACCTGGACCTGACCTACACCATCATCTGGTCACTGGCCCTGGCCAATATCCTGGGGGCCGCGCTGTGCCTGGTGCTCGCTCGCCCGGTGGCCAGCCTGACCCGAGTGCCCTTTGTCATCCTGGCCCCGCTGATCACCGTCCTGATCATGTTTGCTGCCTTCCAGGCCACGCGTTCCACGGGTGACCTGCTCGCCCTAGGGGCAGTCGGCGTCTTAGGCGTCCTGTTCAAGCAGGCGAAGTGGTCGCGCCCTGCCTTCCTGATCGGTTTCGTGCTGGCTCCGGGAGCGGAGGGGTACTTCTATCAGGCGGTGCAGTTCCAGGGTACGGACGCCTTCATGCGCCCCGGCGTGATGATCATCGGTGCTCTGATCCTCGGCGCCATGTTCATTCCCATGATCACTGCCGCGTGGCGCAAGCGCGGGGAAGCCGTCTCCGTGGGCGCGGCGGCCACCCAAAAGGCCGCCCCCCCCACCCTGGGCGTCATCGATGTGGTGCTCTTCGCCGCACTGCTGGGTACCGCGGTCGTCGCCTGGGTGGATGTCGCCGACCTGACCTTGATTGGTGGCATCATGCCGCGGCTGGCCATCGCGATCTTGGCCCTTTCCTGTCTGGCGGAGATCGTCCGCTGCGTGATTCGCCGGCCCCGTTGGGAGCATCAGGCTATCGGTCTGCAGGGCCTCTGGCTGGTGGGCTTCTTTACCTTGGTAGGTGCCATGTTGCTACTGGGCTTTATCACTGTGGCGACGCTGTTCTGCTTCGTTTTCCTGCTGACCATTGCGCGACTCAAGCCTTGGGTGGCAGCTGTCATGGCGCTTGGGGTCACAGCTTTTCTGGTTGGCATGGCCGAGTTCCTGACCTTGACCTACCCGAGCGGATTGATCGATCCCTGGCTGTTCGGCTGAATCAGTCCTGTCATGAACGTCCACCGCGGGCCGACGACCATTAGCGACATCGGCCCGCGCAACGAAAGGAGACAACATGAGCACCTCGTCCCTACCGGAGACACTGCAGACCCTCGAGGCCGGTGGCCACACCTACCACTACCACAGCCTGGCGAAGGCCGCCGACGCGCTGGGCAACATCGACCGCCTGCCCAAGACCCTGAAGATCCTGCTGGAGAACCAACTGCGCTTCGCCGACGACCCGAGCGTCGCCCGGGAGGACATGCAGGCGCTGGTGGACTGGCAGAAGCAAGCGCGCTCCGACCGCGAGATCGGCTACCGTCCGGCGCGGGTCCTGATGCAGGACTTCACCGGCGTGCCCGGGGTGGTGGACCTCGCCTCCATGCGCGCCGCCGTGGAGAAACTCGGCGAGGATCCGGCGCGCATCAACCCGCTGTCGCCGGTGGACCTGGTCATCGACCACTCGGTGATGGTCGACAAGTTCGGCAACCCCACGGCGTTCAAGGACAACGTGGCCATCGAGATGGAGCGCAACCGCGAGCGCTACGAATTCCTGCGCTGGGGGCAGCAGGCCTTCGACAACTTCCGCGTGGTACCGCCCGGCACCGGCATCTGCCACCAGGTCAACCTGGAGTACCTGGGCAGGACGGTATGGACCCGGGAGGAGGACGGCAAGACGCTCGCCTACCCCGATACCCTGGTGGGCACCGACTCCCACACCACCATGATCAACGGCCTGGGCGTGCTCGGCTGGGGCGTGGGCGGCATCGAGGCCGAGGCCGCCATGCTCGGCCAACCGGTCTCCATGCTGATCCCCGAGGTGATCGGCTTCAAGCTCACCGGCAAGCTGCGCGAGGGCATCACCGCCACCGACCTGGTGCTGACGGTCACCGAGATGCTGCGCAAGAAGGGCGTGGTGGGCAAGTTCGTGGAGTTCTACGGCGACGGCCTCGCGGACCTGCCGCTGGCCGACCGCGCCACCATCGCCAACATGGCCCCGGAATACGGCGCCACCTGCGGCTTCTTCCCGGTGGACGACGAGACTCTCACCTATATGCGCCTGACCGGCCGCGACGACGCCCAGGTGGCGCTGGTCGAGGCCTACTGCAAGGCCCAGGGGCTGTGGCGCGAGCCGGGCCATGAGCCGATCTTCAGCGATACCCTGGCCCTGGACATGACCGAGGTGGAAGCCAGCCTGGCCGGCCCCAAGCGGCCCCAGGACCGCGTCGCCCTGAAGGACATGCCGACGGCCTTCGCCAAGGTGCTGGAGGACGACGGCAAGCAGCCCTCCTCTGCCACCGAGAACGGCAAGCTGATGTCCGAGGGCGGCCAGACCGCCGTGGGCGTCGAGGAGAGCTACGAGCATCACGACAGCCAGGAGGTCGACCTGGACGGCGAGGCCTTCAAGCTCAACCCCGGCGCCGTGGTGATCGCCGCCATCACCTCCTGCACCAACACCTCCAACCCCAGCGTGATGATGGCCGCCGGCCTGCTGGCCCGTAACGCCCTGGCCAAGGGGCTCACCACCAAACCCTGGGTCAAGACTTCCCTGGCCCCCGGCTCCAAGGTGGTCACCGACTACCTGGCCGCCGGCGGCGTCCAGGACGACCTCGACGCCCTGGGCTTCAACCTGGTGGGCTACGGCTGCACCACCTGCATCGGCAACTCGGGGCCGCTGGCCGAGCCCATCGAGCAGGCCATCAACGACGGCGACCTGGCCGTGGCCTCGGTGCTCTCGGGTAACCGCAACTTCGAGGGCCGCGTGCACCCGCTGGTCAAGACCAACTGGCTCGCCTCGCCGCCCCTGGTGGTGGCCTACGCCCTGGCCGGCAATGTCCAGCTCGACCTGACCCGGGATCCGCTGGGCGTCGATCGTCACGGCAAGCCCGTTTACCTGCAGGACATCTGGCCCTCCCAGGCGGAAATCGCCGAGGCCGTGGAGAAGGTCAAGACCGAAATGTTCCGCAAGGAGTACGCCGAGGTGTTCGACGGCGACGCGACCTGGAAGGCGCTCGAGGTCCCCGAGAGCCAGGTCTATGCGTGGTCGACGGACTCCACCTACATCCAGCATCCGCCCTTCTTCGCGGGCATGGGCAGGACGCCCGAGGCCATCGAGGACGTCAGGGATGCCCGCATCCTCGCCCTACTGGGCGACTCGGTGACCACCGACCACATCTCGCCGGCCGGCTCGATCAAGCCCGACAGCCCCGCCGGGCGCTACCTGCAGGAGCGCGGCGTGGGGCCGGTGGACTTCAACTCCTACGGCTCGCGCCGCGGCAACCACGAGATCATGATGCGCGGCACCTTCGCCAACGTGCGCATCAGAAACGAGATGCTCGATGGCGTGGTGGGCGGCGAGACCCGCCACGTGCCCTCCGGGGAGCAGATGGCGATCTATGACGCCGCCATGAGGTACCAGCAGGAAGGCACGCCCCTGGTGGTGATCGCCGGCAAGGAGTACGGCACCGGCTCCTCCCGCGACTGGGCCGCCAAAGGCACCCGCCTGCTGGGGGTACGCGCGGTGCTGGCGGAATCCTTCGAGCGCATCCACCGCTCCAACCTGATCGGCATGGGCGTGGTGCCGCTGCAGTTCCCCGAGGACGAGAACCGCAAGACCCTGGGCCTGACCGGCGACGAGCGGGTCTCCATCGAGGGCCTCGACGAGCTCACCCCGGGCGGCAGGGTCACGGTGACCATCAAGAGCGACAAGGGCGAGAAGAAGCTCGAGGCGCTGTGCCGCATCGATACCGCCAACGAGCTGGAGTACTATCGCCACGGCGGCATCCTCCACTACGTGCTGCGCAGGATGATCGGAGTTGTTTAATAGGTTAAAAGGGGATCACGCCGAGACTGTCGGTGTTGGGTATGTTTATGCGCCGGCTCAATGGCTTGACATTTATGCGGGTTATAGGCGTCATTCTTTACCTGGCGTTGGTGCCGAATACAGCAATGTTAATGTCGCTATGTTGGGATCGCACATAAAGTTCTAGAGGCTTAGTGTCTGTTTTGATCGTTTGTTGCGGCCTTATATAGGCCGCTTTTTTGTGCGCCGCGCATGGCGTTAAGTTCCTGACTGGTGCTGCTCTCGAGAGCAGTGCCCCGGGGTGGAAGTCGCTGAACGCTAGGCAAGGGAAAGTATTAGCCGATGGTAAGGATGTCTCCAACAAGGGGAAGTCTGAAGGAAGCCTGAGGAAAACGCTGGCTATTAATTCGGCAACCTTTCGTATATGCCTTGAGCCCGTTGTTCATGGGGCCTATAGGCTGAACCGTACCGGGATTCCTGGAAGCTCCAAACCTTGAGAGGATGGAGTCATGAACACTTCCAATAGATATGCTTCTGAGGTCCGTCAGCGGGCGGTCTTCGACTACGAGGCCGATTAACCCTTCCATTGGGCGACCATCGGTGCCATTGCCCCCAAGATCGGTTGCAAGCCGGAAACCCTTCGGAGCTGGGTCCGGCAGGCCGAGCGTGACGTGGGGCGCCGGGAAGGCACGAACACCACCGAGCGCGAATGGATCAAGGCGCTGGAACGTGAGAACCGCGAGCTGAAGCAAGCCAACGAGATCCTGTGCAGCTCTGGAGGGGGGCACTTCAGGGCGGGCAGGTCGGCATGGGGAGGAGGTCAGGATCTGACCACGAGATCCCACCGCCGTGCAGCCGTTATACTGGGGCCGGTCCAGGGAACGGAAGAGGAGCGAGAGCGGATGACAGGCAATCGGGGGAGAACACTGAGCGTCGCCGCGGCGGCATGCAGCGCGCGGCGAGCGGCGGGGGGCGACGATGCTTGAAGCGCTCTCGCCGCTCGCGGGGCCTGTCAATCTGGGCCTGGTGCTGCTCTCGGCCTTTACCTCGGGACTCTCCGCCGCGGTGGGCATCGGCGGCGGCACCCTGCTGATCCTGGCCATGGCCCAGGTGATGCCGGCCACGGCGCTGATCCCGGTACACGGCATGGTGCAGCTGGGCTCCAACGGCGGCCGGGCGCTGATGACCTGGCGGTACCTGGACCGCGGCCTGCTGGCCGCCTTCCTGCCCGGGGTGGTGCTGGGCGCCCTGGCCGCCGCCTGGCTGCTGGTGCGCCTGCCCGCCGGCGTGCTGGAGCTGTGCATCGCCGCCTTCGTGCTCTACTCCTGCTGGGGGCCGGGCTGGCCCCGGGGGCTGCTCGGCCGGGGCGGCACCCTGCTGGCCGGGGCCCTGACCACCTTCCTCTCCAGCCTGGTGGGGGCGACCGGCCCGCTGGTGGCCGCGGTGATCAAGCAACACTTCAGCGAGCGCCTGCCGCGGGTGGCCACCTTCGCCGCCTGCATGACCTTCCAGCACCTCACCAAGGCCTTCGTGTTCGGCGTCGCCGGCTTCGTCTTCCACGCCTGGCTACCGCTGATGCTGGCCATGGTGGCGGCGGGCTTCCTGGGCACCTGGCTGGGCCTGCGGCTGCTGCACCGGCTCTCCGACCGCCGCTTCGATACGCTGTTCAAGGGGGGGTTGACCCTGTTGGCGCTGCGCCTGATCTGGCTGGGGGCGGGACGCCTTGGCGGGGCGTGACATGGCCGGCGAGATCGGGTGCGGCACTCTTCGGAAGCGGCGAGAGCTCCGCGACGGTGTCCCGCCGGCCAGCTAGGCTCAAGGGTAGCACTCCTCCGCTGCCAGGGAGGCGGCGGTGCGGCTCGTGTGTCCGGGAAGAGGAGCTTGTCATGCGTCGTTGCGTATTTCTCCTGTGCGCCGCCTGCTTGTGGGCACTGGCCGGCTGTGCCGGCGTGCACGACCCGCGGGATGGCGCCATCGAGCTGGTGCCCGGCCGGCCCTACCAGGTAATAATGGCGGGGCAGCGCTATTTCACCTTCACCCTGGAGGCTCCCGCCCGCGTGGTGCTGGAGAGCCGCACCTTCCCCGCGGACGTGGGCTTCGTCTCTCCCGCGGGGCAACTGCTCGACAGCGAGGGGCGGGTCGTGGCGCGCGACTGGACCATCGGCGCCGACAGCAACTTCCGGATCGAGGAGCGCCTGGCGGCCGGCACCTGGTATCTGAGGGTCAGCAATCCCCATGCGTGCCGCTCGGTCTGCGACTACCGCTATGAGGTGCTGCTGACCCTCGAGGATGACTCCTGAACGCGTTTGCGCGCGGCAATGATCGACGAGTCATGAGGCGTTGCCGGAGCAGAGGGTTGCGCGATCAATGCAATAATATAACATTTCGTTCTTCATGCCCCGCAGGAGACCGGTGATGACCACCGCGCCCGATACCCTGCCCGTCACCGTGCTGTCCGGCTTTCTCGGCGCCGGCAAGACCACCCTGCTCAACCACATCCTCGCCAACCGCGAGGGGCGGCGTGTGGCGGTGATCGTCAACGACATGAGCGAGGTCAACATCGATGCCGCCCTGGTGCGCGGCACTCTCGACGGTGACGGCGAGGTCGCTCTCAACCGGGCCGAGGAGGACGAGCGCAACGTCGCCGACCTGCTGGTCGACCAGATCGAGTTCTGCGACGTGCTGCTGATCAGCAAGACCGACCTGATCGATGCACCCGGCTCGCGGAACTCCAGGTGGTGCTGCGCTCGCTCAACCCCGACGCCGAGCTGATCCCCATGGCCAAGGGCCGGGTCCCGCTGGACAAGGTGCTCGACACCGGCCGCTACAGCTTCGAGCGTGCCTAGCAGGCCGCCGGCTGGCTCAAGGCGCTGCGCGGCGAGCACGTGCCGGAAACCGAGGAGTACGGGATCTCGAGCTTTGCCTATCACGCCCGCCGGCCCTTCCACCCACAGAAGTTCCATGAGCTGCTGCACGGCGACTGGTTCGGCGGTCGGCTGCTACGCTCCAAGGGATTCTTCTGGCTGGCCTCGCGGCCGCAGTTCGCAGGGCAGTGGAGCCAGGCCGGGGGCATCGCCCATCACGGCTTCGTCGGCCTGCTCTGGAAGGCGGTGCCCGAGTCGCGCTGGCCCGACGACTCGGCGTATCGGGCTGCCATCATGGAGAAGTGGCAGGAGCCCTTCGGCGACATGCGCCAGGAGCGGGTGTTCATCGGCCAGCACCTTGACCGGAAGCGGATCTGCCGAGCCCTCGACGACTGCCTGCTGACCGACGGGGAACTGCTGGCCGGCAAGGCGGTGTGGAGGACGTTGCCGGACCCCTTTCCGGCCTGGCAATGACGGATTACACAATGTAACCGGCAAAAACTGCCCTTGTTCCACGTTTAGCATCCTGTACAGTGCGGAAATCCTGTTCATAATGCTCTATGAGAAGCCGCCTTTTGGGCTCGCAGGGAATTCAGAGGGAACGCATATGGTGACCGCAACCATAACCACAATACGGCGCCATGGCATGGTGGCATTCGTGCTGCTGGCGTGCCTGGCCGTGTCCATCGCCACGACGGCCCAGGCCAATCCGCGCTATGCGGCGATCGTGGTCGACGTCGAGAGCGGCGAGGTGCTGCACGCCGCCAATGCCGACGAAACCCGCTATCCGGCGTCACTCACCAAGATGATGACGCTCTACCTGCTGTTCGAGGCCCTGGAGAATGGCTCCATGAGCCTGCACCAGGCGTTGCCGGTGTCGGCCCAGGCGGCCGCCATGCCGGCCTCGAAGCTGTGGCTCAAGGCCGGCTCCAGCATCGCGGTGAAGGATGCCATCCTCGCCCTGGTGGTGCGGTCGGCCAACGACGTGGCCGTGGTCGTCGCCGAGGCGCTGGGCGGCAGTGAACGCCAGTTCGGCCAGATAATGACCGCCAAGGCCCGCGAGCTCGGCATGCCGGCCACCCAGTTCCGCAACGCCTCGGGCCTGCCGGACAACGACCAGACCACCACCGCGCGGGACATGGCGACCCTGTCGATCCGCCTGATGCAGGACTTCCCGCAGTACTATCATTACTTCTCCACCCAGAGCTTCACCTACCGCGGGACCACCCACACCAGCCATAACCGGCTGGTGCGCAACTATGACGGGGCCGACGGCCTCAAGACCGGCTTCATCCGCGCCTCCGGCTTCAATGTCGCCACCTCGGCGATACGCGACGGCCGCCGCATCCTCTCGGTGGTGATGGGGGGCTTCACCGCTCAGTCCCGCGATGCCCATATGGCCGACCTGCTCGACCGCGGCTTCGTGCGTGCCTCGCTGCTCGACCGCGGCGACTGGATCGCACAATCGGATTTCTCCGGCGACTTCATTGCCAACAGCGGCGGCAGGCAGGCACCGGAGACTCCCGCGGCACCCGGCGGCGGGTCGTCAACCCTGCTGGCCAGCCTCGAGACCTCCACGATCGACAGCCAGGCGGCCACCTCGGCACCTCCCGCCGTGCGCTCGGGTACCGAGCAGGGGTCCGCGGAAGACCCGATCCGCGACCTGATCGCGCGCTCCGAGCCGCCGGCCGCCTCTTCCGAGCGGGTGGTGCATCGCCTCGAACCGGTAGGGCCGAGCGGCGGCTGGGGCGTGCAGGTGGGCGCCTTCAGCAATGCCGACAATGCCCGCAGCCTGGCCACCCGTGCCGCCGATCGCCTGACCAGCGAGCTGGCCGGTGCGCGTATCGACGTGGACGAGACCGCAGGGCCGCAGAAGGTCTTCCGCGCCCGCCTGGTCAACCTCGACGAGAACCAGGCCTACCGCGCCTGCCGCAGCTTGGTACAGGAAGGCATGGACTGCATGGTGATCAACGCCGGGCTCTAGTGGCTGCCGCACGCGAGCCGCTGACGGGAAGCGGGCCGTGGCCTGATCCCCGGAGCGAATTCAGGCTGAGAGCAGGCGTTGCCGCGAATTGAAGAGCCCCCTCCAGAACTGCATAGGCGATCATGCAGCTCTGGAGGGGGCTCTTCAGTATAGGGCTCAGTCCGGGCATACCACTCCACTGCCTTGGTGGAATATCCTCGAGCCAGGCGTCGATTGGCTTCACCCCAGTAGTATATGGACCCCACATCACCCGCTTCCGCTGCCTGACGAAGATAAGGTAGAGCTGCCGTTGAATGACCAATGTTATAGAATCGCATCCCCTCATCCTTGGTGGCTTGTACCTCGGGCTCCAGTGCCCAAGCCTGAGACGACAGGGCCAGCAAGCCGATCAACAAGGCGATAACGGTACGCATGCCGACCTAGTAGCCAAAGCGCGGAGGAAAGTTAGAGAGTGGAGGCTCGCGGCCGATCCATTCACGTTCTGCCAGAGCTTTAGCTTCTTCTAGCTCTTCCAACGTTAGTTTGGAACGCTCCTGCTCGAGTATGTGCTTCGCCGTATTGTCGCCTGTTTCTTCCACAACAGCGTAGAGCATTGCCCAGCCTTGAACAGGATCTGCTTCCGTGCGGCAGTACTCTGCCCTTTCTGGAACGATAAGGCATTCGCCATGCACAACTCTGGCAATTCGAGACCCAAGCAAAGAGGCACGTTCTCCCCAGGACCATAGCTCGGAATATTCACCTTCTTTCTCCAGCACTGAGGTTAAAGCTACCATCGCAGGCACATGCTCCTGGTCCACTGCCTTGCGGAGCCATTCCTCAGCAGCGCTGAGCCGGCGGCCGTTGGTCAGGTACCAGCCGCGTCCCTCGAGGGTCTGGTTACCTAAAATGGTCTGGGCCTCGGGCTGGCCCGCCTCGGCGGCGCGTTCCAGCCAGTCGCCGGCCCAGTGCGGCTGATCGAACATACGGTACACATGAAACATCGCCAGCATGGCATCCGGGTCGCCGGCCTCGGCTTGGGGCTTGGCTATGGCCAGGGCGGCTTCACGCCAGTCTTCGTGTTCCTCGGGACAGACATCGCCAGCGATGCAGGCCCCGCCCTGGAATAGCCGCAGCATGGCGTAGACGTCATTCTGCTCGGCGGCCTGCAGATACCACGCCATAGCCCTTTGTGACAGGCCGCGATCCAGCAGGCGGGTCGCCTCCCCCAGGTAATACATGGCTTCCACGTCACCGGCGTCGGCGGCTTGCTCCAGATAGGGCTGCATCTCGATCCACTCTGAAATGCCCCATAGCCGCATCCCCTCGTCCTTGGCCGCTTGCACCGCGGGCTCCAGGGCCCAACTGCTAGTTGATAACACCAGTAATGCTATTGCCAGAAACGTCTTGATTAACATGCTGTTCGCCACTGAGTTAGCGTTCTTCATAGCGGATTCGGGTGCCGCGTCGTGTGGATACGACCTGACGGTATTCGTCAATATCTGTCCCCATCCGGTTAGCGATAAGGCGATACTTGTCACGTGCCATCGCAGCATCTCTACCAGCAAGCCCAGTCGACCCAATTTGCTTCATAAATTGATCCAGTCGCTCACGGTTATGGCAATACGCCTGCACCCAACTTTGGAACCTGTCGTATGTGCCATCCATCGACATCCGCGCCACCGCGCGCTCGAACAGGTGCTGGGTCTTGGTGCGGTCGTAGTGACCGCTGGCGGTATAGCCATCCTCCAGCCAGCCCAGGCAGTTGGCGATGGCGATCTGCTGCAGGTCGGTGGCTTGGCTCCGGTCGAAGTGCACGCCGTCGATGGTATAACCGCGCCATCCGGGCGGGGTCGCCAGCGTATTGAGTAGCGGCCCCAGCGCTTCCGGGGGCAAATGCTGTATCCAGGCGCACATTTCATCACGCCGGGGATCATTGACGATGGCATGGGCTACCATCCCCGCGCGCTCGCTCTGGGTCATCAGGTCGTAGAGGCGCTGGATACCGTCCAGCCCCTGGGCGGCGAGCAGGCCCACGTCGAGCAGGGTGGTGGTGGCCAGGTAGGCGAGGCGGCTCATGCCCTCGAAAGCGTCGCGGTCCACCCAGTCGATGAAGCCGTAGTCGTTGTCGCGCAGCGCCTGGCTGAGCATCATCAGCCACAGGTTGAGCTGCTGCAGGTCCAGTTCCATGGCGATCTGGCCGCCCACGCCCTTGCCCGCCACGACCCTGCCCTTGAAGTAGGCCACGAACTTGCCCTGGTGAATGCCCAGGCGCAGGCCGAGCTCGCCGCCGATCCCGCCGGCGGCTTCCAGCCCCAGCACGGCATGGCCCAGGGTGCGCCAGGCGGTGAGTTCGGCCTGCTGGTTGCTCAGGGTCAGCCAGTCGCGATCGGCCAATTGTGGCAACTGCCGGGTGATGTCGGCCGGCGGCTGCCAGCGCATGCTGCAGCGCGTATTGACGCCCACCGTGGCACCGGCAAAGGCCTTGAGGGTGGCCCCTTGGGCCTCGCGCTGGGCCCACTCGAGCCCGGTGAGCTTGACACCATTGTGGTCGAAGCCCAGCCCGGTTTCGGCCGTCATCGCCAGGGTGGCGCCCGCGAATCCCTTGGCGACCGCCACCACTTGCAACGAGTAGCAGCCGAGATCGCGTAGCTCGTTCTGGCGTTGCGTCAGCACCGCGGCGAATGGTACGGCATCGCTCTCGTGAGGAAGGTGAAGCGTACCCAGGCTGATCTCACCACGTGCCAGGCTGTAGGTGCCTTTCAATTCCAACTGGTATTTGGCCCCTGCACTGGGACGCGGCGTGCTGCTTGAGCCCTCGGTGGCACGCCAGGGGCCGTGGCGAGGGCCGCCAATGTTACGCTCGCCGGCGACTTCGCGACGCTGCTGCATTTGCGCCGATACCGAGCCTTCCTCCTTCGATTTTTCTTCCCACTCGAAGAGTTCCAGCGAGGCCTCACGCTCGATCAGGGTCACCGGTTCGTCGAGGTGGGTATCCAGTGCGTCGTTCAGCGAGGCATGTGGCATGCCCACCAGGCGCAGCATCTGCGCCTGGGCGCTGGCATCGAACAGGCGAAGGCGCTCGCGGCTGGGGCCGGTGAAGAGGATTCGCTGCAGCGTTTCCGCCCAGACGCGCTTGGCGTCCTTCTGCTGCAGGGAGGCCACCTCGTGGCCCTGGGCCTCGAGCCAGGTGAAGAAGGCGTCGGGCACGAAGAAGCCCAGGCGCTCCTCGAACCATTCGGCGCGTCGCTCGATGCGCTCGCAGCCGCGCCGTGCCAACCAGTTGGAGAGGGCGGTTTCGTTGGCCTCCCAGAGCGTGGCGGGCAGCACGCCATCCTGCTCGAGGTCGCGCAGCAGCGCCGGCCGGTCCGCTTCACGTACCTCTTGCATGAGATGGCGGAGGCTGACATGGCTCAACGCCTGCTCGGCACGGGGCGAGCTGAACTCGCGCAGTGGAAAGTCCTTGCGCACTAGGACATCGATGGTTTGCCGTTGGTAGCCAAGCGCATGACGCTGGTCATCAATATCCGCTTGCCAGAACAGCACCCGCTGCGGGCGCATGCGCTGTACCTGCGCTTCGGCCAGTTGGTAGAGAACGTCCAGTTGCTCCACTAGTCGGTTGAAGGCCTGTCGTTCCGCCTCGAAGAGGTGAATCGGCAGTGCCGATCGATGCGCGGTGGCCGTGGCCCACTGCCCGAGTTTCGCTTCCACCTCGCCGAACAGGTCCGCAGCTTGCTGCAGCACGCGGTTGTAATGGTCGAAGGCCTCGATACCGGGCTCGAGTCCGGCGCCGGAAACGTTTGCCGGGGCATCGGCCAGGGCCCACTCCGGCGTGGCGACGCCCAGGGTGGCAAGCGCGAGAATGCTGTCGCAGTAGGCTCGCAGGTCGGCATCGAGCCGCTCGGCTTCGTGACTGATGAACTCGCCGATGGCGGTGCAGCGTGAGGAATCCCTGGGCGACATCGATTCGCAGTCGGCGAGGAAGGCCTGGTATTCCACCAGCGCCTCGCGTACCGGGAGCAAGGCGCCCGGCTGGTCGACGGAGGCTGTCGTACGCATGATGGTGGCACGGCGCTGCCGATAGGTTTCCAGTGCCGATTCGATCTCCGCTTCCCAGGGGCCGTAGTAGCCGCCGCCTTCGATCACATAGCCTTCCTCCCTGGCGAGCTCCATGCCCCGGCGATAGAGGACATGAAGCTCCTCCACCAGGCGGGTCTCCTCGTCGTTCCAGTTCCAGAGACGGGAGGCGCCGACAGGAAATGGAAAGACCCAGAACCAGGGATTCTCGCTCAGGGGGGTATGGGCGCTGACGCGCTGAGCCGGATCCGCCTCCTCGTCGCCGCGTTCCTGCATCAATTCGCCCAGGCGCTTCAGCTTCTCGCCTGCCTGCTCGCGCTCGGCCTCATCCAGGAAGTTTTCCGGGCGCGCGGGCAGGAAGCACTCCATCACGCCGGCATCCTTGGAGAGGTGCTCCATGCGCTGGATGGGGTCCTCCACTTTCACCCAGCCGGCAAGCTCCTCGGCGGCTTCGTGCAGGGCGTCGGCGACCTCCTCGGTGAGCAGCCAGAAGGTGCCGGTTCCGGTCAGATAGAGGATGTCGGCCCAGGGGGCCGCCTCACAGGCCATCGGCGCGGGGGCTTCGCGGCCTCCCTCGTAGGCGGGGAGCTGGAATTCGGGCAGGATCAGCGGGGAGTGCAGGCTACCGGGCCGGGAGTTCGAGGTCATGAATGGCGCTCCAGTTCGCTGATTTTCTGCTGCACGGTGAGGCTCGCGTCGAGCAGGGTGGCTTGAGCGTGACGCCACTCTCCATCGTCGGCGTGGCGAACCAGCGGCAGCAGGCGCTTCCTGTCCCGCCAGCGTGCGATGTCGGCCTCGGCGAGCTGTGTCAGCCGCTCCAGCCATTCCGGGGGCAGCTCCTGCAGCGGTATGACGGTCGCTTGGCTGAGCCACCAGGCGCGCTGGACCTCTTTCAGGGCCCGTTCCAGTTCGTGGGTCAGCGGCGGTGCCTCGGCTTCGCCGTCGTGGGCGGCAGGCTGCCAGGCCTGCCAATGCCGCTGGGGGGCCGGGGTGGCCACTTTCCCGAGCGGCCCGATGCAGTGGGCGTAGCTGGTGTCGCTGCCGGCGGCGAGCAGGGCCGTCCAGGCGGCCGGGTCCTGCACGTTGACCAGCGACTGTCCTCCGTGGGGGTCGTCGAGCACGAACAGGCGGCGCAGGTGGTCGGCCAGGTCAGCGAGGCGGGCGTCCTGCGCCGGCTGGAAGGCCCAGCCGATGTGCTGCTCGCGGCACAGGGCCTCGGCGGCCTGCCAGGCCTCGCTGCCGCTCTTCAGCTCCAGCAGCCAGGGGCTCGCTTCCAGTAGCGGCGCCAGGGGCGTGCCGGCGAACAGGGTCAGGAAGTCGTGCCAGCCGGGCTGCCCCACGAGCATGGCGCAGCGCTCGGGGGCGCGGCGCTGGTCGAGTACCACATAGACGGGGCGAAGGGCGGCGAAGCAGGCGGCCACGGCGTCGACACGCTGGCTGCGCTCGCCGATCCGGTTCAACCAGCCAGGCATGGACAATCCCCCCGGCTGCAGGTGGTATCGCTCAGCTTGCCGCACAGCGGCATCAGCGTCGCGTCGGAGAGCTGGTAATCCTTGAGCTTGGGCAGGGCAGTGGGCGGTATCGCCTCATGCTCCTCGGGCACCGCCCGTCCCGGCAGCAGCGGCGTCTCGGCGGCTTGGCCGGAGCCGCTGCCGGGGCTGCCGCCGGCGTTGACCTTCACCGTGGGGCCGACCAGGGTCACGCCGCTACCGTCGAGCTTGAGGAAGCTGCCGCCGGCGTTCAGCGTCAGTTCGCTGCCGGCTTCCAGCACCACCTTGTGGCCGGCCTTGATGTGCAGCTCGCGGCCGCTCTCAGTGAGCCAGGCCTGGCCGGCCTGGACATGCAGGCTGCCCTGCACGATCAGGTGCTGGCTGCCGTCGGTCTGCTCATGGCGGTTGCCGCGCACGGTGTGGTGCTCGTCGTGGTCGATCTCGCTCACTCGGTCGTGGTGTACGGTGAGGTGGCTGTCGTTGCCGATCTCCTCGGTGCGGTCGTGGTTGGTCAACAGCTCCAGGTCCTTCTGGGCGTGCAGCCAGATCTGCTCGCGCTCGGCCTGGTCCTCGAAGCGCAATTCGTTGAAGCCGTCGCCCTGGTGGCTCT
>NZ_JAKVPY010000070.1:0-1307 GCF_022487945.1 Halomonas flagellata
GGCGCCGTCGTCGACGACGCCGAGGCCGGCATCTTCCGCTGCCACCGCAGCATGTTCACCGACCCGGATTTCTTCGACCTGGAGATGAAGCACATCTTCGAGGGCAACTGGCTGTTCCTGGCCCACGAGAGCCAGATCGCCGAGCCGGGTGACTACTTCACCGTGACCATGGGCCGCCAGCCGGTAGTCATCACCCGCGACAAGCAGGGCGAGCTGCACGGCCTGATCAACGCCTGTGCCCACCGCGGCGCGACCCTGTGCCGGCGCAAGCAGGGCAACAAGGGCACCTTCACCTGCCCGTTCCACGGCTGGACCTTCAAGAACGACGGCACGCTGCTCAAGGCCAAGAACGAGAAGACCGGCGCCTACCCGGACAGCTTCAAGCAGGAGGGCTCCCACGACCTCAAGCGCCTGCCGCGCTTCGCCAACTACAAGGGCTTCCTGTTCGGCAGCCTGAGCGATGACGTCCAGCCGCTGGAGGCGTACCTGGGCGAGACGATGAAGATCATCGACAACATCGTCGACCAGGCGCCGGACGGCCTGGAGATCCTGCGCGGCACCTCGTCGTACACCTACCACGGCAACTGGAAGCTGCAGGCCGAGAACGGCGCCGACGGCTACCACGTCAGCTCGGTGCACTGGAACTACGCCTCGACCATGCAGCGTCGCAACTACGACGCCGGCGGTACTCAGTCGGTGGACGCCGACGGCTGGTCGAAGAGCCAGGGCGGTTTCTATTCCTACGAGAATGGCCACATGATGCTGTGGACCCGGCTGCTCAACCCCGAGGTGCGCCCGGTCTACACCCAGAAGGAGTGGATCGAGGAGCAGCTTGGCGCGGCGCGGGCCGACTCCATCGTCAACCAGACCCGCAACCTCTGCCTCTACCCCAACGTCTACCTGATGGACCAGTTCTCCACGCAGATCCGCGTGCTGCGTCCGCTGGCCGTGGACAAGACCGAGGTGACCATCTACTGCTTCGCGCCCAAGGGCGAGTCGGCGGAGAACCGTCGCGTGCGCATCCGCCAGTACGAGGACTTCTTCAACGTCTCGGGCATGGGCACGCCGGACGACCTCGAGGAGTTCCGCGCCTGCCAGGAGGGCTACAACGGGGCGCTGTCCGAGTGGAGCGACCTCTCCCGCGGCGCCAAGCAGTGGATCGAGGGCGCCGACGAGAACGCCCAGGCGATCGGCATGAAGCCGCTGCTCAGCGGGGCCTCCCCGGAAGACGAGGGCCTCTACGTGCTGCACCACCAGCACTGGGTCGAGGAGATGCTGCGCGCCATCGACAAGGAACGCAGCCAGTT
>NZ_JAKVPY010000071.1:0-1286 GCF_022487945.1 Halomonas flagellata
ATGCTGCACTTTCCAGGCCTGGCGGAAGTCGGGAACGATCGATAAATGGTGCATAAGGGACGGTGTCAGCATGAGTCATCCATGAGCAAAAGCCGTTAGATGACCACATTAGCTCCTACTGGTAAAGCGCTACGAAGCCCGTCATAGCGCGGTTTTTCATGCGTTTTCCCTAGAACGGCACCACAATCCCCGGCAGGAATTGAAGCAGCTGCGTATGCACCTGATACAGTCCAGCAGGAGCGGTACTTGATATCGATCAAGCCTGACCTTCTCTTCTGCGGCTAAGCTGAACACCACTCCTTCCCACTCAGCTTGCCGTGAGAACACATCGCCATGAGCCAGCGAATCCTGATCCTGCAGGGCCACCCCGACGCCAGCGAGGCACACCTCTGCCATGCCCTGGCCGATCACTACCGCGAGGGTGCCAATGCCCAAGGCCATGAGGTGCGCTTTATCGACCTCGCCTCCCTTGAGTTCCCGCTGCTGCGCAGCCAGAAGGAGTGGCAAGCGGCCCCACTACCCGCCTCACTGACGGCAGCACAGGAGTCCATCGGCTGGTGCCAACACCTCGCACTGTTCTTTCCGCTGTGGCTTGGCGATATGCCGGCCTTGGTCAAGGCCTTTCTGGAGCAGGTGCTGCGACCCGGCTTTGCCTTCGAGTATGTGGAAGGCAACCCACTAGGCAGAAAGGGACTGAAAGGGCGCTCGGCACGGGTAGTGGTTACCATGGGCATGCCAGCGGCGATCTACCGTCATCTCTATCGGGCTCACAGCGTCAAATCGCTGGAACGCAATATCCTCGGCTTCGTCGGCCTCTCTCCGGTGCGTGAGACACTAGTCGGCAGCGTAGAAGCAATAAGCGAGCAAAAACGCAACGAATGGCTTCGCAAGCTGCATGACCTCGGAGCCAAAGCCAAATGAGACTGGCAATTTAGATCCCCTTCCCAATGCCTGTAGCAACAGCGACTATCCGATACTGCTTCCAACAAACCAATAATTAGAAATTTATGAAAGACATACCGTCTCGATCCGCGATGGCCAGACCGAGGTCAAGGTCAAGCGCGTGATGCGTCTGGTGGAGTGCACCGCCGAGCCCGATGGCCAACTCCTGCTGGCTCCGGACTATGAGTTGGAAGGCTGGTGGACCAGCCTGGATGAGCTGTAGCGCGTCAATCTGGATGAGAAGCCAGCGACAATCTGGATGAGAACCGGGGTGTCGCGGCCCCTTCTCTTTCACCCTTCCTTGCCTGGTGCACAAGGGGTGTCATTCGAGTCCGTGTCGCTGG
>NZ_JAKVPY010000072.1:0-1217 GCF_022487945.1 Halomonas flagellata
GGCTGGCACGTGGTGCCCCGGGTCGACGGCCACAAGCCGGAAGAGATCCAGGCGGCCATCGAACTGGCCAAGCAGCACGACGACAAGCCCAGCCTGATCATCTGCCAGACCGTCATCGGCTTCGGCGCCCCCAACAAGCAGGGCAAGGAGGAGTGCCACGGCGCGGCGCTGGGCGAGGACGAGGTCGCCGCGGCCCGCGTCCGGCTCGACTGGCCCCACGCTCCCTTCCACATTCCCGAGCCGATCTACCAGGGCTGGGATGCCCGCGAGGCCGGCCAGACCCGCCAGGCCGACTGGCAGGCGCGCTTCGCCCGCTATGCCGAGGCCTATCCGGCCGAGGCCAGGGAGTTCCAGCGCCGCTTGAAGGGTGAACTGCCGGTGGATCTCACCAGCGAGGCGCTGATCGAGCAGGCCCAGGCGCAGGGCGAGAGCGTGGCCAGCCGCAAGGCCTCGCTGGCCTGCCTCAACGCCCTCGGCCCGCAACTGCCCGAGCTGCTCGGCGGCAGCGCCGACCTGGCGCCCTCCAACCTGACCTTCTGGAACGGGGCCCGCGCGATCACCGCCGAGGACGCCAGCGGCAACTACCTGCACTACGGGGTGCGCGAGTTCGGCATGGGCGCGATCATGAACGGCATCGCCCTGCACGGCGGCTTCGTGCCCTATGGCGCCACCTTCCTGATCTTCATGGAGTACATGCGCAACGCGGTGCGCATGGCGGCGCTGATCGGCACCCGGGCGATCTACGTCTTCACCCACGACTCCATCGGCCTGGGCGAGGACGGCCCCACCCACCAGCCCATCGAGCAGCTCACCGCCCTGCGCGCGACGCCCAACCTGGCCACCTGGCGCCCCTGCGACGCGGTGGAGACCGCCGCCGCCTGGAACGCCGCCCTCAAGCGCCAGGCCGGCCCCACCGCCCTGGTGCTGTCGCGCCAGACCCTGCCGCACCAGGCGCGCACCAAGCAGCAGCTGGCCGAGATCCAGCGCGGCGGTTATGTGCTGCGCGACAGCGAGGGCACGCCCGAGCTGATCCTGATCGCCACCGGCGCCGAGGTGGGCCTGGCCATGGACGCCGCGGCGGAGCTGGAGCAGGCCGGCCGCGCGGTGCGGGTGGTCTCGATGCCCTCGACCGACCGCTTCGACGCCCAGGACGCCGAGTACCGCGAGCGCGTGCTGCCGAGGGCGGTGAGCGCACGGCTCGCCATCGAGGCCGGCCA
>NZ_JAKVPY010000073.1:0-1165 GCF_022487945.1 Halomonas flagellata
GTGACCAGCGCCGACGAGGTCAACATGATCGCCTGCCAGGTCGCCCACACCCTGTTCCGCACCCCGACCAAGATCGCCCGGGTGCGCGCCACCGCCTACCTGACCCGCAAGGGGCTGTTCGCCCACGAGGCGGTGCCCATCGACGTGCTGATCAGCCCCGAGCAGGTGGTCACCGACCATATCCGCCGGCTGATCGAGCACCCCGGTGCGCTGCAGGTGCTGGAGTTCGCCGGCGGCCTGGCCCAGCTGGTCGCGGTGAAGGCGATCTACGGCGGCCCGCTGGTCGGCCAGGACCTCGGCTTCCTGCGCCGCCACATGCCCAGCGTCGACACCCGGGTGGCGGCCATCTACCGCCGCAACCGACCGATCATCCCGCGCGGCGACACCGTGATCGAGGCCGACGACGAGGTGTTCTTCATCGCCGCGCGGCGCGACATCCGCGCGGTGATGAGCGAGCTGCGGCGCCTCGACCGCGACTTCCGCCGGGTGATGATCGCCGGCGGCGGCAACATCGGCGAACGGCTCGCCGAGCACCTCGAGCACAGCCACCAGGTCAAGATCATCGAGCACGGCCTGGAGCGCTGCACCCAGCTCTCCGAGCGCCTCGACCGCACCGTGGTGCTGCACGGCAGCGCCACCAGCAAGCGGCTGCTGGAGGAGGAGAACATCGAGGAGTGCGACATCTTCTGCGCGCTGACCAACGACGACGAGGTCAACATCATGTCGTCGATGCTGGCCAAGCGCATGGGCGCCAAGAAGGTGCTGACGCTGATCAACAACGCCGCCTACGTCGACCTGGTGCAGGGTGGCGAGATCGACATCGCCATCTCGCCGCAGCAGGCCACCATCGGCAGCCTGCTGACCCATGTGCGGCGCGGCGACATCGTCAACGTCCACTCGCTGCGGCGCGGCGCCGCCGAGGCGATCGAGGCCATCGCCCACGGCGACACCCAATCGTCGAAGGTGGTGGGCCGCGCCATCGGCGAGATCGACCTGCCGCGGGGCACCACCATCGGCGCCATCGTGCGCGGCAAGGAGGTGCTGATCGCCCACGACGACGTGGTGGTGGAGTCCGGCGACCACGTGATCCTGTTCGTGATCGACAAGCGCCGCCTGCGCGACGTGGAGCGGCTGTTCCAGGTCGGCCTGACCTTCTTCTGATGGC
>NZ_JAKVPY010000074.1:0-1123 GCF_022487945.1 Halomonas flagellata
CTGGCGGGGCTGACGTTCCGTGATGAGCTGCTGCCGGGCGCCGACTGGCGTGAGCTGTACGCCCGGCTGACCGCCCAATGGCCGGTCGCCGAGGCCTGCAAGCGCATCGTCGGTGCGCTGGCCCTGGCGGCCGAGCAGGATCAGGCCGAGGCGATCGCCACCTACTGGCTCGGCGCCTTGGAACGCGGGGACAGCCCGACGCTGGCCGACCTCCAGGCGCGCTTTGCCGCCAGGCCGAGCAGCACGATCGAGCTGCCCCAGGTCACGCAGCATGAGATCGCCAGCTACGACGTCCTGATCCCCGCCACCTCGGCCACGGAGCTGCGCTGCCATGCCTGACGCCCAGACCCTGCCGCTGCTGCTGCGGCAACTACGCCTGCCCACCGTGGCGGCCTGCTGGCCCCAACTGGAGACCCGCGCCCAAGCCGAGGGCTGGAGTCTGCCGCAAACGCTGGCCGCCCTGTGCGAGCAAGAACTCGCCGAGCGTGAGCGGCGCCGACTGGTCCGCCACCTCAAGGAGGCCCGGCTGCCGGTGGGCAAGACGCTGGAAACCTTCGAGTTCGAGTCCATCGCGGCCGATTATCGCCGGCAGCTGACCGCCCTGGCAGGCGACACTCAGTGGGTCGACCAGGCACACAACCTACTGCTGTTCGGCCCCTCCGGGGTGGGCAAGAGCCACGTGGCAGCCGGCCTGGGCCATGCCCTGATCGATCAGGGGTACCGGGTCCGCTACGCCACGGCATCGAGCCTGGTGCAGGAGCTCCAGGCGGCCAAGCAGGCCCTGCGGCTGAGCGATGCGCTGACCAAGCTCGATAAGTACGCGGTGCTGATCATCGACGACATTGGTTACGTCCAGCGCAGCGAGGCCGAGACCTCGGTGCTGTTCGAGCTGATCGCTCACCGTTACGAGTCGGCCAGCCTGATCATCACCGCCAACCAGCCGTTCAGCGCCTGGGACAGCATCTTCCCCGACAGCATGATGGCGGTGGCCGCCATCGACCGGCTGGTGCACCACGCCACGCTGCTGGAGCTGAGCGGAGAGAGCTACCGGAAACGCGCCTATCAGCGTCAATTACAGGGAGGACAGACCGCGTCGTCAGGCTGACGACAACTATCCCACCCA
>NZ_JAKVPY010000075.1:0-1074 GCF_022487945.1 Halomonas flagellata
AGCATCAGCTGTCGGATATCCTGTTTCTGACCGTCTGCGCGGTGATCTGTGGTGCCGAGGGTTGGGACGAGATCGAGGACTTTGGCCACGCAAAGCTGGATTTTCTCCGTCAGTATGGCGATTTTGAGGCTGGCGTACCCAGCCATGACACCTTGGCGCGGGTGATGGCCCTGGTAAATGCTGACCAGCTGCAGACAGCGTTTGCCGAGTGGATGAAGGCCTGCCATGACGTCACTGACGGTGCGGTGGTGGCCATTGATGGCAAGACGCTGCGCGGGTCGTACTGCCGCGGCAAGGGCAAAGGCGCCATCCACATGGTCAGTGCCTTCAGTGCGGCAAATGGGGTGGTGCTGGGTCAGGTCAAGACAGCGGAGAAGTCGAACGAGATCACGGCGATTCCTGAACTGCTCAAGCTACTGAATCTGCAAGGCTGCCTGGTGACGATTGATGCCATGGGCTGCCAGAAAAAGATCGCCACGCAGGTCCTGCAGCAAGGTGCCGATTACCTGCTGTCGGTGAAGGAGAATCAGCCAGCCCTGGCAGACGCCTTTGAGGCAGCATTCCCCATGGCCAAGGTGGTCAACTTCGAAGGGGATGCCTACGTCACGGATGAGAAGAACCGGGGACGTCAAGAGACTCGTTATCACATCGTTAGTGATGTTACTGAAGAGTTTCAGGAGCTTAGCTACGAATGGCCAGGCTTGAAAACGGTGGGAGTGGTGATGAGCTTCCGTCAGGAAGGTGACGAAGCGCCAGAGACGCCGATGATCCGCTACTACATCAGCTCGGCCGAGCTTAGCGCCAACAAACTCGCAGAAGCGGCCCGCCAGCATTGGTTCGTCGAGAACAAGCTGCACTGGTCACTGGACGTGGCGCTCCGTGAGGATGCCTGCAAAATCCACCGAGGCCAGGCGGCAGAAAACCTCGCCAGGGTCCGGCATATCGCCTTGAATTACCTGAAAGGGGAGACGCGTTTCAAGGGCGGCATCCGGCGGAAACAGAAGAAAGCGGCGCTGGATGAGACCTATCTGGCAGACATTCTCGCGGTGTAGGTTTTTTCATGCGTTTTCCCTG
>NZ_JAKVPY010000076.1:0-1071 GCF_022487945.1 Halomonas flagellata
TCTCTTATGATGACAAGGTATTAGAACATCTTGATCACGTTTCTGAGAACACTCTCAAGCGCCCTTTAAATATTTTTGAGAGAGCCGCTTCGATTAAAAAAGATAAGGATAACGGCCTTTCTACTGAGCAAATTATTGCTATTCATGGGCTGTCTAATAAAACCGTTGTCAGTAAATATATGAGTGTTTTCCGCTTATCAAAAGCACAACAGAAAATTATTCAGGACTCTTTCATTAATGATTTAAATCTTATTAATAAACTTGCGAAAGTATCTGATGATGATATTAAAGAATTGCGTCAGCGCTGTGAAAGCGGAGAGCAGGCAAAAAAAGTAATTAGTGAAATACTGAACCGTAATATAGAGCGTGCTCCTAAAGAGCCAGCTTACCGTCTTTCTCTTTCTAAATCTCAATATAGCGTCATTCTGGAATTGTTAAATATCAACCCTGAAGACATTGATAACCCTGATGAGGACATTGAGACTATTCTTAAAAACAAGCTTGAAGAACTTTCTAGTCCCGAAATAAGAGAAGTAGCAGACAGTGAGTAATATTTTCAGGCTCGCGCGCAAAGAGGACTATTCTTATATCCCTGAGCTGGGACTATGGGAATTAAACTTTGATAAGCGCCCCGTTCGGGGCGTTCGCTGCGATGATCCTGAGGTTGGGGCTTATGATTATAACGAGTCCCGGATGAAGTTTAAAAAGGCGCTGATAGAGAAACAGATGCCGGATTATAAATTTGATTTCGATTCTGTTTTAAAGTGGGCTGCTGCTGACGGCTCCCCCGCACAGTGTCGGATCATACTTAACCTTTTTCATGCTGCAAATTTGGATGAATACAAACGCATCGCAATCTGTTTTATTCAGGATGATAAAAAAAACTACCCTTACCATCTTGATTTTGCGATTTTTTTTACAGGGTTCAACACCAGGTTAACAACCAACATCGACTTAATAGACCAGGTAGAGAAAAAAGCCTATGAGCAAGAACGTTAAAATTCCAGTCACGTTTCATGACATTACAACTGTCCTGATGTGGGATGATAGCTATAACAAGGATGATGTAAG
>NZ_JAKVPY010000077.1:0-969 GCF_022487945.1 Halomonas flagellata
GGCTGGCGTGTACCGCCAGCGGCAGGGTGGCTAACAGGGAGATAATACACAGGCGAATATAACGCATAACCACAATACATCCTTGAGTGAAGGCCGATAAAGGCGAGTAAAGAAGCGACAAATAAGAATAACCCGGCGTTGGCACTGTTGCAAATAGTCGGTGGTGATAAACTTATCATCCCCTTTTGCTGATGGAGCTGCACATGAACCCATTCAAAGGCCGGCATTTTCAGCGTGACATCATTCTGTGGGCCGTACGCTGGTACTGCAAATACGGCATCAGTTACCGTGAGCTGCAGGAGATGCTGGCTGAACGCGGAGTGAATGTCGATCACTCCACGATTTACCGCTGGGTTCAGCGTTATGCGCCTGAAATGGAAAAACGGCTGCGCTGGTACTGGCGTAACCCTTCCGATCTTTGCCCGTGGCACATGGATGAAACCTACGTGAAGGTCAATGGCCGCTGGGCGTATCTGTACCGGGCCGTCGACAGCCGGGGCCGCACTGTCGATTTTTATCTCTCCTCCCGTCGTAACAGCAAAGCTGCATACCGGTTTCTGGGTAAAATCCTCAACAACGTGAAGAAGTGGCAGATCCCGCGATTCATCAACACGGATAAAGCGCCCGCCTATGGTCGCGCGCTTGCTCTGCTCAAACGCGAAGGCCGGTGCCCGTCTGACGTTGAACACCGACAGATTAAGTACCGGAACAACGTGATTGAATGCGATCATGGCAAACTGAAACGGATAATCGGCGCCACGCTGGGATTTAAATCCATGAAGACGGCTTACGCCACCATCAAAGGTATTGAGGTGATGCGTGCACTACGCAAAGGCCAGGCCTCAGCATTTTATTATGGTGATCCCCTGGGCGAAATGCGCCTGGTAAGCAGAGTTTTTGAAATGTAAGGCCTTTGAATAAGACAAAAGGCTGCCTCATCGCTAACTTTGCAACAGTGCCAGCTGCGGG
>NZ_JAKVPY010000078.1:0-954 GCF_022487945.1 Halomonas flagellata
GCCCTGAACCAGTCACAGCGTTTACGCTGTGTATACTGGCTTACTATGTTGGCATGAGAGCACGATTCATGAAAGTGCCTCATGTGGCAGGTGTGATATGTGGCTCAGGAGCGTCCGCAATACCATGCACGGACAGATGAAATGACGCCTCCTCGCTCACTCGGTAGCTGCGCTCCTGCCGTTCGGCTGCGGCGGGCGTGACCGACTCACGGATAACGGGATAAAGCAAAGGCGCTCAAATCAGAAAGGGCCGGAGAAAAGGATGCGGCGTTGCCGTTTTTCCATAGGCTCCGCCTCCCCTGACGAGCATCACAGAAATGGACGCTCAAGTCAGAGGAGGACGAAACCCGACAGGACTATAAAGATACCAGGCGTTTCCCCCTGGTGGCTCCCTCGTGCGCTCTCCTGTTCCGACCCTGCCGTTTACCGGATACCTGTTCCGCCTTTTTCCCTTTCGGGAAGCGTGGCGCTTTCTCATAGCTCACGCTGCTGGTATCTCGGCTCGGTTTAGGTCGTTCGCTCCAAGCTGGGCTGTATGCACGAACCCCCCGTTCAGCCCGACTGCTGCGCCCTTTCCGGTAACTATCGTCTTGAGTCCAACCCGGAAAGACACGACAAAGCGCCACTGGCAGCAGCCACTGGTAAACATGATGTGCGAGAGATGTATTGAGAGTTCTTGAAGTGGTGGCCTTACTGAGGCTACACTGGAAGGACGGATTTGGTGACACGTCTCGCACAAGACTGTTACCACGGTTAGATAATCTGCCAGGATTAAATAACCTTCGAAAAACCACCTGCCAGGGTGGTTTTTTCGTTTCAGGAGAAGATTACGCTGGCAAAGTAAGTCCAGTCAAGAACAGCTACGAAATTGACTTCACATATAATTTTTGATATAAGTAAATCTAGAAGTGGCGGTAGGAATGAGCCCCACGTTAAACAAACAAGCTTCCAAAG
>NZ_JAKVPY010000079.1:0-953 GCF_022487945.1 Halomonas flagellata
TGCCCTCTTTGTAAGCTTTGGACATGGCTTTTTCGCGGCGTTCGCGGGCTTTTGCCATGTTGTTGAAATAGTCGTTTGCGATCTGATTCGACATTTTGAACTCAGTATTTTTCTGAGCCTGCATTTCGAGATTTTGATCAATAATCATCTGATTCTGGCGAGCCATAAGCTGCTGTGTTGCAAGCGCATCGTTATCACCTAAATCATCCAGTGCCGAACCCAGCTCGTCGGCGCGTTTGGTCTGCTCAATCAGTGACTCGTCAGTTTTACGGCTGGCAAGATCCTGACGGACAGCACCCTCAGCTTTGCGTTTCCGGTACTGGAAGATTTCTTTGGCGCGCTCCCTGTCGTTAGCGGTATAAGGAATTTCAGAGTTCATCTGAGACCATTCCTCATCAGACATGCCCCAGCCGTTGAGCAATTTATTACGTTCAACCGCATCATCCCACGGCTGATCGCCAACATGTGCATCATCCCCTCTGGAGTAGCGCGGATCGTACATATCAATCTGCTTCAGACGGTTCAGGAACGTCTCCAGATTCTGTCCCTGAAGCGTCGCTTTCAGGCGCTGTGCTTCACGTAATACCTGCTTATAGTCGGTCAGCATCTGGTCATAGTCTTTATAGGCTTGCAGAAGCTGACTGTTACTGAGTCCGGTCTGTTGCAGGTACTGGTCATAGTTACGCAGTCCCTGCGACAGCTCGCGTATCTGACCTGCAATCTGTGCGCCGTCCATGACAGGAACGCCAATAGCGAAAGCCTGACCGCTTAAAACGGCTGAGATTAGGAGTGCTAAAAGGCAACGTTTCATTGGTAAATGACCTCTTCTTCATCAGTATCTTCTACCGGCGTTTTTGGCAGTTTCAGCGTTGCCAAAATTTCGTCAATGGCGGCGTCAATGTCGTCATGTTTCTGATAGGTACGCTCCGCAAGCGCGGCTTCATGCGCTGTAG
>NZ_JAKVPY010000008.1:0-199163 GCF_022487945.1 Halomonas flagellata
AGGCGACCTGGGGGCCGTCGACGCGGGGCTTGGGGTCGGGCGCGGGGCGCCAGGCGGTGTCGGCGGGGGTCAGCACCAGCTCGTTGTGGTACTGGGTCATGCCGGCGCTATCCGCCTGAGTCACCCCATCCTCCTCCAGGGCCTGGGGCTGCTCGCCGTGGTGCTCGACCGCCACCACCTGCCAGTCGCGGTTGAGGCTCTTGGCATCGTGGTCGGTCAGCGTGAAGCGGGTGCCGGGGGCCAGCTCGGGCAGGTCGCTCTCGGCCTCGGCGGTCAGCGCATCGTGGCGCAGGCGTTCCAGGCGGAGGCGGGTAAAGGCCTCGCCGGAGGCATCGGCCTTGTAGCGGCCGGGGTAGTCATAGTGTTCGTAGTCGGCCCGCTGGGCATGTTGTTCCAGGCCCTCGGCCATGTGCTCATGAAGTTGCGCATACGCCGGCTGCTTGAAGGAGTAGTCCTTCAGGGTCGCCGAGGCCGGCCGGACCCGCGACACCTGGCGGAGCTTGCGCACATGGCGCAGCGGCGGTGTGCCGCCGGCGCGGCCGTGGTAGGTGCGCTCGCCGAGGCCGGCCAGCACCTGGGGGTCGTCGGCGAACACCAGCCGGTGGACGCCGTTCGGCGCCTCCTCGAACTCATGGAAGTAGAACAGCCCCTCCTCGGCGGCCAGGCGCTGGATAAAGGCCAGGTCGGTCTCGCGGTACTGCACGCAGTACTCGCGCTCGGCGGGCTCACGGGTCACCGCGAAGGCCACATCACGCAGGCCGCGCTCCTCGCACAGGGTGTTGATGATGGTCAGCGGCGAGACCTTCTGGAAGATCCGCGAGTTGTGGCGCAGCCCGAGGCGCCACAGCGCCGGCTGGAGGGTCAGTGTGTAGCGGGTGCGGCGGTGGCCGCGGTCGCCGCGTCCGAACTCGGTGGCGATACCGTGGATGCGGCGCAGCGGCGCGCTGTCCTGCCAGATCGTCAGGGTCAGCTCGCGGTCGAGGAAGGCCTCGGGGGAGAGGTCGCCGTCGCGGCTGGCGAGATTGACGACCAGCACGAAGGGCGCCGAGAGGGTTTCGGTCAGCGTGAAGTCGACCACCGCCAGGTCGGGCTCAATGGCCCCGGCGAGCGCCAGGGTAAATTGTAATCCGTTCATAATCAGTATCCTTGGATTCGTACCGACTCACCAGAAGTCAAAGCTTTAAGAGGCACCCCCATCGATTTGCGGCTCACGTTTCATTCGGTAGAACCAGCCATCGAGAAATGCCCACAATTCATCGCCAACAATCTCAAAAACATAGCGCGGGCTTTTATCCTTCGAAGGAATTACGTAAAGAACCTCAATGACTTCTCTATCCGCCCCAAAGCCATAAAAGTTACCCCATCGTTCTGATGGGGTGGGGACGTCCCCTTCTTCCTGTGGCACGGAATGGCAAACCACCTCATAGGAAGGCGCTTCATAGCGCACTTCACCCCAAAGCGAAAACTCGCTTTCGAACACTTTAGCGCTCTCACCCACGTGCTGCTCTGCCTCCTCAACAGAAGTCAATCCTCCGCGATAGCGAGTGGCTTCAACCGTGGTATATTCACCAACAACTTCTCGCAAGCCAGGACAATCGCAGTCTGCTAGCGTAGTTGTCGGCACAAGAATCAAGAAGCCCAGCAATGAGGCCAACAGGTACTGTTTCACCATCTCTCATAGACTCCTTTCGAATACATTTCCCACTCAGCAGCACGCCGGTTTGCCAAGCCTCGATTAATCAGGCCCTGGGACCTGTTCCAAGCCTTCCAGGCCTCCTCAAGATTTGGGTAGGAAGTCACCGCACCGGGGTCATTCATCAGCTTGGCTGCGGATGACGATGCGAAGGCACTTATGCCGATGTTGTACGCCAACATGACAGCAGCATCGAATTGGTGCTGAGCCAACGGAACCTCAATCGCCCTGTTCACTGCCCGTACAAAAGGAGTCAGATCATCATCGAATAGGCGCTCTGCCTGATCGTTATTGATACCCTCTCGATACAAGGGCCACTCGGCCTCGGAAATGAGATGACCATAGCCGATCGTGGCCCCCTCTACCCACGAGGTAATCTCGCGCCCGGTCTGATCGTCATAGGGCGTCAAACGCAGCTGCTCGACATCCATTAACCATTGTTTGCCAGCTTCGCTCATGGCGAGTTCTGTCGACTGGCTTTCTGATGTCTCACCGGCTGAAGAAAAGGCAGCTTGTGTGGCTGTAGTGGCTAGAGCCACAACCGAGGGGGCGAACGCACCCGCTCCCGACTCACCGCCTACTGCACTCGCCCCTCCCACCACCACCCCACCGCAGCTCACGGCATGGCCGGTGAGCGCCGCCGGCTTGCCGTCGATCAGGATGCTGCCCGAACCCTCGGCGATGGTACGCGGATGCGTCGAGTGATTGGGCTTGTCGTGCGGCGCCAGAGGGTCGCCCTGGCGCGCCACCGGCTTGCCGTCGATCGTCACCGTGGGGCTGCCGGCAGTCACCGGCGTCGGCGGAAAGCCGTCGTGGTCGGTACCGAGGTCGCCCACGAGTACGAGCTTGTGTCCCATCTGTCGTTCTCCTGTGTCGGGTGCCCAGGCATTAATCCCACTCGGCCGGCGCCTCGAAACTGGCCACGTTCGAGGCGTTCACATGCATGCGCTGGAAGCCGGCCCTCTCCAGGCTGCGGATCGCCGCCTCGCAGGCCAGCGGCAACCGGGTTCGTAGCGGGGTGCCGCTCAGGCTGCGCCGCGCCGCCAGCAGCAGGCGGGCCCCGTGGCCGCTGCCCCGCCACTCCGGCTCGATGAAGAAGAAGCGCAGCTGCCAGGCCGCCTCGTCATCCGGCCGGCAGGCCAGCAGCATGCCCAGCGGCGGCCCCTCGCCGTGCTTGAGCACCAGCAGCCGGCCCTGCCAGTGGGCCACGTGGCTGCCGTCACGCTGCAGCCACAGGCCGCAGTGGGCGGTGAACTCGAGGGCGCGCCTGAGCGTCGCCAGGCGAGCCTCGTCGCACAGCACCCAGGGAGAGTGTCCCCGGGCATCGGCGCGCTGCGCCGCCGCGAGGAAGCGCTCGATATCCTCTTCCCCGGCCGCGTCCAGGCCATCCGCGGTCGCGGTACTGCCCGTCGCCGGTGCGCTGGGCGCCTCCTCATTGCGCTTGCCGGGGAGCAGCCGCTTAACTATCGTCAGCATCGAAGCCTCCCTCGGCGTACAGGGCGGTGGGCAACCGGTAGCCGGCGACCAGCGGGCGCGTGAAGGGGTTGCGCGAGCCGTTGGCGTGCAGCCGATAGCGCATCGAGCCGCCGTCCACGTGGAAGCGCAGCTCCAGGTCGCGCTCGCTGGCGCTGGTGATCTCGGCCTCGTCGAGCAGCCGGAACCAGGCCCAGGCACCGTCGCGGGTCAGGCTGCGCGGCGAGCGGTTGACCCGGCTCGGCACTAGGGTCACACGGCTCTCGTTGCCGCCACGCAGGGCATTGGGCCAGATCATCGAGACCCGGTGGCTGGCGCTGTGGGCGTACTCGATCAGCTGGCCATCGACGTTGATCACGCTGCGCCGCTTGTCGGGACTGAGGCTGAGCGGCTCCAGCGAGAACTCCACGTCGAGCACGCCGTCGCGGCCGAAGTAGGCCTGGCGAATGTGCTCGGCACGCTCGATGGCGGTGAGCACGCTGTCACGCAGCAGCGAGTTGCCCTCGGCATCGAGCAGTTGCGCCGGCGCCTCCTCGATGAACGGCCGCAGGTTGTCCTGATAGAAGCTGTCGAGGGTGCCACCGGCGGCGAAGAAGGCCTCGAAGTCGCTCAGGGCCACCTCCCGCGAGGCCTCGCGGGCCAGTGGATAGCGGCCGGCCAGTCGATCCTGGTACGGCGCCACCACCTCGTCGAGCCACTGGTGCTCGAGATGCCGAATGGCGCTGGCCATCAGCAGCTGCCAGCTCTGGTCGGCTAGGCTCTCGAGCATCCGGTCCACCGGGGCCGGGGTGTCCTCGGCGATGCGCCTCAGGTTGTGAATGGGGTCGCCGCCGCGCAGCGCCAGGCGATCACGGGCACTGACGAAGGCCGCCCGCCCCGGATCGCTGGCCCCCTGCACCTGACGCAGGTAGTCGCGCAGCTCGGCGATGGCCGTCTTGATCTCGGCGATATCGGCCGGGTTGTCCCCCCGGGCGTCGAGCAGGCCGTTGAGATCGACGAAGTGCCGCTCGATCTCGCCGGCCAGGCGGTAGCGTGGCGAGCGCTCCAGCGCCTGCCGGGCCGCCTCGTCGTCGACCGGCAACTCGGGATAGAGGCGGGTATGGTGGGCGATCTCGTCGAGCAGGCGATCCAGTGGCCGACTGGCGCCGAGCAGGGTGTCCGCCACCACCACGGCCTGGTCGATATCGGGAATCGGCACCAGGTCGATGTCGTCCAGCACCTGGCGCCAGGTCACGTGATAATCGCTGATATAGCGCTCGCGCAGCGCATCGCGCAGCTGACGCTGGTCGGCCTCGCTGAAGGCGATGTCGTCACGCCGGCCCAGCACCCAGAGGTCGATCAGTGCCAGCTCGGTGGCCTGTTCTATCTCCTTGAGGAAATAGCCCTCGAAGCCGTCGCGGGTCACCAGGCTGGGCAGGTGCAGCTTGTCCGGGTCGTCGTTGCGCGCCATGAACACCGCGCTGAAGGCCGGCCCCACGCCCTGGCGAAGGTCCAGCACCGCGCCGCTGCGGCGGTCGCTGTTCGCCTTGAGGGTGGCGTAGACCCGCTCGTCCATGGGCTGGCGCGAGAGCTCCTCCTGGGCGGCCTGGAGGCTGCCGCGCAGCGGGGTCATGGCCAGTTCGGCGTGCCGGTCGCCCGCGGCCGCGTGTCCCTCCAGGTCGGTATGGACCAGGGCGTAGTCGAGGTGATCGAGCAGACGCTCCTGCACGCTGCCGCGCTGGGGAAACTCGCGCTGCCAGCGCCGGGCCATGAAGTCGTGCACCCGCTCGGGCTGGCGGCCGCTGGCATCGGACATCATGCGCAGGATGCGCAGCAGCGCCAGCTTCTCGTTGCTGCCCGCTTCGGTGCGGTTCATGTCATCCATGATCCCGACCATCAAGGCGGGCAGGAAATGGTACTCGAGCATGGCCAGATAGGCGCCTTCCACATCGCGGCCCACCGAGCGCCCCTGGTAGAGCCCCATGTCGGCCAGCCACGGCAGATGCTGGTGATAGTCGCCGAACTCGAGGGTGGCAGCGCGCAGCCGGTCGAGCGGTTCGAGCAGCGCCTGGCCGGTGGGGTCGTCGCCGCGCAGCTCGTCCGGCTGGGCGGCCAGGAAGTCCCGGGCCTTCTCCTCCACGGACGCGAGTGCGGTGGCGTTCCTCTGGTAGAAGTGGCTCCAGCCGCCGACCAGCACCAGGCCCCCGAGCAGGCAGGCCAGCACGCAGGTCCGCCGCAGGCGCCGACGCCGGCGTGCGGCGCGGGCATTGTCGCCGGCGAGCCCCGCCTCGGGGTAGATCACCTTGTCGAACAGCTCTTCGGTGAAGTAGAGGGCGCTGCGGGCCGCCCGGTGCGCCGGCTGCACGCTGTCGGCCATGCCGTAGCGGCGCGCGGCGGCGTCGACGAAGGGATCCTCGGGCACCCCCTGCTGGTAGACCGAGGTGAAATAGGTACCCCGCACCATGGCCGCAGTGGAGAAGCGGTCGCTGGAGAGCGCCTCGCACAGGAAACCGAGCAGCACGTCACGCAGGCCGGCGAGCTGGCGCACGAAGCGGAACACCGACTCGCGCTCCTCGCGATCGCGGCACTCGGCGAGCAGCGACGGCAGGCTGCGGTTGAGCCGGTCGAGCATGTCGTCGTAGGCGGTGGCGAACTCCTCCTCCCACCGGTCGGGCCTGTCGAGGCTGGCGGGGCTGAAGGTGAAGCCCAGGGGCGCACGCCGCGCGGCCCGGGAGTAGTGGCGGAAGAAATCGTCGAAGCCGTGCAGCAGGTCCATCTTGCTGAAGGTCACGTAGACCGGCAGCCGCGCGCCGTGACGCTCCATCAGCTCGCGCAGGCGAGCCCGCAGCAGCGAGGCGTAGGCCTTGCGCACCGCCACCCGGGCGTCGCTCAGCCGGGCCAGGTCGAGCACCAGGACGACACCGTCGAGCGGCCGCTGGGGCCGATTGCGCTCCAGCCAGTCGACGAAGTGATCCCACAGTCGGCTCTGCAGCTCCTGGGGCTCGCCGCCCTCCAGCGCCCCCTGGGTCAACAGCTCGCCGTCCGGGTCGATCAGCACCGCCTTGTCGCCGATCCACCAGTCGAAGCCGAACTGGCCCTTGCGGCCCTGGCCGGACGCCTTCATCACATGGGTCAGGGCAAAGTGCTGGCCGGAGCGGTTGATCAGGCTGGTCTTGCCGGCATTCTCGACGCCCATCACCAGGTACCAGGGCAGCCGGTAGCGCGCCCCCGGGCCACCCCCCAGGTTATCGACCAGCTCATTCAGGGTGGCGTCGAGGGACTCCTCCTGCTGCTCGACCTGCACCTGGGCCGGGTCGAGCTGCAGGCGCTCGGCGTGTCGCCGCTCGGCGTCCAGCTCGCGCAGCCGCCGCGCCAGGCGAATGCCCCACACCAGCGCCACCAGGGTGACCAGCGCCAGGGTCGCCAGCAGCCGGTTGAGCCAGGGCCCCAGCGGCTGGCTGCCGCGCACTTCCCACATCGGCCCCAACCACCAGATCGCCACGACCAGGGCGGCCAGCAGCAGGCACCAGAGCAGGGCCGAGAGCTTGCTCGCCTTCTTGCCGATCCCCCGGGCCCTGTTGCCATGCCCCTTGGCCAGGTTGGCGTTGCCTTGCGCGCGTGAGGCGCCGGGTACCCAGCGACTCAGCCCTGACTTCAAACCTTTCCACATGAGCCTTATCCCTCGTCCCTGTCGATGGTGTCGTCGAGCACGTTGTCGTGCATGAAGTGGTTCATCCGCCGGATGCCGTTCGTGAATGCCGTCATGTCGCCAGCGAGGCCTCGAGCCGCGACAGCAGCCCCGGCTCCCACTGCGCCAGGTCGATGCCCGCCACGGACTGATGCACCGCCCGGTAGTGCTGGGCGGCCAGCGCGGCCAGCCCCGCCTCGTGCAGCAGGTCGGCGCTGGCCAGCCGCCAGTAGGCGGTCTCGCGGGGCGAGCGCGCCTCGGCCAGCCCTCGATCGAGGAGCTGCAGCGCGGCTTCCAGCCCTTCCGCGGCGAGGGCGTCACGGGCCTGTGCCAGCCCCGCCTGCCAGGGGTCGCCGCCGCCATCGCCCGGCGCGGACGCTGTCCCGCCGACCGGCGCGCTCTGCAGCCAACGCCGCGTCTCGTCGTCGACGAAGGAGCTGCCGTCGTTGAAGCTCAGCGCCTCCAGGCCGGGCAGCCGCGCGACGAAGCGGGCCGCCTCGTCGCGAATCGCCTCGGCGCAGCGCGGATGGCCGAGCCGCTCGGCCAGGGTCGCGCTCAGCCGATGCCCCTCGAGCCAGTAGGGGCTGACCGCCAGGCTGTTCTCGATGCGCCGCCACAACTCGGCGTCGCCGCCGCGGGCCAGGGCATCGCGGTAGTCCGCCACGCGGTCGGCGGCCACCGGCGCCAGCTCGGTGCGCCCGCCGTCGCGGGAGGCCGGCAGCGCCTGGATGGCGCCCCAGATCGCGTGACGCCGCAGCCGATAGCACAGCGCCTCCCCCGGCGACTGCTCGTCGAGGAAGTCGGCCATCTTGAGCAGCGCCTGGCGGTTGCCGCGCTCGTTGCCGGCTTCCAGGCGCATCTCCGGCATCTTCGCCGCCGGCGGCGCCTCGTCACGGCCACGCGTGGTGACGGGCGCCTCGCCGGCGACGCCTCGCCTGGTGGCCGTCGGTGCCGGCGATGCCTGACGGGGCCGTGCCTGCTGCAGCTGACGGCGCAGCTCCACCAGGGCGTCGTCCGGCAACTGTCGATCCCGCGCGACGGCCAGCAGCGCATCGAGGGCGGCCTGGCAGGCCTGGTGCTCGTCTTCCGCATTGCTGAAGTCGAGCGGCTCGGCGAGCGCCGCCGCCCGCTGGGTGAACTGGCGGAACAGGCGGGGCCGCAGCCGCGCGCCCTTCGGCCCCTGGAAGGGGTAGGCCCGGTCCCACCACTGCTCGAGACTGCCCGCCAGCAGGTGCAGCGACAGGGCGAAACGCACGCCGTCGCCCCCGCGCTGCAGGCAGTGCAGCAGGTGGCCGAGCACCTTGAGGTCCTTGCCCGCCTGGCCGAGCAGTCTCGCCGCCCGCGCCTCGGCGCCTTCCCAGTCGACCTCGCCATGCTGCAGCGAGCCGATCTTCATCATCTCCTCGTCGAGCCAGGCATAGTCGCCGCTGTCATCGAGAGGCCGGCCCACCCCGTCGGGTTCCAGGGGTGCCAGCAGGGGTGCCAGGTGCGCTTCACTGGTGATCCGCATGCCAGGCTCCTTACCAGCGACAGGCGTCGCGCAGCGGTTGAATGTGCCGACGTAGCCCCGAGAGCTCGAAGCGCAGGCCATCCAGCACGCCGAGGTCGCTGCCCAGCACCAGCTCGTCGGCGTCGAGCAGCTGACGCAGGGTGGCGATGGCCGGCAGGCCCCGGCCACCGCTGACCACGTAGCCGCCGTCGCGCACCCGCCACTCCTGCTGCTGCTCGCGGCCGGCGGCCACCAGGCGCAGCCGGGCACGCGGCGCGTTCACGGCCGTCGGCAAATGTAGCTGGAAACGGGTGATCGACTTCTCGCAGGCGATGACCAGTTGCGGGCGCGGCGGCACGCTGCCCAGTGCCGGCACGCTCATCAGCACCTCATCCGGCGTCTCGCGCACCAGGAATCCCATGTCGGCACCGTCCCGTGCCGCCTCCTGGGCGTTGATCGCATGCCACAGCGCCGGCCGGGGATCACCGCCCGCCGATACGTCCTCGGCGGCCTGGAAGAGGGCGTCGTAGCACCCCAGCCGCTCCAGCCGCGAATCCAGCACGGCGCACTCGTGGGCGCTCTCCAGCAGCTCCTCGGCGGCCAGCGCGCTGACGCTGTTGAACAGCACCATGGCCAGCCCCAGCCACAGCGCCGGGCGAATCGTGAAGCTCACTCTCATTTGGCATCCAGTTCCAGCTGTCGGCACTTGTGTGCCAGGGTCCGCTTGGGCAGGCCGAGACTCTCGGCGGCCAGGGCGCGATTGCCGCCGAACAGCAGCAGGCGCTGGCGGATCAGGTCGGCCTCGTAGTCACGCAGGGCACGGCGCAGGTCGTGCACCTTGCTCGCGGCCTCGGCCGCGTTGCCCTCACCGTCGGTGCCGCCGCCCGGGGCCGTGTCCTCGGGCTCCGACTGTCCGGGCAGGGCCAGGGGCTCGATATCGTCCCCCGGCCGGGTCATGGCACAGGCGTAGTCGATCAGGTTCTTCAGTTCGCGCACGTTGCCGGGGTAGTCGCGTTCTCGCAGCTGCCGCAGGGCGGCCGGGGTGATGCCGAGCTCGTCGCGCCCTTCACGGGCACTGAAATCGGCGGCGAAGGCCTCGGCCAGCCGGGCGATGTCCTCGCGCCGCTCGCGCAGCGGTGGCAGGGTCAGCGGGAACTGCCCCAGCCGGTAGTAGAGGTCGGCACGGAAGCGCTGGTCGCGAATCCGCTCGCGCAGCGGCTGGTGCGTCGCCGCCACCAGGCGCAGGTCGGCCTGGCACTCCTCGCTGGCGCCCAGGGGGCGGTAGCGGCCGCTTTCCAGTACTCGCAGCAGCTTGGCCTGCAGCGGCAGCGGCATGTCGCCGATCTCGTCGAGGAACAGGGTGCCGCCGTCGGCCTGGCTGATCAGGCCCTCGCGGGCCTGGTCGGCCCCGGAGAAGGCGCCCCTGGCATGGCCGAACAGCTCCGACTCGAGCAGCGCTTCGGGAATCGCCGCGCAGTTGATCGCCATAAAGGGCCCGGCGTGACGGGCCGACAGCCGATGAATGGCTCGCGCCACGCGATCCTTGCCGGTGCCGGTCTCGCCCTGCAGCAGCACCGCGAGGTTGGTCTCGGCGGCGCGCACGACCTGGCGGCGCAGCGTCTGCATGGCCGGTGAGGCGCCCAGCAGGTCTTCCGCCAGCCGCTCGGCGAGGGCCTGGCGGCGTGCGCCATCGTTGAGCTGGGCCAGGGACTGGCGCAGCCGCGCCTCGCGGTGGCGCTCCCCCTGGTGGCGCGACAGCCGGGCCCACAGCCGGCACAGCAGCGATTCGAAGGCAGCGAACTCGGCATCCTCCGCGAGGCCCGCCAGCACGGTGTCATCGCCGGCCATGGCCAGGGCACCGAGCCACTCCCGCTCACCGTCCAGGGCCCGCAGCGGGCGGACCTCGAGCTGCAGGGTATCGGGCAGCGCGGCCACCTGGGCCTGGAAGTCCGGGTGGTCGAGCCGCGTGCGGGCCTCCGCCAGACCCAGCCGCAACGGCTTGCCCTGGCGGATGGCGTGGGCATAGGGGTGGCGGAAGTCGTCGCAGGCCAGCCGGGCGCCGTCGCGGTCGCTGCCCAGCCAGCGCCCGCTGCCATCCAGGTAAAGACATTCCGCCCATGCCAGCCCCTGGCAGGCCGCCAGGATGGCGCAGCCGCGCTCGCGCAGCTCGGCGGGCGCGGCGCTCTCGACCAGCGCCAGGGCCCTGGCCATGCCGACGAGGCCCGGCCCCGTCGGCTGGCCAGCCATGGCCTGGCAGGTGTTGATCGCCCTTGCGCCCATGCCCTTACTCCACCTCCGCGGTAAAGGCGCCGCTGTCGGCCTCGACGCCCAGCGCCACGCGCGTCACCGGCTCGCGGAGCGCCATGCGGTCGAGCAGGGCCCGGGAGACCGGCGGCAACAGTTCGCCATCGATCACCGATTCGAGCATGCGCGCGCCGTTCTCGCTGCGGGTGGCCCGCAGGCAGATCGCGTCGGCCAGGGCCGGGGCGAGGACCACCTCGGCCTGGCGATGACGCTCGCGAATGCGCTGGCCCAGGGTGTCGAGCTTGGCGAGCACGATGTCGCGCAGGGTGTCGGCGCCCAGCGGGACATAGGGGACCACCTCCATGCGCGCCAGCAGCGCCGGCTTGAAGAAGTCCGCCAGCACCGGGTAGAGCGCCTCGTCCAGGGCCGCAGGGTCGTCGGCGTGGGCGACGATGGCTTCGAAGCCGAGGTTCGAGGTGAGGAAGAACACCAGGTTCCGGCAGTCGATCAGCCGCCCCTCGCCATCGGCCAGTTCGCCCTTGTCGAAGGCCTGATAGAACAGGTTGAGCACGTCCGGGGGGGCCTTCTCGACCTCGTCGAGCAGCACCACCGAGTAGGGGCGCTGGCGGATCGCCTCGGTCAGCAGGCCACCCTCGCCGAAGCCCACGTAACCCGGCGGCGAGCCGATCAGCCGCGAGACGGTGTGCTTCTCCTGGTACTCGGACATGTTGATGGTGGTCAGGAACTGGCGGCCGCCATAGAGACGCTCGGCGATCTGCACCACGGTCTCGGTCTTGCCCACCCCGCTGGGGCCGACCAGCAGGAAGGCACCCAGCGGCCGGCCGGGGCGGCGCAGGTCAGCGCGGGCGGTGAGCAGGTGGCGATGGACGCGCTCGATGGCCAGGTCCTGGCCCTGCACCAGCCGGCCCAGGGTCTCGGGCAGCTCGGTGAGGCGGGTCAGCTCGTCGCTGGTCATGCGTTCCACCGGCACCCCGGTCCAGTCGCCGATGACCTGGGCGATCTGCGCCTCCTCGACGCTGGCGTTGACCAGCGCGAATTCCTGCTGCAGGTCGCTGAGCCTCGCCTCCTGCTCGACCAGCGCCGCCCGCAGGCTGTCGTGGTCGGCCTCGTCGACCACGCTGGCCTCGTCGTCGAGCAGTTGGCGGTGCAGGGCCAGGATCGCATCGACACAGTCGCGCTGGGCATGCCAGGCATGCTCCAGCGTCTCCAGCTCGTCGTCGAGGCGGGCCAGCCGCTCCTCCAGCTCGGCCAGGTGGGCCGCGTCCGGGCGGCGCCCGAGCTGCGTCTCGCGGTCGAGCTGGTCGCGCTCGCGCCGGGCGGCCAGATGCTCGCTCTTGAGGTGGCTGAGCCGGCGCGGCGGGGTGTCCAGCGCCTGGGAGAGCCGCGCGCAGGCGGTATCGAGGACGTCGATACCCTTGTCGGGCAGCTTGCGACCGGCCAGGTAGCGGGCCGAGAGCTCGGCGGCGGCGCGCAACCCGCTGTCGACGACCAGCACCCCGTGGGCGCGCTCGTAGACGTCGCGCAGGCCGCGCAGGATCACCAGCGCCTGCTCGACGCTGGGCTCGGACAGCGCCACCGGCTGGAAACGCCGCGACAGGGCGGGATCCTTCTCGACGTACTTCTTGTACTCGCGCCAGGTGGTGGCGGCGATGGTGCGCAGCTCGCCCCGCGCCAGGGCCGGCTTGAGCAGGTTGGCGGCGTCGCCGCCGCCTTCCGCGTTGCCGGCGCCGATCAGGGTGTGGGCCTCGTCGATGAACAGCAGGGTCGGCCGCGGGGCGTTCTTGACCTCGTCGATCACCGCCTTGAGGCGCTTCTCGAACTCGCCCTTGACCGCGGCACCGGCCTGCAGGGCGCCGAGGTCGAGCGCCAGCAGCTCGACGTCGGCCAGCGCCGCCGGCACCTCGCCGGCCACGATGCGTGCGGCGAGCCCCTCGACCACCGCGCTCTTGCCGACCCCGGCGTCGCCGATGACGATGGGGTTGTTCTTGCGCCGGCGACCGAGGATGTCGAGCATCTGGTCGATCTCCGGGTCACGGCACAGCACCGGGTCGAGCTCGCCGCGCCGCGCCTGGTCGGTCAGGGAGGTGGCGAAGCGGGCCAGGGCGCTGTCGCCCTGGCTCGCGCCGGGCTGGCGGCGACCCGAGCTCGGCTCCTGGTCCCGGGGCGCCTCGGCGGAATCCCGGGTCAGCCGCTCGAAGTCGCGGCGCAGGCCCTCGCGGTTGATCTCGGCCAGCAGGGCGGCGCTCTTCGGCCCCAGGTAACGGCCGCTGTTGTGCAGCAGGGCGGTGAAGATCATCCCGCTGCGCAGGGCCTCGTGGGCGAACTCGGTGGTCGCCAGCAGCCAGGCGTCCTGCAGCAGCTCGACCAGCAGCGGCGAGAAGCTCGGCGTGGCCACCTCAAGGTCGCGCGGCGGCCGCGACTCCTCGGCGAGCCGGGCGCGCAGGTCGAGGGCCTCGATGCCCTGCCCGTCGAGCAGGCAGCGCAGGTCGCACAGCGGCTGGTCGATCAGCGCCTGGAGCAGGTGCCCGGCGGTGACCTCCGGGGCCTGCTGCTCGGCGCACAGGAGCGCGGCCTGTTCGAGCCCCTGGCGGGCGATGGCGTTGAGTCGGCCGATGAGTGCCGGAAGCGCTACCCTGAGCATGGTCTCTCCTAACGGTAAATCTGGTCGAGTAGGGCGCCGACCTGGGCCGCCTGCTGGTCCAGCGACCACGAGAACCCGAGATAGGCCCCCACCATGGCCGCGCCGAACAGCGCGAACACCCCCCACACCGGCAGGCCCCGACCATGGCGCCGGCGCCCCTGCACCACGTTGTCGAGCGGCCGGGTCAGCATGTCGTCGGGGGTATCGCCGAGCGCCGCGAGCTGGTCGCCGAGGGCGCGCACCACGTGCTCGTACTCCTCTCGGCCATGGGTCATGACCCGGTAGCGGCCCTCGAAGCCCAGGCACAGGCAGAGGTAGATGAAGGCCAGCATGTCGCGATAGCGCTGCGGCTCCTGCTGCAACCGGGAGAGGATCGAGAAGACCTTCTCGCCCCCCCAGGTCTCGTTGTGGAAGCGGGTCAGCAGCGAGTGCTCCGCCCACTTGCTCTGCTGCCCCCAGGCGGTGCCCATCACGGCTTCGTCGATGAACGAGCAGAGCACATAGCGGTACGCCAGCAGGGTCGGTCGGTCGTAGCCCTGTTCGGTGAGCTCGATCTCGATCGCCGAGATCTCGTCGACCACCTGGCGGTAGAGCCGCTCGATGTCGCTCATGGTGTCGAGCTGGCGCACCCGCACCACCAAGCCCAGCAACGAGCTGGCGGCATCCACCAGCGGGTTGAGGTTGTGGCCGCGCAGGCGGAACCAGTAGTCCTCGTCGGCGTCCAGGTGCTCGGCATGGCTATGGATCAGCCGCTCCAGCCCCCGCTCGTTGATGCGATCCTCGTGGCGGGAGGGGGGGTAGCGGTCGATGGCACCGGCATCGGGGTCGAATTGCGTGGAAAGATCTTGCATGGCTTAGCTCCTGATCGCCCAGAACTGCATTTCCAGGCCGGGAAATTCGCCCGCCACGTGGAAGGCGAAACCACTGGCGCCGTCGAGCATGCTCCAGGCCTGGCTCTGACGGTCGAGCCGGAAGTAGCTGTAACCGGCGTGATAGGGCAGCTCGCGTGGCGCCACCGGCAGCGGCTCCAACGGCACCCCCGGCAGTTGCAGGCTGATGAGATCGCGGATGCGCTCGACGCTGGCCACCTTGGTCTGCTGCAGGAACAGCTTGCGCAGCCGCTCGTTGGGCATGTCGGCGCGCACCGCGAGGATGAAGTCGGCGTCGTCGAGCAGCCCCGCATCCGACAGCGGCGCGACCAGCAGGCCATAGCGGCGCGCCTGCAACTGGATCGCCAGGGCCCGTGGCTCGAGCACCGTCGACAGCGCCTGGCGCAGGCCCTGCATCAGCATGCGGAAGGCACGCTCGGGGTGGTCGTGGTCGTAGGCCGGGTACTCCGGCGGCAACCGCGACTCGTCGGTGAAGGTGACCAGCTCGCTGGCGGTCTCGAGCATGGTGTCGAAGAGCCGCTCCGGGTGCAGCTGCCCCAGGCGCGCCAGGTGCTGGAAGCGTGGCTGGGCCCGATTGAGCAGCTGCAGCAGCATGAAGTCGGAGACGTCGGCCACCCCGGTCTGGTGAGGCGTCGAGAGGCGCTGGGCGATGTTGCGGGCACGCTCGCGCATCAGGCCGGCCATCTCGCCGACGAAGCGTTGCAGGGAGGGCGCCGCCTGGACGTTGAGCAGGGTCGGCAGGAACTGCTCGTCGAGCACCAGGGTGCCGTCGGGGCGCCGCTCGACGATGCGCGCCACCGCCAGGCAGGCGTAGGCGCTGCGGTCGTCGCGCTCGAGCAGCAGGCGGGGGGCGACCCGCGCCACGTCGAGCTCGGTGCTGTCGCCGTCGCGGGAGTGCAGGTCGCGCACGCCGCGCTGGGAGAGCCGATAGCGCGCCGGCAGGTCGTCGCCGGGCCAACGCACCTCGCCCACCGCGTCGGTGGCCAGCGGCAGGCCCAGGTAGACGATCTGGTTGGTGATGCCCGGGTCGTCGATCTCCAGCGGTTGCGGTTCGATGTCGTCGTCGGGCAGCTGGAAGGCGGTGCCGTCCGGCATCACCCCGCTGGCACGGCTGATGGCGATGCGCCCGAAGCTCAGGAACTCGGCGTTGAGCTCCAGCATCAGGAAGCCGTGGAGGTAGTGGCTGACGCCACGCAGGCGGGCATCGAGCAGCCCCTCCAGGCTGCGCTGCTGCTGCTGGAAGTGCTGCGGCTTGATGAACAGCCCTTCGCTCCATACCACTCGGTTGCGGCTGGCCATTACTCTTCCTTCCTCAGCTCGGCCTCGAGCTCACGCAGGTGCACCAGCAGGTGGTAGTCACCGCCCTGCGCATCGATCTCGACCACCTTCTTCCACTGGGCCTGATCGGGGGCGCTGTAGAAGGCGATGATGCCGATGTAGCGCGTCTGTTCGTCGACCTCGAAGGGTTCGTAGAACTTCCACTGCCCGGGCAGCAGGGTGAAGTCGTCATGGGTCAGGTAGTTGGTGCCCAGGGCCTCCTCGAGGTCGTTGCGCAGTTGGTCATGGTCGGCGGCCATCAGCATGGAGTCGTCCTTGAGCTGCAGGAGCTGGAACCGCAGCGGCGTGCCGTCGCCGTCGACGTTGGGGTTGACCCCGGGCTCGGCGACCATGGCGAGGTCGACCCGGGTCGGCCGCGCCTCGGGATAGCCCACCGGGATCGCGGGATCCTTCATGACCTGCCAGGTCTTGCCCGCCGCTTCACGGGTCGAGGCACAGCCGCCGAGCAGCAGCGCCGCCACGACCACCCACAGCCAGGCCAGCTGTCGAGCCCTGCTCATGCGCCCTCCCGCTGCTGGCGGCGCACCGACTGGTCGTAGGCCTGCTCGAAGACCTCCCAGAACAGCTTGGCGAAGCCCTGCTGTCGGCCGGAGTTCAGCTCCTGGTAGTAGTGGCGATACATCTCCCAGGCCCAGCCCCCCTCGTCCTCGAGGCGGTTACCGGCGCCGCGGTAGGCATGGAAGCGCTTGAGCAGGGCGTCGGGAGCGAAGGCGTCGAGAATCGACTGCAACGCCTGGCCGATGGCCTCCTCGACCGCCGCCTGGTGCTGCCCCTGGTGGGCCAGGCACTCGGCCACGGCCGCCGGTGCCGAGAGGTGCACCGGGCTGCGCCGGGCGGAGAACAGCGTCTCCACGGTCTCGCCGTAGGGCTGACCCAGGCGCAGCGGGTTGTCCTCGATGGGCTGCAAGCGCCGATCGCGCAGCGGATAGCGGCTGTCGTCCTGGGCCTGGTGCAGCGCCTGCAGGCCATCGATGGCGGCGCGCAGGGTATTGCCGGCCTCCGCGAGGAAGGCCTGCTGCTCTTCGCTGTCGCGGAAGCGCAGGTCGGCGCCCAGGGCACGCAGCAGGGGATCCGCGCCGACATGCCCGGTGGCGACCGGCGTCGCCTCCTGCCAGCGGTCCTCGAGTTGCTCGCCGACCGAGTGTTCCAGGTCGTTCAGCAGCCGTTCGTCCATTTCCCTGTTCATCTCCGTGGTGTCCTCGTGTCGTCGAATCGTCGGCCCGGTGCGCACCGTCTCGTGCCGGCCCCGTGGGTGATAGTCCGCTCCCACCGTGCTCGCGCCTTCCAGCTCGTCGAGCAGGGGATCGGTGACGTCGATCGCCTCCTCGTCGGGGTGCTCCAGGGCGGTGAGCGGGTCGCGATGGCTGGCGCCGGGCGACGCTTCGCCGAGCGCCTCCAGGGGGTCGTCATGCCGCGGCGGCGCCATGCCCGCCGCCGGCGAGGCCTGGACCAGCGGCATGCCCTGCCCCGCCAGCGCCTCCTGCTCCTCGTTGATCAGCGCCGTCAGCGGCTGGGCCCCGGGCTGACTGGCCTGGCGATCGCCGAGGTGCACCCGCAGGTGATACTCGCCGAGGCGCAGCTCGTCGCCGTCGCGCAGGGCGACCCGCCGGTCACGGCCGAGCGGCAGGGTGGCGTGGTTGATGAAGGTGTGGCCGCTGCGGTCGATCAGGCAGAAGCGGCCGTCCTGGCGCTGGATCTGGGCGTGACCGGGGCGGATGCGCCCGGCATGGTCCTGCAGCAACCAGTCGTCGCCCGCCCCGCTGCCCAGGGAGCCCCCGGTCTCGTGGAAGACGTGGCTGCTGGTGGAGCGGCCTTCCAGGCGCTCGCTGTTGATGACCACCAGGGTGATGGCCGTGTGGGCAGTGACATGGCGCTCGGAGGCATGAGGGTAAGCGGCTTGCATGGGCGTTCAGCCTGTCATCTGGATGCGTACCCGGCGGCGCCTGGAGGCATCACCGGACTCGGGGTCGACGAAGGTGGTCCAGCCGAGCTGGCAGCTGCCGGCTTCGCCCAGGCGCATCGGCCGCACGGCACTGGGCAGCAGCTCGAGCTCCAGGTCGTAGGCCAGCGGCTCACGCAGCACGAAGTCCACCAGGGTCCTGAGCGGCGCGTGCTCGCCCCCGTCGGGCAGGAAGTCGCGGAAGCGCTCGAGGCTCAGGCCCCTCAGGCAGAGCGCGAACTTGCCGCCGATGTCGGCGACCCGCTCGCCGGCGATCATGTCCTCGCCCAGCGTCATCGCCGACCTGCCGGAGTGGCTGCGCTGGTCCTCGGGAATGTCGACCCAGCGGTGGACCCACTCCTCGAGGTGGACGTCGTCGAGGTCGAAGCAGTGGCCGACGATGCCGCACACCACCTCCGGCGAGCGCGACCGCCCCGCCAGCAGGCCGGCGTAGGCGAGCATCTTGCTCCAGTTGATCGGCGTCTCGCCGCGCAGCTCGCTGTCGGCCAGCCCCACCAGGGCGAAGATGGCGGCGGAGAAGCCGTCGCTGGCGCCATCCTGGTAGCGCACATAGTGGCGATACTTGCGCCAGGCGCGATGGACCAGGGTCAGCAGGCGATGATTGAAGAAGTCGAGGAAGTCGCCCGCGGCACCCTCGTGGTGCGCGGCGTCGTGGGCCAGGCTCTCGAGGTAGTAGCCGGGCAGCGGCGACTGGGCCCCCTGCAGCCCGAGGAAGCTGACTTCCAGCTCGTAGCCACCGGCGGCCCCGGGCGCGAGGGCCACCACGTCGCTGCCGGGGAAGCCCAGCGACGCCGACGCCCTGTAACGCACCCGTTCCGGCACGCTACCGCCACCACCACCTTCGAGATCATCGTCGTGGTGGCGATGCAGCAGCTCGACGAGCTGGTAGAAATCGTAGCGTCGGGCCCCCTCGAGCAGGGCCGCCGGCGCTACATCAGCGGCTGCTGGCCCGACTGCAAGGTCCATGTGTAACGCTCACGGTTGTGTCGATTGATGACGTGCAGCTCGTGGAACGAGTTGATGCTGGCGTAGAGCGAGAAGAAGCGGGCCAGCACGCTGCCGAACAGGTAGAGGCTGCCCTCGTCGCCGAAGGCCTCCTGATCGAGGGTCATGACCGAGCGCAGGCCGCGCACCGGCAGGCCGCGCTTTAGCCGGTCGATGGACTGCGTCTCGATGGCGGTGATGCCCGCCAGGCGCATCTGGGAGACGCGCTCCGCCTGACGGTCGACCAGTGCCCGGAAGTCATAGGCGCGCAGCACCGAGCACAGCGCATCCCGTTCGAGCAGCGACAGGTAGTTGAGCGACAGGTTGGAGATCAGCGTCCACAGCAGGCTGCCGTCGAGGGTCGGCCGCAGCGCCGGTGTCGGCCGGGTGATGTTGCGAAAGTCGGCATGCACGGGGCTGCTCTCGGTCTCTACGCAGACATCGCCCACGGTCAGCCGCTCGGGCAGTTCGCGGTTGCTGCAGGTCAGCCGCAGCGAGATGGTCTCGCGCATGCCGAGGCACGCCCGCTCGTCGCCGCGCACGAAGGCGATGTCGTGATCGAAGCCGTCGCCGCGCAGGCTGTCGCGCACCCGCACCCGGTAGTAGAGCGCCTGGCGGTCGCGATCGCGTTCGATCTGGTGCTGGAAGCTCTCGAACGGCACATAGGTGCGCGGCGAGCCGCGCACCTTGCCGGACTCGCTCTCCAGCCAGCCGTTGACCGCATCGACGCTGAACACCTCGTAGTGCGACGGGACGCGACTGCTGGGGCGAATGCGGTACTCGCTGCGCTCGCCGCTCAGGTCGATGGGGTCGGCGTCGTGGGGGAACAGGTTGATGGCCGGCGTGCAGTAGAGCGCCAGGTGCTCGTCGCGCACCCGGGCATCGGCCGGCAGGGTGCGCGAGAAGACGAAGCGCAGCGTCAACCGTCGCGCCTGACGCGCGGGCAGGTGGCGTCCCAGCGAGGCCAGGTCGATGAAGTGGAAGGCCTCGGGGAAACAGAGGTACTCCTGCAGGATGCGGTAGCCCTGGTAGGCGTTGCGCGGATAGGGCAGCAGGGCGTGCTCGCGCTCGAAGCCCACCGGCCGCAGCAGGCCGCGGGGCAGCGTCACGCGCTCACCATCGATGTCCAGCTCGAGTCGCGACAGGTAATGGCTCATCCACAGGTAGAGGCTGCGGGCCGTGTAGCCGTTGCCGCCCAGGTGCAGGCGCAGGTCGTCGATGCCCAGCTCATCGAGTGGCTGGTCGCTGTGCACGTCGAGATTTAGCTCGACCACCGAGGCCTCGCGGGAGTGGCGCGCCTCGACGCCGGCGTGCTCGAGAGGGTAGAGCGCCACCTCGTGGCAGGTACGGAAGCGGCAGGTCGTGCCGTCCACCGGCCGGCACCCCAGCGAAGTGCCCTCCGCGACACGCTGGCAGGCGCTCAGGGCGTGCCATTTCGGCGTGAACTGCACCACCGTCATGCTCGGCACCGGGCGCAGGTAGTTGGGCCACAGCATGCCGATCAACGAGTGGGTCAGCTCGGGGAATTCGTCCTCGACCTTCTCGCGCATGCGGCCGGTCAGGAAGGCGAAGCCCTCCAGCAGGCGCTCGACATCCGGATCGGTGCTGCGCTCGGAAAGGAAGCGGATGAGGCCGGGGTTGGCCTCGGCAAACTCCCGTCCCTGCCGCTTCAGAAAGTCGAGCTCGTCCCGGTAGTAGCGATTGAGCATGCGCGCCTCATTCCCTGGGTGCTTAGGTGCTCAGTTCAGGCACTGGTAGCGTTTGTCGTTGAGCAACAGGTCGATGGTGGTCTGGGCGTTGTCTCGGCCAAGATCCAGGGTCGCGTGAACCTGGAAGCGCAGCTGCAGGGGGTCGCCGCCATGGGGCAACGACTCGATCTCCACCCGTCGTACGCGCGGTTCGAAACGCTCGATGCACTGGCGGATGGCACGCTGGATGTTGAGTTCCAGATCGAGCACGCCGATGGTGGCGTCATTGAAGTCCAGCAGCCCCAGCTCCGGCGCGCACTCGCTGTGCCCCGGATGGCTGTTGAGCAGGTCGACGAGATGACGCTTGATGGACGCGACGGTGTCGGCGAGGCTCACCTCGCCCCTTGGCTCGGCCGGCTGTCCGGCCAGGTGCTCGAACAACCGGTTGCCGAGCACGCCACCACGGTGAAGGGTCATGGCAGCGGCACTCCCTTACTCCTTGTCGAGGCGTCCCACCAGCGACAGCTCGAAATTGGCGCCCATGTACTTGAAGTGCGGGCGCACCGCCATGGAGACCTGATACCAGCCCGGGTCACCCTCGACGTCCGAGACCTGGATCGAGGCGGCCCGCAGCGGACGACGGCTGCGCACCTCGGCCGGGGGGTTCTCCTGGTCGGCGACGTACTGGCGGATCCAGGCGTTGAGCTCGCGCTCGAGATCCTGGCGCTCCTTCCAGGAGCCGATCTGCTCGCGCTGCAGCACCTTGATGTAGTGCGCCAGGCGATTGACGATGAACATGTAGGGCAGCTGGGTGCCGAGCTTGAAGTTGGTCTCGGCGGCCTTGCCCTCGGGAGTATTGGGGAAGACCTTGGGCTTCTGCACCGAGTTGGCGGAGAAGAAGGCGGCGTTGTCGCTGCCCTTGCGCATGGTCAGCGAGATGAAGCCCTCCTCGGCCATCTCGAACTCGCGGCGGTCGGTGACCAGCACCTCGGTGGGAATCTTGGCCTGCAGCTGGCCCAGCGCCTCGTAGGTGTGCACCGGCAGGTTCTCGACGGCGCCGCCGCTCTGCGGCCCGATGATGTTGGGGCACCAGCGGTACTTGGCGAAGCTGTCGGTGAGCCGCTCGGCGAGCAGGTAGGCGGTGTTGCCCCACAGGTAGTGCTCGTGGTTCTCGCTGACGGTCTCGCGGTAGTTGAAGCTCTTGACCGGGTTCTCGACCGGGTCGTAGGGCATGCGCAGCAGGAAGCGCGGCGCGGTGAGCCCCAGGTAGCGGGCATCCTCGGACTCGCGCAGGCTGCGCCAGCGGGCGTACTTCGGGCCCTCGAAGATGGCCTTGAAGTCCTTGATGTTGGGCAGCTCCTCGAAGCTGTCGATGCCGAAGAAGCTGGGCGCCACCGAGGAGAGGAAGGGGGCGTGGGCCATGGCTCCCACGGCCGAGGCGTACTGCAGCAGCTTGATGTCCGGGGTCGACGGCGAGAAGTCGTAGTGGCCGATGATGCCGGCCACCGGCTCACCGCCGAACTGGCCGTACTCCGCTGCATAGACGTGCTGGTAGAGCCCGCTCTGGCTGAGCTCGGGCGCGAACTCGAAGTCCTCGAGCAGCTCGCCCTTGGTGGCATGCAGCAGGTCGAGCTTGATGTTCTCGCGGAAGTCGGTGCGATCGACCAGCAGCTTGAGGCCACGCCAGGCCGACTCGAGCTGCTGGAAGCCCGGGTCGTGTAGGATCTCGTCCACCTGGCTGCCGATCTTGCGATCCAGCTCGACGATCATGCGGTCGACCACCGCCTTGTTGACCAGGGGCGCGTCACTGTCGCTTTGCAGCAGCTCGGCGATGAACGCCGCCACGCCCTGCCTGGCAATATCGTAACCTTCATCGGCCGGCGCCATGCGGGTCTGCGCCATCACCTGATCGAGAAGGGAGTCTTCGGCCCGGGCCTCGGCGGCCTGGCCCTGCGTTTGTGCCGTATCGCTCATGAAATTGCCTCGCGTCCTTATGCCTGGCTTGCGTCGCCTGCCGTCACCCGCTCGATGCGGTAGTCAGGCATCACCCTTGTCGTTCGTATCGAGCAACTCGAGCTCCGAGAGCAGCTGCTGACGCGCTTCCTCGCTCTCCAGCAGTTTCTGTAGCCGATCACGGAAGGCCGGCACATTGCCCAGCGGCCCCTTGAGGGCCACCAGGGCCTCGCGAAGCTCGACCAGCTTGCGCAATTCCGGCACCTGTCGCGCAACGCTGTCGGGGGCGAAGTCGTCCAGTGACTTGAAGGCGAGGTTCACTGCCATGTCGGAGGGCTCGTCGCCCTCGGCGAGGCAGTTGGGCACGGTGGCCTGCAGGCCTAGCCCCGCCTCGCGCATCACCGACTGGAAGTTGTTCTTGTCCACCGAGACCTTGTCGCGCTCCTCGATCGGGGTCTCTTCGGCCCCTCCCTTGAAGTCCCCCACCACCAGCAGCTTGAGCGGCAGTTCGGTTTCCGCCTGCTGATCGCCGGTAGCCGGCACATACTTGATGTTGATGCGCTCTTTCGGCGCAACGGTCCCTTCCTTTGCCATGGTGGAGCTCCCTGACGTACCCGCTTTTCATTCGAACGATGCCACGCGGAACGGGGCCCGATTGCCGGACAGCCACGAACGGTAGAGGCGCACCCACCGTGTTTCTGCCCGATACGTGCGAACTGGTGGATGCGCATCACGGCACGGCCGCTGACCGGCCCCTGCCCAGAGCATCGCCAAGATTGCTGTTAATGGAGCGTGAGGGTAGCCACGTCAGGAGTGGGTGCCAAACGGGGGGAGACGAGGGAAAACGGTGGGCCGCGATGTGACCTGCAGACACCGCGATCATCGGCATTGTCGGGAACGGTCTACAAAATTCTGCAAAATCTCACCTGTTGCCTTCAATTGTTCCGTTCTGGAACATGGGGCAACCCGCTTGATTACAGGCTTTATAGGAAATCCTTTACAAGGATATAGGAAATAACCGCCACTCAATCTCAGCCATGGCGACGCTCGATTCCACCCGGGGAGCCGTCGACGGTCTCTCGACGAGGAATGCTCCGTCGCGCTTGTGGGAGAAAAGGCAGGAGTCCCGCCATGGTCAATGGCGATAGGACGTCCGCTAGAATGCCGCGATAACCAGTCAGGACCTGACCGGTTGCGTCTCAGCCGGTGCCTACGATACTGAAACGGTAGGTTGCGGCAGATGGGGGCAAGCGCCTCAACCCTGGTTCGCCAGCCTGCCTCCGGCCATTGGTCGGACGATGCCGCTATCGCGTAGCACTCACAAAGGGGGGCAAGGCCATGAATGACCCGAAACCGTCGTCACCGAAGCCAGGCGATCAACCCGACGAGCTGGCACGGCGCTATGCCGAGGCCCTCGAGCGATTGTCGGCCGGGTCGTCCCGGGCCTGGCAGGGCTGGCTCGAGCGTCAGACGCGCGGGGATTTCTTCACCCTGCCCGACCCGGCGGTCGCGGCCAAGGCGCTGACCAGCCTGGGCCAGCAGTTCCTGCTCCATCCGCAACGCGCCCTGGAGGTCCAGCAGCAGCTGTGGCAGGGCTATACGACACTCTGGCAGAACACCGCGCGGCGCCTGTCTGGCGAGGCGCCATCACCGGCCGTCGCCCCCGACCCGCGGGACCGGCGCTTCAAGGGGAAGGGGTGGGAGGAGAACCTCTTCTTCGATGCGCTGCGCCAGGCCTACCAGCTGACCGCCGAGCAGTGGTTGAAGGGGGTGCATGAGGTCACCGAGGAACTGGACCACGACGAGCGGGTGAAGGTCGAGTTCTACGCCCGCCAGCTGATGGACGCCCTCGCCCCCAGCAACTTCGCCACCAGCAATCCGGAGGTGATCGAGGCCACGGTGCACACCGGCGGCGCCAACCTGCTGCAGGGCTTGGCCAACCTGATGGAGGACCTGGCACGGGGCGAGGGGTTGCTGCGCATCACGCAGAGCGATTCGGCCGGGCTGGAGCTGGGCAAGAACATCGCGGTGACCCCAGGCAAGGTCATCTACCAGAACGAGCTGATGCAGCTCATCCAGTACGCGCCGGCCACCGAGGCGGTCGACCGCCGGCCGCTGCTGATCGTCCCGCCCTGGATCAACAAGTTCTACATCCTCGACCTGACCCCGCAGCGCTCCTTCATCCGCTGGGCCGTCGAACAGGGGATGACGGTCTTCGTCATCTCCTGGGTCAATCCGGACGAACGCTATGCCGAGGTGGCCTTCGACGACTACCTCACCCGGGGCACCCTCAAGGCCATGGACGTGGTGGCGGAGGTCACCGGCGAGGAGACGCTCAACACCATCGGCTACTGCATCGGCGGTACCCTGCTGGCCTGCACCCTGGCGCATCAGGCCGCCCGGGGCGATGAGCGGGTGCGCAGTGCCACCTTCTTCACCTCCCTGCTCGACTTCAGCGAGGTGGGGCCGCTGGAGGTGTTCATCGACGAGGAGCAGATTCGCTACATGGAGCAGCACATGGAACAGCGCGGCTACCTGGAGGGCACGCACCTGGCCAACGCCTTCAACCTGCTGCAGTCCGCCGACCTGATCTGGGGCTTCGTGATCAACAACTACCTGCTCGGCCGCGCCCCCCAGGCCTTCGACCTGCTCTACTGGAATTCCGACTCCACGCGCATGCCGCGGCGCATGCAGAGCTTCTACCTGCGCAACATGTACCTGGAGAACCGCCTCGCCGAACCCGGGGGCATTTCCCTGGCGGGGGAAGCCATCGATCTGGGCAAGGTACGTACCCCGGCGTTCTTCGTGGCGACCGAGAAGGATCACATCGCCCCCTGGCAGTCCTGTTACCGCGGCGCGCACCTGCTGGGCAGTCGACCTCGCTTCCTGCTCGGCGGCTCCGGCCATATCGCCGGTGTCATCAACCCGGCCGGTTCCCCGAAGTACGGCTACTGGGCTTATGGCCACCTGCCCCGCGACCCCGAGCGCTGGCTGGCTTCGGCCACCCACCACCCGGGCTCCTGGTGGCCGGAATGGCGCAACTGGCTCCAGCGCCACGCGGGCGGCCAGGTGCCCGCCCGCGAACCCGGTGGCGGGCGCTTCCCGCCCCTCGAGGAGGCGCCGGGTTCCTATGTCCGGGTGCGGGTCGACGAGGCGATTACGCCCGGCGGGTGACGGTCACGCGGGACGAGCCTCGCCCGCCTGGCCATCCTGGTCATCTCGGGGCAGGCGGTCGCGAATCGACGCCTCGATGCCGCCGGCATCCAGCCCGCACTCGGCGAGCAGCTCGGCGGGCTTGCCGTGCTCGACGAAGGCGTCGGGCAGCCCCAGGTTGAGCACCTCCACCTGCACGCCCTCGGCGACCAGCAGCTCGTTGACCGCGCTGCCGGCACCGCCGGCCGTCACGTTCTCCTCCAGGGTCACCAGCAGGTCGTGGTCGTCGGCCGCGGCGAGCACCGCATCGCGGTCCAGCGGCTTGATGGAACGCATATTGAAGTGAGTCGCATCGAGGCGCTCGGCCACCTCGGCGGCGGCGCTGTTGAGGCTGCCGAAGGCCAGCAGGGCGACCCGGCTGCTGCCCTGGCGACGCGGCTCCGCCTTGCCGATCGCCAGGGGCTCCAGGTGGCCGGGAATCTCCACCCCGGGGCCGGTGCCCCGGGGGTAGCGCACCGCGGCGGGGCCGGGGTGGTGGTAGGCGGCACTGAGCATGGCGCGGCACTCGGCCTCGTCGGCCGGGGCCAGCACCACCATGCCCGGCACGCAGCGCAGGTAGGCGAGGTCGAAGCTGCCATGATGGGTGGGGCCGTCCTCGCCGACCAGACCGGCGCGGTCGATGGCGAAGGTGACGTCGAGCTCCTGTACCGCCACGTCATGGATCAGCTGGTCGTAACCACGCTGCAGGAAGGTGGAGTAGATCGCCACCACCGGCTTCATGCCCTCGCAGGCCAGGCCGGCGGCCAGGGTCACCGCATGCTGCTCGGCGATCGCCACGTCGAAGTAGCGCTCGGGGTACTCCTGGGAGAAGCGGATCAGATCGGACCCCTCGCGCATCGCCGGGGTGATGCCGATCAGCCGCTCGTCGGCGGCCGCCATGTCGCACAGCCAGTCGCCGAAGACTTTGCAATACTTGCGCGGCTTCGGGCGCAATAGATCGTTCTTGTTCTTGGGTGGTGGCGGGCTGGCCGGCCTGAGTGGCGGCGGAGCGTTGCCGCTCTTCTCCAGCTCGTTCTTTTCCAACTTCGTGATGGCGTGGTAGCCGATCGGGTCGGCCTCGGCGGGCAGGAAGCCCTTGCCCTTGCGGGTCTTCACATGGAGGAACTGCGGGCCCTCCAGGTCGCGCATGTTGCGCAGGGTCTGCACCAGCAGCGGCAGGTCGTGACCGTCGATGGGGCCGATGTAGTTGAAGCCCATCTCCTCGAAGAGCGTCGCCGGGCTGACCATGCCCTTCATGTGCTCTTCCGTGCGCCGCGCCAGCTCGAGCGCCCCGGGCAGGTGCGAGAGCACCTTCTTGCCGCCCTCGCGCATAGTGGTGTAGGGCTTGCTGGCCAGGATCCGCGCCAGGTAGCTGGCGATGCCGCCGACGTTCTCGGAGATCGACATCTCGTTGTCGTTGAGCACCACCAGCAGGTTGGCATCGACGTGGCCGGCATGGGCCAGGGCCTCGAAGGCCATGCCGGCGGTCAGGGCGCCGTCGCCGATCACCGCACAGACCCGGCGCTGCTCGCCCCGGGTGCGGGCGGCCAGGGCCATGCCCAGCGCCGCCGAGATCGAGGTGCTGGAGTGCCCCACGCCGAAGGTGTCGTACTCGGACTCGGCCCGCCTCGGGAAGGCCGCCAGGCCGCCGTACTGGCGAATCCGCTGCATGGCCTCCCGTCGCCCGGTGAGGATCTTGTGCGGGTAGGCCTGGTGACCCACGTCCCATACCAGGCGGTCATGGGGCGTCTCCAGCGCCTGGTGCAGCGCCACGGTGAGCTCCACCACGCCGAGGCCCGCACCGAAGTGGCCGCCACTCACCCCCACGCTGTAGAGCAGGTAAGCGCGCAGCTCGTCGGCCACCTGCAGCAGCTGTGTCATGGACATGGCGCGCAGGGCGGCCGGCGTTTCCAGGGTATCGAGCAGCGGCGTGGCCGGGCGCTCGACGGGAATGTCATCGAACAGCTTCATGGGGTCATCTGTCGTCGTCAGTGGTCACGCTCGATCATGTAGCGTGCGAGGCCAACCAGGGGGACACCCTCACTGCCCAGCGGCGCCAGGGCGGTGATGGCCTGCTCGACCAGCTCCCTGGCCCGCGAACGGGCACCCTCGAGCCCCAGCAGGGCCGGATAGGTCGGCTTGTCGTGGGCGGCATCGGCACCGGACGCCTTGCCCAGGGTCGCGGTGTCGCCGGTCACGTCGAGCACGTCGTCGTGGATCTGGAAGGCCAGGCCGATGGCCCGGGCGTAGGCCTCCAGGGCCGCGATGCGCGGGTCATCCTCGGCGACGGCGACCAGCCCGCCCAGGCGCACCGCGGCGCGAATCAGCGCGCCGGTCTTGTGGCCATGCATGGTGGCCAGGGCGTCGACGTCGGGGTGGCCACCGACCGCGGCGAGATCCAGCGCCTGGCCGCCGGCCATGCCATCGCGGCCGGCGGCCACGGCCAGGGTCAGCATCAGCGTCGACAACCGCGGGTGAGCGGCCCGGGCCAGCACCTCGAACGCCAGGGTCTGCAGGGCGTCGCCGGCCAGTATCGCCGTGGCCTCGTCGAAGGCCTTGTGCACCGTGGGCTGGCCGCGACGCAGCTCGTCGTCGTCCATGGCCGGCAGGTCATCGTGGACCAGCGAGTAGGCATGGATCAGTTCCAGGGCCATGGCCGGGGCATCGAGGGCGTCGTCGGCCGCGCCCAGGGCGCGGCCGGCGGAATAGACCAGCACCGGCCGCAGGCGCTTGCCGCCCACCAGCACGCCGTGCCGCATCGCCGCCTCGAGCCGGGGCGCCGGCGCCGAGCGTCCCGCAAAGAGCGCCTCGAGGCGCGTATCGACCCGGGCACGGTCGGCGGCCAGGCGGGCCAACAGGGTATCAGCGTTCACCGTCGTCCTCCGCAGGCGGGGCGGCGAAGGGCTCGAGCTCGATGCTCCCCTCGGGCCCCTCGATCAGGGTGCGCACCTTGAGCTCCGCCTCGTCCAGGCGGCGCTGGGCATCGCGGGTCAGGCGCACGCCCTGCTCGAAGGCGGCGAGCGACCCTTCCAGCGACAGCTCGCCGGACTCCAGCCGTTCCACCAGCTGCTCGAGCCGCTCGACGGTGGCGGCGAAGTCCATCCGGGCCTCCTCGCCTTCCGCCAGGTCGGGCGACCGCTCGTCACGCTCTGCCATGGGACCCCTTGCCAGTCACGAATCCAGTAAAGGCGACAGTATACACGCTCTCCCCCGGGGGTCGTCTGCCCCGGGGGCGGGCCGAACAACATGCAGGCCGCTCATCTGGGCAGCGTAGCATTTTCATCTTTGCTCATGCCCGCTGTGCTACCATAGGCGCCCTGTTTCGAGCCTGCCCTAGCCCGCGGCCGTTCCTGATCGGCTGGCCACCAGGCTCTCCAATGTCACGACACAGCATGCGGCTCGCACCGAAGAAAGGGGTTGATTCGACCATGGCCAAAACGTCCCTGGACAAGAGCAAGATCAAGATCCTGCTGCTCGAGGGCGTCCACCAGAGCGCGGTGGACAATTTCCTGAACGCCGGTTACACCAACATCGAGCATCTGCCGACCTCGCTCGACGAGGAGACGCTGATCGAGAAGATCCGCGACGTTCACTTCCTCGGCATCCGCTCGCGCACCCAGCTCACCGAGCGCGTCTTCGACGCCGCCGAGAAGCTGGTCGCCGTAGGCTGCTTCTGCATCGGCACCAACCAGGTCGACCTGACCGCCGCGCTCGTCCGCGGTATCCCGGTGTTCAACGCCCCCTACTCCAACACCCGCTCGGTGGCCGAGCTGGTGCTGGCCGAGGCGATCATGCTGCTGCGCGGCATTCCCGAGAAGAGTGCCCACGCCCATCGTGGCGGCTGGCTGAAGTCGGCCAGGAACTCCCACGAGGCGCGCGGCAAGACCCTGGGGATCATCGGCTATGGCAGCATCGGCTCGCAGCTCTCGGTGCTCGCCGAGTCGCTGGGCTTCGACGTCATCTACTATGACGTGGTGGCCAAGCTGGCCATGGGCAACGCCCGCCAGGTGGCCAGCCTCGAGGAACTGCTGGCCCGCGCCGACGTGGTCAGCCTGCACGTGCCCGAGCTGCCCTCCACCAAGTGGATGATCGGCCAGGAGCAGATCGCCCTGATGAAGCAGGGCGGCATCCTGATCAACGCCTCCCGCGGCAGCGTGGTGGTGATCGAGGCGCTGGCCGAGGCGCTCTCCGCCGGCAAGCTCAATGGCGCCGCCATCGATGTCTTCCCGGTCGAGCCCAAGGGCAACAACGAGGAGTTCGTCAGCCCGCTGCGCGGCCTGGACAACGTCATCCTCACCCCGCACGTCGGCGGTTCCACCCTGGAGGCCCAGGAGAACATCGGCATCGAGGTCTCCGAGAAGCTGATCACCTACTCCGACAACGGCACCACCGTCACCTCGGTCAACTTCCCGGAGGTCGCCCTGCCGGCCCACCCGGACAAGCACCGCCTGCTGCACATCCACGACAACGTGCCGGGCGTGCTCTCCGAGATCAACCGGGTGCTCTCCGAGAACGACATCAACATCTCCGGCCAGTACCTGCAGACCAACGAGAAGGTCGGCTACGTGGTCATCGACGTGGACAAGGCCTACGGCCGCCAGGCGCTCGACGCCCTGCGCCATGTCGAGCACACCCTGCGGGTGCGCGTGCTCTACTCCGAGACCAACTACGAGGAGTGACCCCCTCGCCCGGGCCGTGACAGCAAGCCGCCGCGTCGCATCGACGCGGCGGCTTTTCGCCACAGGACTTCCGACATGCCGACCGGACCGGCCTATCTGATCGCCTTCCTCGTCGGCCCGCTGGAGCAGACCCTGGGGGCCCTGGCCTTCAGCCTGCCCTGCTTCCTCGTCCTGTGGCTGACCAGTGGCGAATCGCTGACCATCCCGCTCAGCCCCCGCGGGCTCTGGTCGGTGCTCTACCTGGCGCTGTTCGGTTCGCTGCTGGGCTTTCTCTGCTACTTCCTGATCCTCTCGCGGCTGCCCGCCGCCACCGTGGCGCTGGTCACCCTGATCACCCCGGTGCTGGCCCTGACACTGGGCATGACCCTGAACCGGGAGCAGCCCTCCGCCTCGATGCTCATCGGCGCCGCCCTGATCCTGGTGGCCCTCGGGGCCTACCTGTTCGGCGACCGATTGGCCCGGCTCAAGGCCGAGGCGGCCGCCCTGCGCACCCCGGAATAGGCGGGCGACCGGGACCATCATGACGGCCAAGGATACCGGCGAAGGCATCGACGCCTTCCTCGGGCAGCGCCCCCTCGGTGGCGACATCGCTCGGAGCGACGCCACCGGTAGTCCGCCCGCCATCATGGAGGCGCCTCTCCCCCACCGAATGGAAGTCATTTCCGCAACCGAGACAGCCTCGCCCCGACGGGGTATGCTGTGGCTTTTGTCGCGGCACGAGAGGGAGATCATCAGGTGAGCGAAGGCAAGCGCAGAACGGCGGGGCGGCCCGCCGGGTCGGGCAAGAGCACCAGCGGTCACAGCCAGTCACTGGTACGGGGGCTCAACATGCTCGAGCGCCTGGCGGCCAGCCCCGGCGGCCTGGCGCTCTCGGAGATCGCCGAGCAGGCCGACCTGGCGCCTTCTACCACCCATCGGCTGCTCCAGGCGCTGCAGAGCCAGGGCTTCGTGACCCAGGACAACGAGCTCGGGCTCTGGAAGATCGACGTCAAGACCTTCCGCATCGGCAACAGCTTCCTCGAGGCCCGCGACTTCGTCGGCGCCAGCCGCCCCTTCCTGCGCCGCCTCACCGTCCAGACCGGCGAGACCGCCAACCTCGGCATCCGCGACGGGAGCACCGCGGTGTTCCTCGCCCAGAGCGAGTCGCCGCAGATGATGCGCATGATCACCCGGCTCGGCTCCCGGGCACCGCTGCACGCCTCCGGCGTGGGCAAGGCCCTGATGGCCTGGCTGCCCGACGACGAGTTCGAGCGTGTCCTCACCGAACGCGGCCTGACCCGAGTCACCGAGAACACCCTGTACACCCCCGAGTCGCTGCGCGAGGAACTCGCCCGGATCCGCCGCGAGGGGTATGCCTGCGATCGCGAGGAGCATGCCATCGGCCTGCACTGCGTGGCGGCCTGCCTGCACGACGAGCACGGCATTCCGCTGGCGGCCATCTCGGTCTCGGGGCCGGTGGCACGCATTCCCGAGACGCGGCTGGGGGAGCTGGGGGAGCTGGTGCGCGAGACCGCCGCCGAGATCTCCGCACGCCTGGGCGGCCGGGTGCCGGAGGTCTGAACAGGTCGGCTGAGCAGCCTTGCCGACCCGACCTCGTGAAACGCAGTGCGCCCGGCCGAAGGGCCGGGCGCAGAGAGGAGGTAATCGGTACGGGGTGCAGCGCTAGCCGATACGCTCGAGCTGGCGCTCCAGCTTGCGCATGGCGTGAAGCAGGTCGCGATATTCGCCTGCGGTAAGGGTCGCCACCAGCTCGGCCTCCCAGGCCTGGGCCTCGGGAATCAGCTCGGCGAGCAGTGCCTGCCCCGCCTCGGTGAGGCGCAGGTCATGCAGCCGCTGGTCCCGGCTCGAGGGGCTGCGGCTGATCAGGCCACGATCCACCAGCGCCTGTACCGCCCGCGAGACCCGCGCCTTGTCCATGCGCGTCGCCTCGCAGATCTGCTTGGCATTGAGCAGGTCGCGGTGGCTGAGCCAGGCCAGCACCCGCCACTGGGCCACGTTGAGCGCGTAGCGCTCCTCGTACATTCTCGCCAGTTCGTCGCTGATGCGATCGGCCAGGCTGTTGAGCCGATAGGGCAGGAACTGGTCGAGGTCCAGCTCGGGCTTGGTGGACAGCCCTGCCCGGTTGGCGCCCTGCCGCTCGTCTTCCGGAGCCAGCGGCACTTGCTTGCGGTCCATCAAGCGATCTCCCTGTCGATCACGATACGCCGGCCCTGTCGCCCGGCGAAGTCAGTAGAGTAGTTGCGGCAGGAACAGCACGATACCCGGGAACACCAGCACCAGCAACGCGCGCGCCGTGCCCGCCATCCAGAACGGCGTCACCCCGCGGAAGATCGTCCCCGTCGACACGTCCGGCAGCACCGCCCGCAGCACGAAGACGTTCATCCCCACCGGTGGCGTGATCAGGCTGATCTCGATCACGATCACCACCAGGATGCCGAACCACACCAGGTCGTAGCCCAGCCCCGCCACCACCGGGAAGAACACCGGCACCGTCAGCAGCAGCATCGACATGCTCTCGAACACGCAGCCCAGCAACACGTAGATCGCCAGGATCACCAGGATCACCACGAACGGCGCCACGTCGAGCCCGTTGACCAGCGCCAGCAGGTCAGTGGGCAGCCCGGCGCGGTTGATGAAGTTGGCGAAGATCAGCGCGGTGAGCACCACCGCGAACAGCATCGCGGTGGTGCGCACCGTGTCCATCAGCACATTCATCACCACCCGCGGGCTCAGTGCCCGCTTGGCCAGGGCGATCAGGAAGGCCCCCATGGCGCCGATGCCGGCCGCCTCGGTGGGCGTGAACACCCCTAGGTAGATGCCGCCGATCACCAGCACGAACAGCGCCAGGGTGCTGCCCACGTTCTTGAGCGCGGCGATCCGCTCGGCCCAGGGCACCGTCTCGCCGGCCGGGCCGGCGTCCGGGTCGCGCCACAGCACCCACTTCACCGCCACCAGGTAGAACAGGATGCCGACCATCCCGGGAATGAAGCCCGCGGCGAACAGCTCGCGGATGCTGGTCTCGGTGAGGATGCCGTAGATCACCAGCATCACGCTGGGCGGGATCAGGATGCCCAGGGTGCCGCCGGCGGCGATCGACGCCGCGGCCAGCGAGTCCTTGTAGCCGTACTTGCGCATCTGCGGCATCGCCACCCGTCCCATGGTCGCCGCCGTGGCCAGGCTCGAACCGCAGATCGCGCTGAAGCCGCCGCAGGCGACGATGGTGGCCATCGCCTGGCCGCCCTTGCGGTGACCGAGAAAGCCGTTGGAGGCACGGAACAGCGCATCCGACAGCCCGGCATGGGAGACGAAGTTGCCCATCAGGATGAACAGCGGGATCACCGACAGGCCGTAGTCCATGCCGGTGTCCACCACCCGCCGCGCGGCCATCGCCTCGGCGGCGCTCCAGTTGCCGGTCAGGTAGTAGAAGCCGACGAAACCGACGATGCCCATGGCGAACGCCAGCGGGACGCGCAGGAAGGCCAGCAGCAGCAGGGCGGCGAAGCCGTAGAGTGACTCGATCATTTATCGCCTCCCGGGCTCAGTGGCCCACCGCGTGCGACCGCGCCCACGCCCTCGAGCAGATAGCCCAGCGCGCGGCCCAGGGTGAGCAGCGCGGAGACCGCCAGCATGATCGCCATCAGGTAGATCAGGTAGCCGGTCGGGATGCGCAGGAACTCGGTGACGTCGCCCCACTCGAAGGCCCGCACGCCCAGCGCCCAGACGCGCCCGGCCATCACCCACAGCGCCGCGGTGACGATCAGGTTGACGATCACCTGACGCAGCCAGATCCAGCGCGCCGGAAAGATCGCGTCGAGCAGGTCGACGCTGACATGCTCCTCGCGCCAGCACACCACCGGCAGCGACAGGAAGATCACCGCCGCCAGCATCAGCTGGGTCAGCTCGACGGCACCGAGGATCGGTGAATTGAAGAAGTAGCGGCCGGTCACGTCGGCGGTGGTCAGCAGCATCATGGCGAAGAGGGTGGCGCCCGCCACCCCTTCCAGCCCCAGCTGCATGGCCCGACCGACGCGCGGCCAGGGGGTCGACATGCTAGTCATGGTCAGCTCCTGACGGGGGTTATTCCTGCGCCACGCGTGACTCGATGCTGTCGCCTTCGGCCGCCACGGCCAGCTGCTCGCGGAAGAAGCTCAGCGCCTCCCGGGCATCCAGGTCGCCACGGCTGACCTTGTCGGCCCACTGGTCGATCAACTCGTCGTTGACGTCCCGGAGCATGGCGATATCCGCCTCGGAGGCCTGGGTGAAGGTATTGCCTAGTTCCTCGGCAAAGGCGACGCCGCGCTCGTCGGAGACATCCATCATGTAGCCGAACAGCCGTGAGAGGGACTCCCCCGAGACCGCCTCGATGGCCTCGCGATCCTCGGCGGAGACCTGGTCCCAGACCATCGGATTCATGATGATGGCGAAACTGCCGCGGTAGAAGCCGCCGTCGACCTGCAGGGTATTGGGCAGCACCTCGGCCACGCGGAAGCTGCGCAGCCCTTCGAGGGTCAGCATGGCGCCGTCGATCACCCCCTGGGAAGCCGCCTCGTAGACACCGGTGGGCGGCAGCGCCACGCCGGTCACCTGCATGGCGTTGGCCAGCTCGGTCATCACTCCACCACCCACGCGCAGGCGCTTGCCGATCAGGTCGTCGAGGCTCTCGACCTGCTCACCGGTGAAGATCTGGCCGGGGCCATGCACGCCCACGGCCATGACCTCCAACCCCCTGTGCTCGTTGGCCTGGGCCAGGTGCTCCTGGTGGGTGCGCCAGTAGGCGGCGGAAGCGGCTTCGGAGGAGAAGTCCTCGAAGGTGGGAAACTCCGGCAGCTGCGTCAGTGCGAAGCGCCCGGCCATGTGGCCGTGGAAGATCCAGCTGGCATCAGCGACGCCGTCGGCGACCAGTGCCATCTGGGCCGCGGGCGGCCCCAGGTCCTCGGTGACCTGGAGCGTCACGCGCCCCTCGGTGGCCTCCTCGATCCAGCTCTTCCAGGTCGGCCAGACAATGGTATTGATGCCGTGGTTGGGCCCGCCCCAACTGCTGACGTTGATGGTGGTCTGGGCCAGGACCTGCGAGCTCAGGGTCGCCGCGGCCAGGGTGCCCAACATCAGTCCGATGGTCTTGTTCATTGTGTCCTCCGTCGTCACGGGATGGCGGCCAGGGTGCCGCCCGTTCTTGTAGTGAGGTGGTGAGATCGTGGTGACCTCGCAGTGATGGTGAATGCCACCAGAGGGCCCTGCTTGGCCGGGGCCGCGGAGCCAGTGTCTGTTGCGCACACCTTGCCTGCCAATTAGTCTCCTGTGCAACCATAAAGGCACCAAGACGGCTTAAACTTAAGTCTAATGGTGAGATGAAAGCCAGCGACCACAGCGGGTTACTACACACAACAGCCCTTAACACCCGTGAAAGTCCCGAGGACGGCTGGACAACCAGTTTCACAAGCAACTATTATCTTGCCACTGGCCGAGCCAATGGCAGAGACAACGCCGACCGGGCCCAGCCCGACGACACCGGAGGAACCATGAGCAAGAAATTCGCCTCGCACGCCGATACCGAAGAGAAGCAGATCAGCTTCGACAAGCTGGCCGAAGGCCTTTACGCCTACACCGCCGAGGGCGACCCCAACACCGGCATCGTCATCGGCGACGACAGCGTGATGGTCATCGACACTCAGGCCACCCCGATCATGGCCCAGGACGTCATCCGCCGGATCCGCGAGGTCACCGACCTGCCGATCAAGCACGTGGTGATGACCCACTACCATGCCGTGCGCGTGCTGGGGGCCTCCGCCTACTACGCCGAGAACATCTACGCCAGCCAGAACACCTATGACCTGATCAAGGAGCGCGGCCAGCAGGACTACGAGTCCGAGGTCGGCCGCTTCCCGCGATTGTTCAAGGGCGTCGACTCCGTGCCCGGCCTGACCTGGCCGAACATCGTCTTCCAGCAGGAACTGACCGTGTTCATGGGCAAGCGCGAGGTGCGCATCATCCACCTGGGCCGCGGCCACACCAAGGGCGACACCATCGTCTGGCTGCCCGAGGAGAAGGTGATGTACTCCGGCGACCTGGTCGAATACGGCGCCACCCCCTACACCGGCGACGCCTACCACGAGGACTGGCCCGCCACCCTGGACCGCCTGCAGGCGATGGCCCCGCAGAAACTGGTGCCGGGCCGCGGCGACGCCCTGCAGAGCCCCGCGCAGTGCCAGGAAGCCATCCAGGGCACTCGCGACTTCCTCGCCGACATGTACGAGAGCGTCAAGGCCGGCAAGGCCGCCGGCAAGTCGCTGTCCGAGTGCTACGCCGAGACCTACGCCAAGCTCAAGCCCAAGTACGGCCACTGGGTAATCTTCGATCACTGCCTGCCCTTCGATATCACCCGCTGCTATGACGAGGCGGGTGGCGAGTACCCCGACCCGCGCATCTGGACCGCCGAGCGAGATAACGACATGTGGCACTCGCTGCAGGACGTCGTCGAGAACCAGTAACCGCTGTCCGGACCCGGTCCGGATCGAGACAAGCTCGCCGGGGGCTCCTGCCCCGGCGATGCCGTGGGAGCCACTCATGCCGAAGACCTACAAGAATCCCGTCTACCCCTATCGACGCCCGCCCGAACTGGACCTCAGCGAGATACGCCACTGCCCGGTGGTGATCGTCGGGGCGGGCCCCTCGGGGCTGACCGCCGCCATCGACCTGGCCCAGCAGGGCATCGACAGCATCGTGCTGGACGACAACAACACCGTCAGCGTGGGCTCACGGGCGATCTGCTTCGCCAAGCGCACCCTGGAGATCATGGACCGCCTGGGGGCCGCCCAGCCAATGCTCGACAAGGGGGTCACCTGGCAGCATGGCCGCGTCTTCTTCCAGGATCGCGAGGTCTATGACTTCAACCTGCTGCCCGAGGAAGGCCACCGCGTGCCGGCCTTCATCAACCTGCAGCAGTACTACCTGGAAGAGTACCTGGTCGATCGCGCCCAGGAGCTCGCCGACCGCATCGACCTGCGCTGGCTGAACCGGGTCACCGCAGTGGACAGCCGACCAGACCATAGCGTGGTGACGATCGCCACCCAGGACGGTGACTACCGGCTCAGCTGCGACTACCTGCTGGTAGCCGACGGCGCCAACAGCAAGATCCGTGACCAGCTGGGCCTGGAGTGCAAGGGCCAGATCTTCCAGGACCGCTTCCTGATCGCCGACGTGATCATGAAGGCCGACTTCCCCACCGAACGCTGGTTCTGGTTCGACCCGCCCTTCCACCCCGGCCAGTCGGTGCTGCTGCACAAGCAGCCGGATAACGTCTGGCGCATCGACTTCCAGCTCGGCTGGGACGCCGACCCGGAAGAGGAGAAGAAGGAGGAGAACATCCGCCCCCGCGTGCAGGCGATGCTCGGTGAGGAGGTAGAGTTCGAGCTGGAGTGGGCCAGCGTCTATACCTTCCGCTGCCGCAAGATGGATGACTTCATCCATCAGCGCGTGTTCTTCATGGGCGACGCCGCTCATCAGGTCTCGCCCTTCGGCGCCCGCGGTGCCAACGGTGGCGCCCAAGGCATCGACAACCTGGCCTGGAAGCTGGCCAGGGTGATCAAGGGCCAGGCTCCCGCGGCGCTGCTTGAGACCTACAACACCGAACGCCAGCACGGTGCGGCGGAGAACATCCTCAACTCGACCCGGGCCACCGATTTCATCACGCCCAAGAGCCGCGTCAGCCGGCTGTTCCGCGACACCACCCTGGAGCTGGCGGAGCAGTATCCCTTTGCACGCAGCCTGGTCAACAGCGGCAGGCTGTCGATGCCCTGCCGCTACGACGACTCGCCGCTCAATGGCCCCGATGCCGAGGGGATGCCGCTCGATCTGCGCCCTGGCAGCCCGGCCAAGGACGCCCCGATACGCCTCGAGGGCAGCGACGCCTGGCTGCTTAACCAGATCGGCAACCGCTTCGTATTGCTCCTCGACGGCCGGGTCGATACCCCCGAGGCCGAGAAGCTGAGCGCCGACCTCGAGGGGCTGCTGGATCGCCAGCCCGACCTGGACCTGCTGGTGATGGGGCCCGCCTCCCATGCCCTGGCGAGCCTGCCACGCACCACCCTGATCGAGGATGCCGAGGGCCTGGTGGCCGAGCGCTACGGACTGCCCCCCGGCGCGAGCTACCTGTTCCGCCCCGACCAGCACGTGACCGCCCGCTGGACCGAGGTGTCGGCCGAGGCGGTCGGCGCTGCACTGGACCGCGCCCTGGGCACCCACCTTGCCCCTCTTTTCCAAATTCAGGGAGACCGCCATGCCACGGCTTGAACTGAACCCGAACTTCACCGACCCGGACGCCTTCTACGCCGCGCTGACCGAAGCGCACCGGGAACGCAGCGAGGAAGAGAGCGAACGCATCAACGCCCGGCTGATCCTGCTGCTGGCCAACCACGTCGGCGACCAGCAGGCGCTCGAGGAGGCGCTGGCCATCGCCGGCCAGGCCGCCGACTCGGCATCGGCCCAACAAGAACAGCGCTGAGAGAGGATACTGCCATGACCACCGAGACGCTTCAGTACCAGAGCGGTTTCCGCAACCACTTCGCCACCGAGGCGCTGCCCGGCGCCCTGCCCGAGGGCCAGAACTCGCCCCAGCGCTGCGCCTACGGCCTCTATGCCGAGCAGCTGACCGGCTCGGCCTTCACGGCGCCCCGCCACCAGAACCTGAGAAGCTGGCTCTATCGTATCCGCCCGTCCGTGGTACAGAGCGCCTATCAGCCGCTGGAGAACCATCAGGTTCACACCTCGCCGCTGGACAAGCCCGCCGCCGACCCCAACCAGATGCGCTGGGATCCGGCCCCCCAGCCCGGCGAGCCCACCGACTTCATCGACGGCCTGCTGACCATCGCCGTCAACGGTGATGCCGGCGCCCAGTGTGGTGTTGGCGTGCATATCTACGCCTTCAACCGCGACATGACCGACCGCTTCTTCTACGATGCCGACGGCGAGCTGCTGATCGTGCCGCAGCTCGGTACCCTGCGCCTGCGCACCGAGCTCGGCGAGCTCGAGGTGGCGGGTGGCGAGATCGCGGTGATCCCCCGCGGCATCAAGTTTCAGGTGCGCCTGGCCAAGGGCACGGGCGCCGCCCGCGGCTATATCTGCGAGAACTACGGCAGCCCGCTGGAACTGCCCGGCCTGGGCCCCATCGGCGCCAACGGCCTGGCCAACCCGCGTGACTTCCGGAGCCCCGTGGCCGCCTACGAAGATGTCGAAGGTGATTTCTCCCTGGTGGCCAAGTTCTCCGGCCGCTTCTGGGCGACCCGGCTGGATCACTCGCCGCTGGACGTGGTCGCCTGGCACGGCAACTACGCGCCCTACAAGTACGACCTGGCCAACTTCAATACCATCAACACGGTGAGCTTCGACCACCCCGATCCGTCGATCTTCACCGTACTGACCTCGGCCTCCGACACCCCGGGGATGGCCAACCTGGACTTCGTCATCTTCCCGCCGCGCTGGATGGTGGCCGAGAACACCTTCCGTCCGCCCTGGTTCCACCGCAACCTGATGAGCGAGTTCATGGGCCTGATCCACGGTGAATATGACGCCAAGGCCGAAGGCTTCCTGCCGGGCGGCGCCAGCCTGCACAACTGCATGTCGCCCCACGGCCCTGATGCCGAAACGTTCGAGAAGGCCTCCAATGCCGAGCTGAAGCCGCAGTATCTGGGTGATACCCTCGCCTTCATGTTCGAGAGCCGCTACGTCTATCACCCCACCGAGGCAGCGCTTGCCACGGAGTATCGCCAGCGCGACTACGTGGACGTCTGGTCGACCCTGCGCTCACACTTCGACCCGACCAAGCCCTGAGGTATGGGCCCTGAGCGACACGGCCCACGTTCGCGAGGCCCCCGAAGAAAGGGCCTCGCCCCTGACGACAAGGATCGAAAGACGATGAAACTCGCCACCCTCAAGAACGGCCGCGACGGCGAACTGATCGTGGTCTCACGCGACCTGACCCGCGCGGTGCGCGCCACCGGTATCGCCGCCACCCTGCAGCAGGCCATCGAGGCCTGGGATGCCCTGGCTCCGCAGCTGGAGGCGCTCTACGCCAAGCTCAACGACGGCCAGGCCGAGGGCGCCTTCGACCTCGACCAGGCCGCCCTGCATTCGCCGCTGCCGCGGACCTACCACTGGGCCGACGGTTCGGCCTATCTCAACCACGTCCAGCTGGTGCGACGGGCTCGTAACGCCGAGATGCCCGAGACCTTCTGGACCGACCCGCTGATGTATCAGGGCGGTGGCGACAAGTTTCTCGCCCCCACCGAGGACATCGAGGCGGTGAGCGAGGAGCACGGCATCGACTTCGAGGGCGAGATCGCCGTGGTCACCGACGACGTGCCCATGGCGGTGACGCCCGAGCAGGCTGCCGGCCATATCAAGCTGGTGATGCTGGTCAACGACGTCAGCCTGCGCGGCCTGATCCCCGGCGAGCTGGCCAAGGGTTTCGGCTTCTTCCAGGCCAAGCCGGCCTCGAGCTTCTCGCCGATCGCCGTGACCCCGGACGAGCTGGGCGACGCCTGGCGGGACGGCAAGGTCCACCTGCCGCTGACCGTGCACCTCAACGGCGAAAAGTTCGGCGAGCCGGAGGCCGGCCCGGACATGATCTTCAACTTCCCGCAGCTGGTGGCCCATGCCGCCCGGACCCGCTACCTGGGCGCCGGTGCCATCGTCGGCTCGGGCACCGTCTCCAACCCGGATCCCGACGGCGGCCCCGGAAAGCCGGTGTCGGATGGCGGCGTGGGCTACAGCTGCCTGGCCGAGGTCCGCATGGTGGAGAAGATCCTGCATGGTGACAGCAAGACCCCCTTCATGCGCTTCGGCGACCGGGTGCGCATCGAGATGTTCGACCGCGAGGGCAAGAGCATCTTCGGCGCCATCGACCAGCAGGTAGTGAAATATCAACCCAAGTAAGGAGCGAGCCATGACGACGCTTTACGGCTATTTCCGCTCGTCGGCCGCCTATCGGGTGCGCATCGCCCTGAACCTCAAGGGCCTGGAGTACGACCAGGCCCTGGTCAACCTGGTCATGGGCGAGCAGCGCGGAGACGCCTTCCGCGCCCTCAACCCCCAGGGGCTAGTGCCGCTGCTCTCCATCGACGATGGCACCCATCTGACCCAGTCGCTGGCGATCTGCGAGTACCTGGAGGAGCGCTACCCCGAACCGCCGCTACTGCCGATCGACCCGGCGGAGCGCGCCCGGGTCCGCGCCCTGGCCCAGCTGGTGGCCTGCGAGATCCACCCGCTCAACAACCTGCGTATCCTCAAGTACCTCGTCCATGAACTGAAGCTGGACGACGACGCCAAGCTGGCCTGGTACCGCCACTGGATCACCGAAGGGTTCGACGCCCTGGAGGCGATGCTCTCCCGTGAGGCGGGCAGCGGCGACTTCTGCCACGGCGACGCCCCCACCCTGGCGGACATCTGCCTGGTGCCGCAGGTGTACAACGCCGAGCGCTTCGAGTGCGACCTCTCGGCCTACCCGCGGATCCGGCGCATCGTCGCCAACTGCCATGCCCAGGAGGCCTTCCAGCAGGCGGCACCGGGGGCGCAGCCTGACGCGAGCTGAGTTACAATAAGCGAGCTAACAAAGCGGGCGCGATTCCTGTTGGCATCGAATCGCGCCCGCTTCTCGTTCCACCGCCTTGAGATGGGACGGCGCAACGCGGCGCCGCCCAAGGAGAACCGGGTGCTAAGGTTGACCTCTCCCGCCACCGTGGTGGTGCTCGCCGCGCTGACCGCCCTGGGCCCACTGGCCACCGACATGTACCTGCCGGCCATGCCGGAAATGGCCGCCGCCCTCGACACCGGTCCCGACCAGATACAGCTGACCCTGAGCCTCTACATGGCCGGCTTCGCCCTGGCCCAGCTGATCTGCGGCCCCATCGCCGACCGCTTCGGCCGCAAGCCGGTGATGATCGCCGGCTTCGCGCTGTTCCTCGTCGCCAGCCTGTTGTGCGCCTTCGCGCCGAGCATCGAGTGGCTGCTGGTGGGACGCTTCCTGCAGGCCTTCGGCGGTTCCGCCGGGCCGGTGCTGGGGCGGGCCGCGGTGCGCGACATCCATGGCCCCCTGGAGGCGGGGCGGGTGCTCTCCTACATGGCCAGCACCATGGCGCTCGCCCCGGCGCTCGCCCCGGTCATCGGCGCCGGGCTGCTGCTGCTCTTCGGCTGGGCGTCGGTGTTCGTGCTGCTGGCCCTGTATGCCGCGGTGATGCTGCTGATCCTGGTCTTCCTGCTGCCGGAGCCCCTGCCCCCCGAGTATCGCCAGTCGACCAGCCCCCGGGCGATCCTCGCCAACTTCCACCTGCTGCTCGGCCAGCGCGCCTTCGTCGGCTACACCCTGACCAACGCCGCCGCCTTCGCCGGAATGTTCGCCTTCCTCTCCGGTTCGTCTTTCGTGCTGATCGAGTTCATGGGGGTGGCGCCCCCCCTCTACGGCGTGCTCTTTACCTTGATCGTCGGCGGCTTCTTCACCGGCACCCTGCTCAGCGGACGCTACAGCCGCCGCCTGGGTCATGACCGCCTGATCCAGCTGGGCGCCCTGCTGTGTGCCCTGGGTGGCAGCAGCATGGCGGCCCTGGCGCTGGCCGGGGTCTTCACCCCCTGGGCGGTGATCGGGCCCCACATGCTCTACTTGATCGGCTTCGGCATCGTCATGCCCCAGAGCATGGCCGGGGCGCTCGCCCCCAACCCCCGCATCGCCGGCTCGGCCTCCTCGCTGTTCGGCTTCCTGCAGATGACCATCGCCGCCCTGGGCGGCGCCCTGGTCGGCCAGTTCCACGACGGCACCTCGCGCACCATGGCCATTGCCATCGGCCTCGGTGGGATGCTGGCGCTGGTGGCCTACCTGGGGCTAGTGAGGTCGGCCCCCTGCGCCGTACCCGCCGCCGAGCAGTCTCGAAATCGGGCATGAGCCCAGCCCTCGGGCCGGAGTGTCTCGATGGCCCGCGTGGTCGTGCCCAAGGCCCTCCGCTGGGAGCTGCTGTCTCCGCTCGTTCAAGTGCAGTGGACTGACGGGGTACCACAATGCCGCACTGATGGGCACGGGCCTACCCGGACGCGTCGCTCCCAGCCGGTGGCGCCCGGCGCTCGAAGGCCTCGGCATTGGGGCAGAAACCGCGGCACTCCTCCCGCGACGCCCCGTGACGCAGGGCCAGCCAGCAGGTTCCCACCCTCGCACAGGTATTGCAGGTGGTGCGCAGGGCGTGGATGGCCGGGTCCTTGGCGAGGGCGGCCGGGGGGAGCCCGAAGCGCTCCATCATCGGCGGCATCAGGGTATCGGTAGGCCGAAAACCCGGGATCTCGCCGGCGGCCAGGCTGCGCGCCAGCGCCTGCTCCAGGGAGCGGCTCATCGGCTGTGACAGGTCATGAATCAGCACACTCAGCGCTCTCGGGGCACAGCACTTGAGCTCGAGCAGGGCACGCTGGCCCTCGAGGTAATCGCTGATGCGCTCCTCGCCGGCGGACGGGGACGTGGGGTCGATGGGGTGCACGGGGGAGGTCATCAGCGCTCTCCTCTGCCGATTCATTCCTCAGTATCGCCCTCCCGTTCCACCTCCGCCTTGACCGATATCATGCCGGACGCAGGCGAAGCGAACACTCGCCCGGGCGGGTGCCCGCGAGGCCCCGGCCAGCGGCGCGACGTGCCGGGCGTCAGCCGGTGGCGGTCTCGGTGCCGCGCCGCGCCTCCTCGATGGCGGCCATCACGTGAGCGACATCGGGCACCCGATGCGCCAGGGCCAGCGCCAGCTGGGCGAGGAACAGGCGCTCCTGCGCCTCGGGCAGGGCATCCAGGGTGGTGGCCAGCTGCTCGTAGACCTGCTCCAGGTCGGCGAAGGGTAGTGTCGGTGTGGTCATGATCATTCTCCTCCCAGGGCGGTCATCAGAGCGGTATCGAGGGCGGCGGGATCAAGGCGCTGCCAGCGCGCCACCACATGGCGGTCCGGGCGGACCAGATAGGCCGTGCCGTTCGTGGCCCCATAGGCGGCGAAGTGATCGCCGTCGGGGTCCGGCAGGATGGGGCCCGGGCCCTCCTCAGCCACCTGGCGGCTGAGGGTCACGACCGTGAACTCGGGGTCGCGGGCCCGCAGGTCCACCAGGCGCTTGTCCAGGTCGTCCGGCAGGCGGCCGTCCTCGCTGAACAGCAACAGGGTGAAGCCCCGGCCCAGGTGGTCGAGCAGGAAGTCGTCCTCGCCCAGGCGGCGATTGATCAGCGGCGCCCCCGGGATCGGGCCGGCACTGAAGGCGTCACGGTCGGCCAGGGTCAAGGGGCTCTCGGCATAGGTGTAGGGGGTGACCTGGCGCGGGTCGGCAAAACCGCTGGCGTAGTCGTTGTGGAAGGCCAGTGCCAAGGCGGCGTCGCGCATCAGCCGATAACCGCGAGTCGGTGGGGTCATGAAGCGGGTGCTCCTGCCGGCATTGGCGAACACATCCAGGGTGGCGCCACGGCGCTCCGGTGTGTAGCTGTCGAGCAGCCGGTCCAGGGCCTGCCCCTGGAGCACGCGGGCCAGCTTCCAGCCGGCGTTGACCGCATCGGCCAGGCCGTTGTTGAGCCCGCGAACGCCGAAGATCGGCACCAGGTGGGCGCTGTCACCGATGAACAGCACCCGGCCATGGCGATAGTCGTCGAGCGCCAGGGTGTGGGCCTTGTAGAGGCTCCACCACTCTAGCTCCCAGCCGCCCTCTTCGCCGAGCATCGCGATGATGGTGGCGACCCGCTCGCGGATGTTGGCCTCCTCCACCGCCTGCTCGGGATCCTCGTCGGGGCCGAGCTGGTAGTCGATGCGCCAGATATCGTCGGGTTGCTTGTGCACCAGGAGGGTGGAGTCGGGCAGCGCCGAGGAGTGGAAGAAGGCGCGGCGCTCGGTGGGGAAGTCCGATTTCATTCGCACGTCGGCGATCACGTAGCGCCCCTCGTAGGCCTCGCCGTGCAGCGACAGGTCGAAGGCCTTGCGCACCACGCTGCGGGCCCCGTCGGCGGCCAGCAGGTAGTCGGCCTCGAGCCGGTAGTCGCCCTCCGGCGTGGTCACCTCCAGGGTCACGCCCCGGTCGTCCTGGCTGACACCGGTCACCGCGCTCTGCCAGCGCAGCTCGACGAGGTCGCTCTCCTCGGCCTTGTCGATCAGGAACTGCTCGATGTACTGCTGCTGCAGGTTGACCATCGGGTAGAAGCGCTCCTGGTCGGAATGCGGCATCTCGAAGCGATAGATCTCGCGGTCGCGGAAATAGGTGCGGCCCCGGGTCCAGCCCAACCCCTTGGCAGTGAAGCGTTCGTCGACGCCGAGCTGCTGCAGGATCTCGAGGCTGTGGCGGGAAATGCAGATCGCCCGGGAGCCGTCGTTGACGGTGGCCTTGTCGTCGAGCACCACCGATTCGATGCCGTGACGGGCCAGCTCCAGGGCGGCGGTCACGCCCACCGGGCCGGCGCCGACGATGGCCACGCGGTGGCGCACGGCCCGGCCATCCAGCTCGGGAGGACGGACGAAGGGGAAATGGGGATAATCGAAATAGAGCGAGTCGGTCTCGGCGCGTCCGGCGGGTCGCATGGGGCGGGCTCCTGTTATGGTTGTCGGATCAGCTATCACGCAGCATATCCCGCCGAGAGCCCCATGCCTGTCCCGTAAAAGCCGGGACAAGTGACGGCAGCACCGCCCAGGAGAGACCGCATGACCGCCCCTCGCCCCCCGTCGGACTGGCCCTCCCTGATGTCCTCCGTGGCCGCCTGCATCGAGGCCCTGGGCGATCCGGCCTTCGAGACCCACCTGCTGGCACTGCTGCGTGACACGGCGCGCATCGAGCAGTGCATGATCTTCGCCTACGACGACGAGGACGGGGTCGACTGTCTGCTGGCCGCCAACGAGCGCCAGCCGCGCATTGCCGGACGCCTGGCCCGGCTCTATACCGACGGCCTGTTCCGCCAGGATCCCAACTACCGGGGGCTGCGCCAGGCCAGCGACGATGCCCCCCGGGTGGGGCTCGCCCCGATGCGGGCCGAGGAGATGCCACCGGCCTACCGCGGCCACCTGTTCGCCTTCCCCGACCTGGTGGACAAGGTCGCCCTGACCGTCCGCGAGGCCGAGGTCGCCTATACCCTCAATCTCTATCGCGGCCGCGATACCGGCGCCTTCTCGACGGCCGACCTGGCCGGCCTGGACGCCATGGCACCGCTGCTCGCCAGCCTGATACGCCGCCACTACGCGACCGCCCGCCCCGTCTCCCAGCAGCCCAGCGCCGAGGAGGCCGCCGTGCTCGCCCCGCTCTCGGAGCGCGAGCGCCAGCTCTGCCTCTTCCTGCTGCGCGGCCACACCCTCAAGACCGCCGCCGCCGAGCTCGATATCGCCGTGTCGACCGCGGAAACCTACCGCAAGCGCGCCTACGCCAAGCTCGGCGTGCCGTCCAAGGCGCGGCTGGTGGCGCTGTGTCGGCGGCAATAACCGCTCCTTGAGAGTCAGGCCCAAGGCCCTGCCGACGCGATGGCTGAGAGTGATGAACCCCGGCGCTGAGGCCAGGGTTCGAGGGGACTCCCGGAATGAACGATCTACCCTGCCACGGCCGCCCGCCGGTCGAACGCCTCGGCGTTGGGGCAGAAGCCACGACACTCCTCGACGCCGGCATCGCGGCGCATGGCGCGCCAGCAGCGGCCGGCCACCGGGCAGGCGTTGCAGGTCCGGCGCATCGCCTGGAGGTCGCTGTCCTCGGCAATGCGCGAGGCCTCGAGGCCGAAGCGCTGCATCATCACCGGCATCAGGGTCTCGGACGGCACGAAGGCCAGGTAGGCCCCCTGGTTCATCTGCCTGGCCACTTCACGCTCGAAGCCGACCTCGAGTGGCGCCTCGAGGTCCTTCACCAGGGCATCGAAGGCCCCGCTGGATTCGTGCTGCATATCGCGCACCAGCTGGGGAGTGGACGCCCGGTAGCAGTGCTCGCCGAGGCGCTTCCACCAGGACGGGCGGCGCGGGGGGGTGTCGATGTCGGCCATGATCGGTCTCCCTTGATGGCGGTTCGAGATGAGTATCGTCCGCTCGGCGATGCTGTGCCTTGACCCGCATCAAACTTGTTTCACTTGAAACGGAATCGCCCGCACGGCGGCTAGCTCGTGAAGCGAACGCCCCGCGGGGTTACACTAGCGCCCAGTTCATGTCCCCGCTGCCAGCCGAGGCCCTCGATGAGTTCCCACCTGCTCTCCGTCGATTCCCTGTCCAGAGACCATGTCGATCACCTGCTGCGGGTCGCCGCGCGCATGGAGCCCATCGCCAGCCGACGCCAGGTCACCCGGGTGCTGGAGGGCGCGGTGCTCGGCAACCTCTTCTTCGAGGCCAGCACCCGCACCCGGGTCAGCTTCAACGCGGCCTTCTGCCGGCTGGGCGGCAGCGTCTGCGACACTACCGGCTTCACCTTCTCCTCCATGGCCAAGGGGGAGTCGCTCTACGACACCAGCCGGGTGATGAGCGGCTATTGCGATGCCATCGTGATGCGCCACCCGGAGCAGGGCTCGGTGGCCGAATTCGCCGCGGCGACCCATGTCCCGGTGATCAACGGCGGCGACGGACCCGGCGAGCACCCCAGCCAGGCGCTGCTCGACCTCTATACCATCGACAAGGAGTTCACTCGCCTCGGCAAGTCGCTGGCGGGCGCCCATGTGTTGCTCACCGGCGACCTCCGGTACGGCCGCACCGTCCACTCGCTGATCAAGCTGCTCTCGCTCTATGCCCCGATGCGTCTCACCCTGGTCGCCCCCCCGGGGCTGGAAATGCCGAGCCACCTGATCGACCTTGTCGCCTCCCGCGGCCACCGGGTGGAGCAACGCGACAGCCTGGCCAGCGACTTCTCCGACCTCGACGTGGTCTACACCACGCGCATCCAGAAGGAGCGCTTCACCGCCGAGATGAGCGAGGGCTTCAGCCTGTCGCGGGACTTCACCGTGGACCGCGCCTTCCTCGATGCCCGCTGCTCGGACACCACCATCGTCATGCACCCCTTGCCGCGGGACAGCCGCCCCGATGCCAACGACCTCGACGTGGACCTCAACGGCGACCCGCGCCTGGCGATCTTCCGCCAGACCGACAACGGCATCCCGGTGCGCATGGCGATCTTCGCCACCCTGCTGCAGGTCGAGGAGCTGATCGAGAAGGACCTGCGCCCCGTTCGCTGGTTCGTGCCCGGCCGTGTGGGCGTTGACGACGCCCCCTTCTGATCACGCGGCGGGTCGCCGTCCATCGCCTATGCTGATGTGCGCCGGGGAATATGCGAAGCTGAAGCGGCGGCCCGCGACGGGGCCGCCGACCCTGCGGACAACAAGACGTGTTGCCGGCCCCGGCAACCCATAACGAAGGGAGGCGTTACGCCCATGACTCTGCACCGCGCATATGTTCTGCTGGCGGCTTTCTATAGCCTGCTCCTGCTGATCGGACTGATCGCCCTGCTCGCCGGCGGCGGCACCCTGCTGGCCCTGCCGCAACTCGCCGTGGGCGCCCTGGGCGTGGTCGGGCTATGGGGCTATATCCTCAAGAAGGGGTTCATGAATCCGCGCATGTGGCGCCCCTTCGCCTGCCTGCTGGGCGTTGCGGCGGCGGTGCAGCTGTTCCTGGTCTTCGCGGCGTCGCCGTCGGGCACCGAGATCACCTGGATGCTGACCAGCACCATCTTCTCGCTGCTGCTGATGATCCTCCTCTACCGCTACGGCGATCGCGACCAGGCGCTCTGGGCCTCACCGGAGGAACTCGAGGGCGGCAAGCTGCTGGGCGAGCTGCTGGAAGCGCAGCCCGAGCTGATGGTGGAGAAGCAGGCGGAGGACCGTCAGGCGACCGTCAGGGTCCAGAAGGCCGGCAACGAGTACCGCGCCAGCGTGGTGCGGCAGCGGGAAGCGGAAGTGGAGAGGTTCGAGGAACGCTTCACCTGCCCGGCGACCCTGGCGTTCTTCATCGAGAAGTTCACCTGCATCTCGGTGCGCGACTTCGCCGACAAGTACACCGGCGGCGGCACCAGCCCGGCATGACCGGCCGGGCCGCTGCCGGCCTCAGCCTGGCGGCAGGCCCTCCCGGCGGGCGAACCAGCTCTCGAGGATCAGCACCGCACTGATGCCATCGACCCCCTCGTCGCGGTAGTTGCCACGGTGCCCCGCCTCCCGGGCGATGGCCTTGGCCTCGCGGGTGGAGCCGCGCTCGTCGACCATCTCGCAGGGGATGCCGTAGCGGCCGAAGAGCCGCTTGCCGAACTTGCGCGCACGGGCGCACATCTCCGCTTCGCTGCCGTCCACTTCCAGCGGCAGCCCCACCACGAACAGGTCGGGGCGCCACGCCTCCACCAGCCGCGCGACCACCGCCCAGTCGGGAATGCCGTCGCGGGCCGGCAGCGGATCGAGTGGCCGAGCGCTGCGGATCATCTCGTTGCCCACCGCCACGCCGATGCGCCGGGTGCCGAAGTCGAAGGCGAGGATCAGGCGCTGGCCGGCCTCGGCCATCAGGAGTGCCCCGCCTCGCGGGTCATCAGGTTGAGGTCGATGCCGAGGATGCCGGCGGCGGCGGAGAGACGCTGCTCCGGGGGCACCTCGAAGAGGATGTCGGCACGCCCCTCCACGGTGAGCCAGGCATTGTCCATCAGCTCCGTCTCGAGCTGGCCGGACTCCCAGCCGGCGCAGCCGAGACAGACGAGGAACTGCTCCGGGCCCTCGCCCGCCGCCAGCGCCTGGAGCATGTCCATGGACGTGGTCAGGGCGATGCCCTCGGCCACCTGGATACTGGAATCCCAGACGTCGCTGGTGCCGCGGTGCAGGATGAAACCACGATCCTTGTGCACCGGACCACCATAGTAGACCGGAGCATTGCGATACGGGCTCGCCTCGCCACCCAGCTCCAGCTGTTCGAACAGGGCGTCGAGGGTCAATTCCAGCGGCCGGTTGACGATCACCCCCATGGTGCCGTTGTCGTCATGGTCGCAGAGGTAACTGAGGCTGCCAGCGAAGTTGGGGTCTTCCAGGTGCGGCATCGCCATCAGGAAGTGGTTTTTCAAGCTTTGCATGGGACTCCCCGGCGGTCCTAACGCACGCCGTAATGATTGCCTTGGCCGAACCGCCAGACGCGCGTGATGGACAGGCTGTCGAGCTCACCCATGCCGCGGTCGAAGGGCCGGTAGGGTGCCGCGCCGTGCACGGTATCCAGTGCCGCCTGGTCGAGTTCGGGGTGTCCCGAGGATTGTACCACCTCTGCCTGAAGTAGCTGACCATCACGGTCGATCACCACACGAATGCGCAGTTGGCCGTGCAGATGGCGCGGCGCCGGGTGCACCCGGTTGCCGTAGTCCTCGACGCGGCGGGTCCAGTCGTCGATGTAGCGAGCCTCGGCGGCACGCCGGGCGGCCTGCTGGCTGGCGTCGCCCTCGGGCCCTTGCGCCTCCGGCGTGAGCCCCTGCTCGCGGATGCTGGTGGTCGCCTGGGCCAGCAGGTCGCGGCCGGAGGCGGAGGGGGCCGCCGCGGAGGGCACCGCTGGCGTCTCCGCCGCCTGGGGGGCGCTGGCCCGGGGCTCGGGGGGAGTGTCGATCTCGCTCGGCGCCTCGGCCGCCGGCGGCGCGGCCTCGGGCTCGTCTTGCTCCAGTTCGGCGGCCTGCTCGGGCTCGGCGGGCGTGGCCGGATCCACCGCGCTGTCCGTCTCCTGCAGCACGGGCAGGTCGTCCATGGGCGCGGCGCGGGACTCGGCGGGCACCTCCTCCTGTTGCTCGCCGCGAGCCTGCTGATCGGCCTCGGCGATCGCCTCGGCCTCGACGGGCGTGTCCGAGGAGCGAGCCACCAGCACCACGTCGAGGCTGGTGCGCTCGGCCGGGGCCGGGGCAAACTGCCAGCTCGCCACGATGCCGATCACCGCCAGGTGCAGCAGCAGAGCCAGCGACCAGGCCAGCCAGCGGCGATGCGGCCTGGTGACCGGGGCGTACTGGATGGGGTCGCTGACATGGATCGTCATGGCTTATCCCAGGCGGCGCTCGATGGCGTCCATCAGCAGGCCGGCGATGTCGGTGCCGCGCTGGTCGTCGATCTCGCGCACGCAGGTGGGGCTCGTCACGTTGATCTCGGTGATGTAGTCGCCGATCACGTCGAGGCCGACGAACATCAGCCCCTTCTCGTGGATCATCGGCTGCACCTGCTCGACCAGCCAGTGGTCGCGCGCGGTGAGCTCGCGGCTGATGCCGGTGCCGCCGGCGGCCAGGTTGCCCCGCGTCTCCCCGGCCATGGGCAGCCGGGCGAGGCCGAAGGGCACCGGCTCTCCCTCCACCAGCAGGATACGGGTGTCGCCATCGCTGATTTCGGGGATATAGCGCTGGGCCATGATCTGGCGCTGGCCGCGCTCGGTGAGGGTCTCGATGATGGCGCCGAGGTTGCGGCCCTCCGGCTGCACGTGGAAGATCCCGCTGCCGCCCATGCCGTCCAGCGGCTTGAAGATCACGTCCCGGTGTTCGGCATGGAAGGCCCGCAGCACCGGTTCGCTGCAGGAGACCAGGGTCGGGGTGCAGCACTGGGGAAACTGCTGGGCGAAGAGCTTCTCGTTGCACTCGAGCAGCGCCCGGGTCGGGTTGACCACCAGCACGCCCTCGCGCTCGGCGAAGCCCAGCAGATGCACGGCGTTGAGGAAGTGGGCGTCCACCGGCGGATCCTTGCGCATCAGGATCACGTCGAGCTCGGCCAGCGGCCTCGGCTCGGGCTCGCCCAGGTCATACCAGTGGGTGGGGTCGCGGTGCACCGCGAGGTCACGCATGCGGCCGAAGGCACGGCCTTCGCGCAGGAAGAGGTCCTCCTGCTCCAGGTAGTGCAGCGACCAGCCGCGGTCCCGGGCGGCCCACAGCATGGCCATGGTGGTGTCCTTCTTGTAGGCGATGTCGGCGATGGGATCCATCACCACACCCACCTTGAGGGCGCGTTCGCTCATCGAGTCGGATTCCGGTTCAGGGAGTGAATGCCGCCAGTATGCCGCACCGCCGGTGGCCAGACCAAGGCAGGCCGAATAGCGCCCACGGCAATCGCAGCCAACGCCTCCTTGCCACCTCGGTGGGATCGGGGCTATCCCGGCGACAGGTCTCCGCGAGGGCGCTGTAAATACCTCCCTGTACGCTACTTTTTCCTTCCCTGGAAAAAGACCCTCGCTGCGACCTGTCCCCGGCGCCCCTCAAGCGATTGCCCTGGCAGAGATAGCCACGGGGTCGAATAGCGCCTACGCTTCGTCCGAATGTCCTTCGGGCACCAACCGGATGCCGGCCGCCTCGATGACGATCAGCCGCCGCTTGTAGAGCCGCCCGATCGCCTGCTTGAAGGCGTTCTTGCTCACCCCCAGACGCGCCTTGATCTCGCCGGCATTGCTCTTGTCCGAGAGCGGCAGAAAGCCGCCGCTCGTGCGCAGCGCCTGGAGCACCTGCTCGCCCACCACGTCGAGGCGCGCCTCGCCCGGGGGCAGCAGCGAGAGATCCAGCCGGCCGTCGTCGCGCAGCCGCTTGATAAAGCCGGTGACGCGCTGGCCGCGGCGCAGCGGCCGGGTCACGTCGTCACGGTAGAGCAGCCCCCAGAAGCGGTGGTTCACCACCGTCTTGAAGCCGAGGTCGGTCTGGTCGGCGATCACCAGCGTCACCTCGTCGCCCGGCGCCAGCCCCACCGCTTCGTCCTGGACGAAGCGGTCGAGCTTCTGCGTGGCCACCGGCCGTCCCTGCTGGTCCTCGTAGATCATCACCAGCACCCGCTTGCCCACCGAGGGGCGGAAGTGCTGCTCGCCATAGGGCAGCAGCAGGTCGCGGGGGTGGCCCCAGTCGAGGAAGGCGCCGGTGTCGTTGACCGTGACCACCTCGAGGTAGGCGACCTCGCCGACCGCCGTCTTCGGGGCCCGATAACGGCGGGCTGAGCGTGTACCGGGCGAAGCGGCAGGGCGCGGCCCATGGCCGGGGCGGGGGTCTCGGGAGTCAGGCATGGCGCGATTTCCAGCGGAAGTGTGCTGCCATTATGACAAAAACGGCGGCCACCCGGGCCGCCGAAGGGTACTGCGTGCGTGCCATGCGTCGAATGAATGTGATCCGCCGAGCGGCTAGACTCGAGCTTCGTTCCATCCACACGACAGGCCCATGCGACCCGGCGTCATCACCCACGACTCCACCGACGACCTTCTGCCCCTGCATCGCCAGCCCGGCTTCCTGAGCTTCCTCCTCTCGCGGCTGGCAGCGGTGTTCGCCATGCAGATCCAGGCCGTGGTGGTGGCCTGGCAGGTCTACGCCATCACCCGCGATCCCATGTCGCTGGCCTATGTGGGCCTGGCCCAGTTCCTGCCCATGGTGCTGCTGTTGCTGCCCGCCGGCGACCTGGTCGATCGCTTCCCGCGCAAGCGCATCCTGCAGCTCAGCTGGGCCGTGCAGGGGCTGTGCAGCGCCCTGCTGCTCGCCCTCTCCGCCGCCGGCAACGGCGACGTGACGCCCTACTATGCCGTGCTGGCGCTGTTCGGCTGCGCCCGGGCCTTCACCGGACCGACCCTGCAGAGCCTGCTGCCGAACATCGTGCCCCGCGCCCAGCTCGCCCAGGCCATCGCGCTCAACAGCTCGATCATGAAGATCGCGGTGATCGGCGGCCCGCTGCTCGGGGGCATTCTCTACGCGGCGGGCGGCAGCCTGGCCTATGCGGTGTGCCTGGGCGGCTTCGTGGCGGCCCTGGCGCTGCTGGTGCCGGTGCCGCTCCGCCATGCCCAGCAGAGCGGGCCCCTGGAGGCCACCGCCTGGCGACGCTTCACCGCGGGCATCGGCTATATCCGCCACCAGCCGATCATCCTCGGCGCCATCTCCCTGGACCTGTTCGCGGTGCTGCTGGGCGGCGTGGTGGCGCTGCTGCCGATCTATGCCCAGGAGGTGCTGCACGTGGGTCCCGAGGGCCTGGGCGCGCTGCGCAGCGCCATCGCCGTCGGCGCCCTGCTGATGGGGCTCTACCTGGGGGTGCGCGGCATCCGGCGCCATGCCGGGACGGTGATGTTCGCCGCGGTAGCGGTGTTCGGCGTCGCCAACCTGGTGTTCGCCTTCTCGACGCTGTTCTGGCTGTCGCTGGCCGCCATGCTGGTCGCCGGCGCCGCCGACATGATCAGTGTCTACGTGCGCATGACGCTGATCCAGCTGGCCACCCCGGACGAGATGCGCGGCCGGGTCAACGCCGTCAACATGCTGTTCATCGGCTCCTCCAACGAGCTCGGCGAGTTCCGCGCCGGCAGCATGGCCGCCTGGGTCGGCGTGGTGCCGGCGGCGGTGATCGGCGGGCTCGGCACCCTGGCGGTGGTCGGCGTGTGGATGCGCGCCTTCGCCCCGCTGCGCCGGGTCGACCGCTTCGACGAGGCCACGTCGGAGCCGCCCCCTGGCGCCAGACCGCAGCGTGGCCAGGCCAGGGGCTGAGGCGTTGCCGGGCTACTCCGGCATCCCGGCATGCTCGACCAGCAGGCTCGCGGCGATCTCGCCGACTCGCTTCACCGCCGCCTCGACGGCACCCGTCAACGCTGCGGCATAGTTGAGGCGCAGGCAGTGGCGGTATTTTCCCGAGGCCGAGAACAGCGACCCGGGGGCGATATGCAGACGCTCCTCGGCCAGCCGTGCATTGAGTCGCACACAGTCGACCTCGCCCGGCAGTTCCAGCCACAGCAGGAAGCCGCCTTGGGGGTAGCTCACTCCGGTGCCCTGAGGGAAGTCACGCGCCACCCAGCCCAGCATGATGTCGCGCTGGCGCTGGTACTGGCGGACCATCTCGCGAAGATGGCGCTCATAGTGGCCATGGGCGATGAACTCCGCCACCGCCAGTTGCGGCAGCGTCGCCGAGGCCCCGGTGGAAACGTACTTCATGTGCAGCACCTGGTCCCGATAGCGCCCCGGGGCGATCCAGCCGACTCGCAGCCCCGGCACCAGGGTCTTGGAGAAGGAGCTGCACAGCAGCACCCGGCCATCGTCGTCGAAGCTCTTGATGGTGCGCGGGCGCGGCGTGGTGAAGGCCAGGTCGCCGTAGATGTCGTCCTCGACGATCGCCACGTCGAAGCGCTGGGCCAGGGCGACCAGCGCGCGCTTGCGGGTCTCGGGCATGGTATAGCCGAGCGGGTTGTTGCAGGTCGGGGTGATCTGGATGGCCCGCACCGGCCACTGTTCCAGGGCCAGTTCCAGGGCCGCCAGGCTGATACCGGTCTGCGGGTCGGTGGGAATCTCCAGTGCCTTGAGCCCCTGGGCCTTGAGGATCTGCATGGTGCCGTAGAAGCTCGGCGAATCCACCGCCACCACGTCGCCGGGACCGGCCAGGGTGCGCAGACTGAGCGACAGCGCCTCCTGGCAACCGGTGGTGACCAGCAGGTCGTCAGGGTGCAGCAGGCAGCCCGAGGCCGTCGCCAGGCGGGCGATCTGGCGGCGCAGTTCGAGGCTGCCGGCCAGGCTGTCATAGTTGAGGTCCTGCGCGCCGGCCCGCCGGTGCAGCGTGGAGAGCCGCCGCAGCAGCGGCCTGAGCGTCGCGGCGTCGAGGTCGGGGATGCCGCGTCCCAGCCTCAGCAGTCGATCCTGGTCTGGCGACTCCCCCACCAGTTCCAGCACCTGATCCCACTGCGAGACGTCCAGCGGCCGCCGGGCGGGGCGCGAGACGCGGGGCAACACGCTGGGCGTGACCCGCGGCGCGACGAAGTAGCCGGAGCGCGGCCGCGCCTCGACGGCCCCGGCCTCCTCCAGGCGCCGGTAGGCCTCCTGGGCGGTGGAAACGCTGACCTGGAACTCCTGGCACAGCCGGCGGATCGACGGCAGCCGATCACCGACGCGATACAGTCCCTGCTCGATGCGCTCGCCGATGGCCCGGGCCACGGCTTCATAACGCTTCATGACAGCTCCACAGGAAAGCTACGACAAGCAGTACAGATAGCACAGATTCCCCGATACAGCCGCTGAAAAAATCCATCTGTATCTTAAAAATACACAGGGGCTGAATCTGTATCGATATCGATGCCCGCCGTAGCCTGTCAGGGTGACCCGACAGGAGGACCCGGCCATGCTCCGCCACTACCTGACTTCACGACTCGCCGCCTGGCGGCGACAGGCACAGCGCCATCGCTCGCGGCGCCGCTTGCAGTACCTGGACCGTCATCTGCTCGACGATATCGGTATCGATCGCCGCACCGCCGAGCGTGAGGCCCGCAAGCCGTTCTGGAAACCCTGACCCCGGCAACGGGAGAAGCCCCTGGCCAGCCCGTCGTGCCGGGGGCGTGCAACCGCACCGCCCCCGATTACAGATCCCCGAAGCGATGCTGCAGCAGGGAGAGCGCCACCACCGGGGCAGTCTCGGTGCGCAGGATGCGCGGGCCGAGGGAGAGGGAGGCGAAGTCGGCGGCCAGGGCGGCCTCGACCTCGGCGTCGGACAGGCCGCCTTCCGGGCCGATCAGCAGGGCGGCGCTGGCGGGAGCAGGCTCATGCTCGAGCGCGCCCGGGGTGCCGGGATGCAGCACCAGCCGCAGGGCCTCGCCGCGGTCGGCCAGCCAGTCGGCCAGGGCAACGGGGGGATGGATAGGCGGCAGGGTGGCGCGACCGCACTGCTCGCAGGCGCTGGCGGCCACCGCCTGCCAGTGGGCGAGCTTCTTCGCCTCGCGTTCGCCCTTGAGGCGCACGTCGCCGTGCTCGGTATGGAGCGGGGTGATCGCCGCCACCCCCAGCTCCACGGCCTTCTGGATGGCGTAGTCCATGCGGTCGCCCTTGGAGATCGCCTGGCCCAGGTGCACCGCCAGTGGCGACTCGCCGCGGCCGGCCTCGACGGCCTCGATGCGCGCCACCACCCGCTTGCGACCGGCCTCCACCAGCACCGCGCGGGCCTCCTGGCCACGGCCGTCGAACAGCACCAGCGACGCCCCCACGCCCAGGCGCAGCACCCGCGCCACATGGCGCGCGGCACCTTCGGGCAGAACGACGTCGCCGCCGACGGTGAAGTCGGCGGCGACGTGGATGCGAGGGGCTCTTGCCAGGGACCTGGCCTCGGTCTTCATCGATCGCCGCCCCTTGCCTTTACTGGGTCGTCTGCTCGCCCTGCTGCTGTGCCTGCTCGGCCTCGCGCTTCTTCTTCTGGGCGTAGATCGCCTCGAAGTTGACCGGCGCCAGCATCAGCGGCGGGAAGCCGCCACGGTTGACCAGGTTGTCGATGCACTCGCGGGCATAGGGGAAGAGCACGTTGGGGCAGAAGGCGCCCAGGGTGTGGTCGAGTTGCGCCCCCTCGATGCCGCTGATGCGGAACAGGCCGGCCTGCTCGATCTCGGCCAGGAAGGAGGTGGTCCCCTCCTCGCTGTGGGTCACCTGGGCGGTGACCTTGACCACCACCTCGTAGAGGCCGTCGCCCACCTGCTGGCTGGAGGTGTTCAGGTCCAGGCCGACCTTGGGCTTGAACGGCTGCTGGAACACGGTCGGCGAGTTGGGCGCCTCGAAGGAGATGTCCTTGACATAGATGCGCTGCAGGGCGAACTGCAGTTGCGGCTTGTCCTGCTGGCCGGCGGCCGCGCCGGCGTTCTGGTTGTTCTCTTCCGCCATGGGAAAGGTCCTTTGAAACGGTGAACGAAAAGGAAGTTGGCGTGGTTACTTCTTGACCACGGGGAGACCATCGGCCTGCCACTGGGCCATGCCGCCCTTGAGCTTGACCGCCCGCTCGAAGCCGGCCTTGGTCAGCTTGGCCAGGGCGACGCCGGAACTCTGGCCATGCTTGCAGGCCACGATGATCGGCTTGTCCTTGAACTTGTCGAGCTCGTTCAGGCGATTCTCGAGCTTGCTCTGGGGAATGTTGCGCGCGCCAGCGATATGGCCGGCCTTGAAATCGCCGGCCTCGCGGATGTCGAGCACCACGGCATCCTCGCGGTTGATCAGCTGGGTGGCCTCGCTGGCGGTCACGCCGCTGGCGGCGCTGTTGCGGACCTCGTAGGCGATCCAGGCGGCCAACACCAGCAGGAAGGCACCCACCAGCAGCGGGTGATTCTGCACGAATTCAAACAGCTGATCGATCATGGGTCCGGAACACTCTTTACTCGGTGCATGATGGGGTGAAACCGGCACGGCTCGCAGGCCCGCCGCCGGGCGGCGCCCAGTATACACGAAGCCGTGGCGAACCGCGGCCGGCGGACGGCGACCATGACGCCCGGCGCTGCCATGCGATATGATGCCGCAAGCAGCAACAAGTCGCGACCCCGATGAGCGCCCCGCGTTCGTCGCGGCGTCGCCATCAACAAGAGGCCCTTCCCCCATGACCGACGCTTCGACCTCCGCCCCCCGCCCGGTGGCACTGATCATTCTCGACGGCTACGGCCACAACCCCGACGCCGCGGACAACGCCGTGCTGGCCGCCCGCACCCCGGTGATGGACCGCCTGCAGCAGGAGCACCCCGCCACCCTGATCCACACCGACGGCCGCTACGTGGGCCTGCCGGACGGCCAGATGGGCAACTCGGAAGTCGGTCACATGAACCTGGGCGCCGGACGCATCGTCTACCAGGACTTCACCCGCATCACCAAGGCGATCGAGGACGGCGACCTGGACGCCATCGCCGAGCTCACCGCGCCCATCGATGCCGCCGTGGCCGCGGGCAAGGCCGTTCACCTGCTGGGCCTGCTCTCGCCGGGGGGCGTGCACAGCCACGAGGAGCACTTCCTCGCCATGGCCGAACTGGCCGCCCGCCGCGGCGCCCGGCGCATCGTCGTCCACGGCTTCCTCGACGGCCGCGACATGCCGCCCAAGAGCGCCCTGGCCTCCATCGAGCGCGTCAACGCGCGCCTCGCCGAGCTGGTCGGTGCCGAGAACGGCTTCGTCGCCTCGCTCATCGGCCGCTACTACGCCATGGACCGCGACAACCGCTGGGACCGCGTCGAGAAGGCCTACCACCTGCTGACCCTCGGCGAGGGCGAGTTCGACGCGGGAAGCGCCGAGGAGGGCCTGCGCGCCGCCTACGAGCGCGACGAGACCGACGAGTTCGTCAGCGCCACCAGCATCCGCCCGGACGGTACCCCCGTCACCATGGAGGATGGTGACGCCGCCATCTTCATGAACTTCCGCGCCGACCGTGCCCGGGAGCTGACCCGCGCCTTCGTCGAGGACGACTTCGGCGGCTTCGCGCGCCGCGCCCGCCCGCGCCTCGCCGCCGACGGCCTGGTGACGCTGACCCAGTACGCCGCCGACATCCCCGCCCCCGCCGCCTTCCCGCCGGCGGAGCTGACCAACACCCTGGGCGAGGTGATGGAGAAGCGTGGCCTGACCCAGCTGCGCATCGCCGAGACCGAGAAGTACGCCCATGTGACCTTCTTCTTCTCCGGCGGCCGCGAGGACGAGTACGACGGCGAGACCCGGGTGCTGGTGCCCTCGCCCCAGGAGGTGAAGACCTACGACGAGAAGCCCGAGATGAGCGCCGTGGAGGTCACCGACCGGCTGGTGGAGGCGATCGACTCCGGCCGGTACGACCTGATCGTCTGCAACTACGCCAACGGCGACATGGTCGGTCATACCGGCAAGTTCGACGCCGCCGTCAAGGCCATCGAGGCGGTGGACGCCTGCGTCGGCCGGGTGGTGGAGGCGATCCAGCGCGCCGGCGGCGCCTGCCTGGTCACCGCCGACCACGGCAACGCCGAGCAGATGGTCAACCCCGAGACCGGCGTCGCCCAGACCGCCCACACCACCTTCGACGTGCCGCTGGTCTATGTCGGCCCCCGCCCGGCGAAGCTCCGCGACGACGGCCGCCTGTGCGACATCGCCCCGACCCTGCTGACCATGATGGACCAGGCGATCCCCGAGGAGATGAGCGGCCGGGTGCTGATCGACTTCGGCTGATACCGCGCGACGGGAGGCCAGCGGATGGCAAGAGGTGTCGCGACACTCGGCGTACTGCTGCTGGCCCTCTGCCTGGTCCCGCCGCTGGCCGCCCAGCCCAGCGAACGGGCCGCCCGGGAGCGACTCGATGCCATCGGCGAGGAGATCCAGGGGCTCTCCCGGCGCCTCTCCACCACCCGCGAGGCCCGTGACGATGCCGGTCGCGAGCTGCGCGAGGTGGAGACGGCGCTGGCCGAGACCCACCGCCGCCTCGACGCCCTGCAGGCCGAGCGCCGCGGGCTCACCGACGAGATCGACGCCCTCGAGTCCCGGCGCAATGGCCTCGAGGCCGAACGCGCCGACCAGGTCGAGGCGCTCAATGCCCAGCTCGACGCCCTCTACCGTCTCGGCCTCACCCCCCAGCTCAAGCTGCTGCTCAACCAGGACGACCCGGCCCGGCTCGACCGCCTGCAGCACTACCTCAACCGCCTGGCGAAGGCCCGCAACGAACGCCTCGACGAACTCGCCCGGCTCGACAGCGCGCTGGCCGACAACCGCCGGGCGCTCGAGGCCCGCGGCACGCGCCTCGACGCCCTGGCCGAGGAACTGGCGAGCCGTAGCGCCGACCTCGCCGAGCAGATGCAGGGCCGTGCCCAGCTGGTCGCCGAACTCGACAGTCGCTACGCCACCGAGCAGGCGCGGCTGGAGGACCTCAACCAGGATCGTGCCCACGCCGAGCGGGTGCTGCGCGAGGTGCAGGAGGCTCTCGCCCGGCTGCAGCGGCCGCCGCCCTCCACCGCCATCGAACAGACCCAGGGTGAGCTGCCCTGGCCGGTACAGGGGCAGGTCGCCTCGCGCTTCCGGCGCGGCGACGGCGTACACCGCAACGGCATGCTGATTCGGGCCGCCGAGGGCACCCCGGTGCGGGCCGTCCACGGCGGTCGGGTGGTGTTCGCCGACTGGATGCGCGGCTTCGGCAACCTGCTGATCGTCGATCACGGTGACCAGGTGATGACCCTGCACGCCCACCTGCAACACTTCGGCGTCGAGGTGGGCCAGGCGGTCTCCCGGGGCGACACCCTGGGGGCGGTAGGCGCGAGCGGCGGCCACGACACCCCGGCCCTCTATTTCGAGGTCCGCCGCGGCGGCGAGCCGATCGACCCGCAGTCCTGGATCGCCTCACGATGAACCCGGCCCCTTTCCCACAGCCTCGCCCACGGGCTATGCTGAGCTGCCCGTCATGGAACAGCGGAGATCGCATGCATCCACGTCTCGCCGGCCCTGCCGCCTCGCCACGGCGGCTGATGGCGATGCTTCTGCCCGTCGCCCTGCTGGCCCTGCCCCTGCCGGCTGCCGCCACCCCCTCGGCCAACGACCTGCCGGTGGAGGACATCCAGACCTTCGCCGAGGTGTTCGAGCGCATCAAGCGCGCCTATGTCGAGGAGGTCGACGACAGCACCCTGTTGCGCAACGCCATGCGCGGCATGCTCAGCGAGCTCGACCCCCACTCGGCCTATCTCGACCGCGAGGAGTTCCAGAGCCTGCACGAGTCCACCGAGGGCGAGTTCGGCGGCGTGGGCATCGAGGTCGGCACCCAGGACGGCCAGCTGACGGTGATCACCCCCATCGACGACACCCCGGCGTCCCGCGCCGGGCTGCAGTCCCGGGACGTCATCCTGCGCATCGACGACACCCCCACCGACCGCCTCTCGCTCCAGGAGGCGGTCAACCTGATGCGTGGGGACCCGGGGACCGAGATCAGCCTGACCATCATGCGCCAGGGCGAAGAGGCCCCGCGCACCTTCACCCTGACCCGGGAAGTGATCCGCACCGAGAGCGTGCGCAGCGAACTGCTCGAACCCGGCTACGGCTACCTGCGGGTCAGCCAGTTCCAGACCCGGACCGGTGACCAGGTACGCAGCGCCCTCACCAGCATGGAGCGCGAGGGCGCCCTCAACGGCCTGGTGCTGGACCTGCGCAACAACCCCGGCGGCGTGCTGCAGGCCGCCGTGGCGGTGGCCGACGCCTTCCTCGACAGCGGGTTGATCGTCTACACCGAGGGACGCCTGCCGGACACCGAGATGCGCTTCTCGGCCAGCACCGAGACCGCCGCGCCGGACGTGCCCCTGGTGGTGCTGATCAACGGCGGCAGCGCCTCGGCGGCGGAGATCGTCGCCGGCGCCCTGCAGGACCAGCGCCGCGGCGTGGTGATGGGTACCGAGAGCTTCGGCAAGGGCTCGGTGCAGCAGATCATGCCGCTGGGCAACGGCGAGGGGCTCAAGCTGACCACCGCCCTCTACTTCACGCCGGGCGGTCGCTCGATCCAGGCCCAGGGCATCGAGCCCGACGTCCAGGTGGTGCGCGGCCGGCTGGAAGTCGCCGAGGGCAGCGAGCTACGGGTGCGCGAGGCCGACCTGGAGGGTCACCTGCGCTCCCGCGGCGAACCGCGCACCCGCGGCGAGCTGGGCGAGCGCCTGCGCGAGGACTACCAGCTCGGCGAGGCACTCAACCTGCTCAAGGCGTTGAATGTGCTGAGCCAGCGCGAACGTTAACGCAACACCATGGGCAGGTTACCGGCAAGAGGCCGGCAGCCTGCCCCGGTGGCCGGTGGCCTGCTGCATCAGCAGGCGCTTGAGCGGCCCCGAGCGGTCGACCCCGGACATGCCCAGGTTGCGCGCCAGGGTCAGCGCCGGGTGGCGGGCCCCGAACAGCAGCCGGAAGCCGTCCATCAGCGCCAGCATCGTGGCGTTGTCCCCGCGCCGGCGCCGGGCATAGCGGGCCAGCAGTCGCTCGTCTCCCGGCGCCACCCCACGGGCACGTCCCCTTACCAGCTCCTCGGCCAACACCGCCGCGTCCATCAGCCCCAGGTTGACCCCCTGGCCCGCCAGCGGATGGATGCTGTGGGCGGCATCGCCGACCAGCGCCAGCCCCGGCAGCACATAGCGCTCGGCATGACGCTGGGTCAGCGGCACCGCCAGGGCCCGGTCGATCACCGTCACCTCGCCGAGCCGCAACTCCACGGCGGCGGCCATCTCGCGGGCCAGTGCTTCCGGCGGCAGGGCCACCAGGCGCTCGGCCTCGCTGGGCGAGGTCGACCAGACGATGGAGCAGTGGTGGTCATCACCATCTACGACCAGCGGCAGGAAGGCCAGCGGCCCGGTGGGCAGGAACACCTGGCGGGCCACCTCGCCATGGGGGGGCGTGGTCCTGACCGTGGTCACCACCGCCACATGGCCGGTATCCCGGGCGCTGACCCCGATGCCCGCCATCTCGCGCAGCGGCGAACGGGCACCGTCGGCGGCCACCACCAGGGGCGCGGCCAGCCGGCGACCATCCTCCAGCACCACCTCGCGGTCGTCCCCCCGCTCCTCGAGCCCTGCCACCCGGGCACCGTAGTGCCGCTGTACCCCGGGCAAGGCGGCGAGGCGTGACTCCAGGCCGGCCAGGATCACGTCGTTCTCGACGATATGGCCCAGCACCGGGACCCCGGCCTGGTCGGCGGAGAAGTTGACCTCGCCACTGCCCTCGGCGTCCCACACCTGCATGAAGCGGTAGGGACTGGCCCGTCGGCCCCGTATCCAGTCCCAGGCGTCGAGCCCCTCGAGCAGTCGCTGCGAGACCGGCGTCAGGGCACTGACCCGCCGGCCGGGCCGGCCATGGCCGACCCGGCCGGCGTCCAGCGGTGCCTCGCGGGCATCGAGCAGGGCCACCGCCACCCCGGCATTGCCGAGCAGGCAGGCCAGGGTCGCGCCCACCATGCCGCCGCCGACGATCACCACCTCGGCGGCTTCCCTCTCCTCACCGCGCTCCCGGCCTTCCGGCCGCGGCCCCTGGTGATGCGTTTCCTGCATGTGGTTCTCCTATCTTTCCAGCCCCATGGCGCGCCGGGCCAGGGTACGGCGCAACGGGCCCACCAGGTTCAACCCGACGAGCCCCGCGGCCCGGGCGTGGGAGAGCAGCGGGCTGTCGATGCCGAACAGGCGGATCAGGCCATCGCTGAAGCGGATCACGTTGTGGCGGTCGGCACCTCGCCGGGCTTCGAAGTCGGCCAGTACGGCCATGCTGCCGACCGACTCGCCCCGGGCCAGGCCATGCTCCAGGGCGGCGACCAGGTCCATCACGCCGCGCAGGGCCAGGTTGAACCCCTGACCGGCCACCGGGTGCAGCGAGTGAGCGGCATTGCCCAACACGGCGAGCCCGGGGCGCACCGTCTCCCGGGCGGTGATCAGCGACAGCGGGTAGGCGTGCCGGCTGCCGACCCGGCGAAAGCGCCCGGCACGTTCACCGAAGGCCCGCTGCAGCTCGGCGAGGAAGTCGCCATCGGAGAGCGCCAGTCGGCGGGACTCGCGGCCGGCGCCGTGGGTCCAGATCAGCTCCATGGCCTGGCCACGCAGCGGCAACAGGGCGATGGGCCCCTCGCCGGTGAAGCGCTCCCAGGCCATGCCGCCGTGGGGCTCGCTCACCTCCACGCTGGCGATCAGCGCCACCTGGTCATAGGGCTGCTCGCGACTCTCGATACCGAGCCGCTCCTTGAGCCCGGAGCGACCGCCGTCGGCCAGCACCGTCAACCCGGCCTGGAGCCGGCTGCCGTCGGAGAGGCCCAGCCGATAGCCACCCGCCTCGGGGCTAATCGCCTCGACCCGGGCGGGACAGTGCCAGGCCAGCGGCAGTTGCGCCAGCCGGCGATGGAGCACCCGCCCCATCCAGGCGTTGGGGATCACGTGGCCCAGTGCCTCGACGCCCAGCTCATCGCTGCGCAGCCGGGTGGCCCCGAGGCGGCCCTGCTCGCTGACGTGGATCCGGCGGATCGGTGCAGCCTGTTCGGCCATGGCGGACCACAGGCCCATGCCGGCGAAGTGTGTCGCCGAGCCCTGGGCGATGGCGCTGGCCCGAGCATCGAAACTGGGCTGCCAGGGTGCCTCCACCCGGTCGAGCAGCGGGGCGGCCTCGATCACCGCCACCGACAGCCCCAGCCGCTCGATCAGCGGCACCAGGGCACAGCCCAGGCTCGCCCCCACCAGGCCGCCGCCGACGATGGCGATGTCCACCCGCTGCTCCACGGCACCCGTCATCGAGGCCTCCCGATCATTTCATAATGTACTTTACATAAAGGCATTTCGAGGAGTGTCCCGGCTGGTCATTTTCTGGCCATCAGGGCCTCGATCTCGGCCACCCGCTTGGGCACCCCGGCGGAGAGCACCTCGTGGCCGGTGGCGGTGACCGCCACGTCGTCCTCGATCCGGATGCCGATACCGCGGAAGGCCTCGGGGATGTCATCGTCGGCGGGAACATAGAGCCCCGGCTCGATGGTCAGCACCATGCCCGGCTCCAGGGGCAGCGGCTCGCCGTCGCGGCGGTAGGTCCCCACGTCGTGGACATCGAGCCCCAGCCAGTGGGAGGTGGAGTGCAGGTAGAAGCGACGATAGCTGTCGTCTTCGATGCGCGCCTGCACCTCGCCTTCGAGCAGCCCCAGGCCGATCAGCCCTTCGGTGAGGCCGTGCACCACCAGGTCGTGGATCTCGGCCAGGGTGGCGCCGGGGCGCACGGCATCCACCGCCCGCTCCTGCACCCCGAGCACCAGCTCGTAGAGCGAGCGCTGGGCCCCGTCGAAGCGTCCGTTGACCGGGAAGGTGCGGGTGATGTCGCCGGCATAGAGGTCGAACTCGCCACCGGCGTCGATCAGCACCAGGTCACCATCGCGCAGCCTGGCCGCGTTCTCGATGTAGTGCAGCACACACGCATTGGCGCCGCCACCGACGATGCTGGCGTAGGCCGGGCCGCTACCGCCCTGCCAGCGGAACTCGTGTTCGAGCTCGGCCTGCAGCTGGTACTCGGCGAGCCCCGGCCGGGCCGCCTGCATGGCCCGCACATGGGCCCGGGCCGAGACCTCCGCGGCGTGGCGCATCAGGGCGAGCTCGGCCTCGCTCTTGACCTGGCGTTGCGCGTGGAGCAGCGGGGCGATATCGGCGAAGGCCTCGGGCGGGCGGGCACCGCGGCGCACCCGGCCGGCCAGGCGGCCACGCAGCTCGTCGGCCAGGACCAGGGCCTCGTTATTCGCCAGGGGCAGGTAGAGGGTACGACGGCCATCGAGCAGTGCCTCGAGGCGCTCGTCGCGCTCGGCATTCTCGAAGGCCTGGTCGACCCCATGCTCGCGGACGGCCCCCTCAGCGCCGAGGCGGATGCCGGTCCAGGCCTCCAGGGCCGGGTCGCGGTCCTGGCAGAAGAGCACGCTTTCGCCCTCCGCACGGCCCGGCAGCAGGACCAGCAGGGCATCGGGCTCGGGAAAGCCTGTCAGGTAGTGGAAGTCACTGTCCTGGCGAAAGGGGAACTCGCTGTCGCGCGAACGGGTGACCAGGGCAGCGCCGGGCAGCAGCACGGCGCTGCCGGCCGGCAACGACGCCATCAGCGCCTGCCGGCGGGCGCGGTATTCGTCGTTGCCGATGGGGGCAGGGCGGGGCAGGATCTCGGGCAGCATCGCGGCTCCTCGGTGTGGGGGGTTCCAGTGGCGTCAGTGGCGCGTCTCGTCGTCGACCCGCTCGACCTGGGGCTTGCCCGGGTGCTGCTCGGTGTAGAGCAGCATGGCGGCCATGCGGGCATGCTCGGTCAGGGCGAAGAGATCGTTCTCGTTCTCGGGGCTGTCCTCGATATCGGTCTCCATGGCCGCCAGGCCCTCGAGATCCTCCAGGGCCTCGCGCAGGGGCGCCGACCAGCCCTGCCGGGGCGCCTCGCCGGCATCCTGGACCACCTCGAGGAAGCCCAGCGTCCACTCCTTGAGGCCCTGGGCACGCTCGGCCAGCGAGAACAGCTCGTCCGGCAGCAGCGGCTCGAAGCCGAGCTCCGCCGCCGAGAGAGCGTCCAGTGTCTGGCGCCGCCAGGCCAGGAGACGCTCGGCGGCTTGCGCGTCGCGGGGCTGCTCGACCCCCAGGGAGAGACAGACCTGCTCCAGCCAGGCCTCGGCGGAGAGGTCCTGAAGGGCCAGGGCGGCGCTCAGCCTGCCATCGAGAAAGGCCGGTGACTGCATGCTGCCATGCAGCAGGAAGAGGTCGGCGATGGTGGAGAAGTCCTGGCGTTCGTTGATCAGTGACATAGCAAAAGTCCGTGATGGGGCCGTGCATGCAGAGAGCGACGATGTTCCGGGCGCGTTGACCGCCCGAGAACGGCTCTCTTATAGTGAGGATCGAATCGATTCCATTCCTGGATGTTAACGCATCGGGCCACCGGGAGGCGCGGCCATCGCCCCCGCCCGACTGGACCGAACCGGAGCCCGTCATGACCGATGCCTCGCGGCCGACCACCGAAATCACCCTGCTGGGGCGTAGTTACGTCATCGCCTGCCCACCAGACGAGCAGGACAAGCTCGAGCGCGCCGCCCGCTATCTGGATCGGGCCATGGATGGCATCCATGCCCGTGGCAAGGTCCTGGGTGCCGAGAAGATCGCCATCATGGCGGCGCTGAACATCACCAACGAGCTGCTCGAGACGCTCGATGCCCAGCGCGAGGGCGAGCAGAACCTGAACCAGCTGAGCGCCCGGCTCGACCAGGCCCTCGCCGACACGCCTCGCCGATAGGCAATCAGCACTTTGGCCCTGTCCGTGGCTCTGGTAGGATGAAGGTGTTCCCTGGGGTGTTTGCCAGTCGTTATCGTCCCTCGAGCCTATGCGCAATACCCAGGGGGCCATATGCTAGCCGGACCCGTGTGCATGTCCGTGCGTCGGAAAGCCTGACGGTTCGGCTGCGGCCACCCACCTTGAACCACTGGGTTCAAGGGCCAGAACGACAGCGGCACTCTGGGGAACCTCGTCCGACATGACCACCATGCAGGATCTTGCCGCACCTCTTGCCTTCGACGGCCCCCGTCACGAGCTACGCCGCGAGTTGCGGCGACGACGGCGTGCCCTGACACCGCGCCAGCATCGCGACGCCTCCCGGCGGCTGTGTCGGCGGCTCAAGCAACTCCCCGAGGTCCAGCGCGCCCGGCGTGTGGCCCTCTACCTGCCCAATGATGGCGAAATCGATCCCACGGGGCTGATCTCCTGGTTCCGGGAGCGTAATGCCCGCGTGCACCTGCCGGTCCTCAAGCCGCTCTCCCACAATGCGCTGTGGTTCGTCCACTACCATGCCGACACCCCGATGACGGCAAATCGCTTCGGCATTCCCGAGCCCGATACCCGCCATGGCGCCCATCGTGCCCGGCGACGTGCGGCCTGGGCGCTGGACCTGATCCTGCTGCCACTGGTCGGGTTCGATGACGACGGCCAGCGCCTGGGCATGGGCGGCGGCTTCTACGACCGTACCCTGGCCTTCACCCGTCGCCCGGGGCCACGCCCGCGGCTGATCGGCCTGGCCCACGACTGCCAGCGTGTCGAGCGATTGCCGGTCGCCCCCTGGGATGTGCCGCTGGACGCCATCGTCAGTGATGCGCGCATCATCCGTCCCTGATACGCGAACGGGCCGATGCGCTGCATCGGCCCGTGTCGTCTTGCGGTTCTGGTCATGGCGCTGTCAGCCGGCGTCGTACTAGCTGCCGACCAGCGCCTGGGCATAGCCGGTTGCCACGACGCCGATGCCGAAGACCAGCAGCAGTGCCATGACCAGATCGGGCTTGCGCTTCATTGCCTACTCCGTTGGAGACTCGACCACAAGGGGTCGGAAGAGTGGTGGTAAGGACCTTGTCAAGGTGTCGCCTCCTGCAGCCAATCAGGCCTCGGCAACGCTGTGACTATAGGGCTACCACCTGCACGATGACAACCTTCATCACGCAGGGGTTACATTTTTAAACACTTGGCAATTCTCGCCTGCGCAGTGAGTCAGTGCTTACACAGCGACGGCCTGCCCCTTCAGGCCATGAACAACCGGTAGGCGGAATTGTCCGACTCTTTCCAGTAGCGATAACCGATCTCGTCGAAGTACTCCTCGACATGGGAACGGTCGCCATTGGGCACCTGCATCCCCACCAGTACCCGACCGTAGGCGGCACCGTGGTTACGGTAATGGAACAGCGAGATGTTCCAGTCCTGGGGCAGGTGGGTCAGGAAGTTCATCAACGCTCCCGGGCGTTCGGGGAATTCGAAGCGGTAGACCTCCTCGTCGAAACTCTCCTTCGGCCGGCCGCCGCCCAGGTGGCGGATATGCAGCTTGGCCAGTTCGTTGTCGGTGAGGTCCTCCACCGGGTAGCCGGCATCACACAACTTCTCGATTACCGCCTGGCGGTCCTCGCCACCGGGCTTGACCTGCACGCCGACGAAGATATGGGCGTTCTCCGGGTCGGCATAGCGGTAATTGAACTCGGTGACCATGCGCTTGCCGATGGTCTTGCAGAACTTCTTGAAGCTGCCGGGCCGTTCGGGGATGGTCACCGCCAGGATCGCCTCGCGCTGCTCGCCGAGTTCGGTGCGTTCGGCGATGTGCTGCAGCCGGTCGAAGTTGGTATTGGCCCCGGAGTTGATGCACAGCAACGTCTGGCCCTCGGCCCCGGTCTGCTGGATGTACTTCTTGAGCCCGGCCAGCGACAGGGCGCCGGAGGTCTCGGACACCGCCCGGGTGTCCTCGAAGATGTCCTTCACCGCCGCGCACATCTCGTCGGTATTGACGGTGATGACGTCGTCGATCAGGTCGCGGATGATGGAGAAGGGCACCTTGCCGATCTGGGCCACGGCCACGCCCTCGGCGAAGACCCCGACCTGCTCCAGCACCACCCGCTTGCCGGCCGTCAGGGCCGCCTTGAGGCAGGCACTGTCCTCGGCCTCGACGCCGATCACCTTGATGTCGGGCCGCAGGTACTTGATATAGGCCGCCACGCCGGCGATCAGGCCGCCGCCGCCCACCGGCACGAAGATGGCGTCCAGCGGGCCGGCATGCTGGTGCAGGATCTCCATGGCCACGGTGCCTTGGCCGGCGATCACGTCGATGTCGTCGAAGGGCGGGATGTAGGTGTAACCGTGCTCCTCGATCAGCTCCTGGGCATGCTCGGCGGCCGCCGCGAAGGCGTCGCCCCTGAGCACCACCCGGGCCCCGCGGGCGCGCACCGCCTGGACCTTGATGTCCGGGGTGATGCGCGGCATCACGATCACCGCCTTGACGCCCATCAGCTTGGCGGCCATGGCCAGGCCCTGGGCATGATTGCCGGCGGAGGCGGCGATCACGCCCTTGGCCTTCTGCTCCTCGCTGAGCTGGGCCATCTTGTTGTAGGCGCCACGAATCTTGAAGGAGAAGACCGGCTGCAGGTCCTCGCGCTTGATCAGGATCTGGTTGTTGAAGCGGCGAGAGAGGAAGGGGGCCGGGGAGATCGGCGTTTCCCGGGCGGCTTCATAGACCCGGGCCTGGAGAATCTTCTTGACGGTAGCTTCGAGCATCCTGATGTCCCAAGGAGTAATGCGAGAGGGCAGCCGGCGATGCTGCACTATTAAGAGAACCCCTATAGGTAGCATTCCCGGAGGCATGGCGTCCAGCGCAGCCCCTTCCATCGTTGGGCTTTGGCGCTACCGGCCCCCGTGGGGTCATCGCAGCAGCTGAGGGCGAGAGGCGCCGGATCAGCCTCGAGCGTTACCGCCCCCTGACATCGGCAGGGGACGCTCGCTGGCCTATAATGGCCCACCGCCATCCATCAGACAGTGAGCTCCCCATGACCCAGGACGAATTGAAGGATGCCGTGGCCGCGGCCGCCATCGACGAGATCGCCCCCTCGCTCGAGAACGATACGGTGCTCGGCATCGGCACCGGCTCCACCGCCAACCTCTTCATCGACCGCCTGGCCGCCCTGCGCCACGACTTCAAGGGGGCGGTGGCCAGCTCCGAGGCCAGCGCCGAGCGCCTGCGCGGCCACGGCATCGAGGTGTTCGAACTCAACAGCGTGGGCAGCATCCCCTTCTACATCGACGGCGCCGACGAAGTGAACGCTCACTTGCACATGATCAAGGGCGGCGGGGCGGCCCTGACCCGCGAGAAGATCGTCGCCGCCTGCGCCGAGACATTCGTCTGCATCGCCGACGCCTCCAAGAAGGTCGATCGACTGGGCGAGTTTCCGCTGCCGGTGGAGGTGATCCCCATGGCGCGCTCCTACGTGGCCCGGGAACTGGTCAAGCTGGGGGCCGATCCGGTCTACCGCCAGGGCGTGGTCACCGACAACGGCAACCAGATCATCGACTGCTTCGAGTTCATGATCGACGACCCGGTCGCCATGGAGACGCGTCTCAACGCCATCGTCGGCGTGGTCACCAACGGCCTGTTCGCCGCCCGCGGCGCCGACGTGTTGCTGCTGGGCACCTCGAGGGGCGTCGAGCGGCTCACCCCGGCCTGAGGCCGGCGCCCCTGATGAGTGAGCGCTCACTCATCAGGCAGCAGCGTCGCCAGGCCCTCCAGGGTGGTCGCCAGGGCGCCACGGTTGGCCGCCACCACCCGGCGCCCGGCGTCGGCCAGGCGCCGACATTCACTCCGGTCGGCGAGCAGTCGGACCAGGGTCCCGGCCAGCGCCTCGCCGTCGGCCACTTCCACCAGGGCACCGGCCTCGCGCAACACCTCGGCCACGTCCTCGAAGTTGGCGAGCCCGGGGCCGGTGAGGACCGGCACGCCCATGGCAGCGGGCTCGAGCAGGTTGTGGCCGCCGATCGGCGCCAGGCTGCCGCCGACGAAGGCCAGGTCGCCCGCGCCGTAGAGGGCGAGCAGCTCGCCCATGGTGTCGCCCAGGTAGACGGCCGTATCGGCGGCCGGCCATTCATCGCGGGAGCGTCGTGCCAGCGCCAGCCCCTGCTCCCGGCAGAGCGCGGCCACGGCGTCGAAGCGCCGGGGATGGCGGGGCACCAGGACCAGCAGGGCGCTCGTCAGCGTCTCGCGCAGCCGGGCATGGGCGGCCAACAGCTGCTCGTCCTCGCCGGGGTGGGTGGAGCCGGCCACCCAGACGGGGCGCTCGCCCAGTCGCGTTCGCAAGCGCTCACTCACCTCGATAGCCCCGCCATCCGGCGAGATGTCGAACTTCAGCGACCCCACCACCCGGGTAAGCGCCGGCGCCATGCCCAGCGCCCGGAAGCGTTCGGCGTCGGCGGCGGACTTGGCGGCCAGCCAGTCCACCCGGCTCAGGGCGTCCCGCATCAGCGGACGCAGGCGGCGATAGCCCCGGAAGGCCCGGGGCGACAGCCGGCCATTGACCACCGCCACCGGGACGCCTCGACGCCGGCAGGCGTGCAGCAGGTTGGGCCACAGCTCGGTCTCGAAGAACAGCGCCAGCTCCGGGCGGAGACGGGCGACGAAGCGCTTCGCCGCGCCGGGGAAGTCCAGCGGCACGAAGGCATGACGAAGGCGCGGCGCTTCGCCGGGTTCCGCTAGCGCCTCGCGCAACGCCTGCACGCGCTCGGCGCCGGTGGCGGTCATGGTGGTGACGGTGAGGAGATGCCCCGGGTAGTGCGCCAGCAGCGCCTCGATCAGTGGCCGGGCGGCCTGAACCTCGCCCACCGAGGCACAGTGCAGCCAGATCGTTCGCTCGCCGGCCAGGGCGGGAGACAGCAGGCCCAGCCGTTCCCGCCGGGGTCGGCCAGGCAGCCGCTCGCGCCAGACCCGCCGCCAGATCAGCGGCGCGAGCCCGTAGAGGGCCGCCGAGTAGAGCCGGCGCGCCCAGGGGGCCCCCCGCCGGGCCGGCTGGCGAGCGGCCATCAGGTCTCGCGGTCGAGGATGGTGGAGATCATCGCCGTGGTGGAGACGCCGTCCTCGAAGCCCAGCACCTTCACCTCGCCACCCGCCTCACGCACGGCCGCGCCGCCGGCGATCTGCTCGGGGCGATAGTCGCCACCCTTGACCAGCACGTCCGGCAACACCGCCTCGATCAGCCGCTGCGGGGTGTCCTCGGCGAAGGCGACCACCCAGTCCACGGCCCCCAGGCCGGCCAGCACCTGCATGCGCCGCGGCAGCGGGTTGATGGGCCGCTTGGGCCCCTTGAGCCGGGCAATGGAGGCGTCGTCGTTGACCGCCACGATCAGCCGGTCGCCGAGCTTGTGGGCCTGCTCCAGGTAGGCCACGTGGCCGGCGTGCAGGATATCGAAGCAGCCGTTGGTCATCACCACCCGCTCGCCGCGGGCCTGGGCGGCACGCACCGCCTCGATCAGCGGGCCTTCCTCGATGGCGCCGAACTCGGCCAGCTTGTCGCCGTGCAGGGCGGTGTAGAGCTCGGCAATGGAGAGCGTGGCGGTGCCCGGCTTGGCCACCACCAGGCCGGCGGCCAGGTTGGCCAGGGTCATCGCCTCGGGGAAGCCGTGGCCGGCGGCCAGCGCCAGCCCCAGTACGCCGATCACGGTGTCGCCGGCACCGGTGACGTCATAGACCTCGCGGGCCCGGGTCGGCAGGTGCAGCGGCTCGTGGTCGCCGCGGATCAGGGTCATGCCCTTCTCGCTGCGGGTGATCAGCAGGGCCTCGAGCTCGAGTTCGGCGCGCAGCGCCTCCCCCCTGGCGGCCAGCTCGGCATCGTCACGGCAGTGCCCCACCACGGCCTCGAATTCGGTCAGGTTGGGGGTGATCACGCTGGCCCCGCGGTAACGATGGAAGTCGCCGCCCTTGGGGTCGACCAGTACCCGCTTGCCGGCGCCGCGTACCAGGCGGATCAGCGCCTCGACCCGGTTGAGGGTGCCCTTGCCGTAGTCGGAGAGAATCACCAGGTCGCAGTCGGGCAGGGCCGCCTCGACCCGTGCCAGCAGCCCCGAGGTGTCCACCTCGCCGAGGCCCTGCTCGAAGTCCAGGCGGATCAGCTGCTGGTTGCGACTCATCACCCGCAGCTTGGTGATGGTGGGAATGCCGGGGCTGCGTTCGAAGTGAGTGCTCACTCCGGAGCTCTCCAGGCGGCTGCCCAGGCGGTCGGCGTTGTCGTCGTCACCGACCATGCCGGCCAGGGCGGCATGGGCCCCCAGGGAGGCGATATTGAGCGCCACGTTGGCGGCGCCGCCGGGCCGGTCCTCGGCCTCCTCCACGCGCACCACCGGCACCGGCGCCTCCGGCGAGATGCGCGAGGTGCCCCCGTGCCAGTAGCGGTCGAGCATCACATCACCCACCACCAGCAGGCGCGAGTGTTCCATGGCAGTCAGATCAAGCTTCATCGGCAGGGGACTCCGTGTCCTGGTGAGCGGTGGTGTCGGCGAGCAGAGTGTCGAGTCGCTCGATCACGTCCTCGGCGCGGATCAGCGACATGGCATCGGGGTGGCGTACCCGCTGGCCCCAGGGAAGCGTCTCCGGCGCCTTGTGCAGGTAGGCACGTACCGCCTCCGGATAGCGATCGACCACGAACTCGCGCCACAGGTAGGGAGCGGCGCGATCGGGGTTGGTGGTGGCATAGAGCCCCACCACCGGCACGCCCAGGGCATTGGCCATGTGCACCGGCCCCGAATCGGGCGCGACGACGGCCCGGGCCCGGGCGATCAGCGCCAGCAGCCCCTTGAGCGAGGTGCCGCCGATGGCGTCGATCACCGCCTCCGGCCGGCTGAGGGCCTGGATGCGCTCGCCCATCTCGCGCTCCTGGGTGCTGCCGCCGCCGGTGAGCACCGCCTTCAGCCCGTGCTGAACCCAGGCGTGCTCGATCACGGCCGCATAGCCCTCGGCAGACCAGTTGCGGAAGTTGCGCAGCCGGGGGTTGGCACAGGGGCTCATCAGCAGGTAGGCAGCATCGCCGGTCAGGGCGAGGGCCTCGTCGAAGGCGACCGCGGGCACCGGCAGGTCCCATTCCAGCGAGAGGTCCTCGACCCCCAGCAGGCGGGCGAAGTCCAGGAACGACTCCAGCACATGGGCCCGGGGGTGGGGCGCGAGCCGGCGATGGGTGAACCAGTGCTGGGCGTCCTTGGCGCGGGCCTTGTCGTAGCCTACCCGCACCCCGGCCTTCAACCCCAGGGAGAGGACACTGGCGCGCAGCGCCTGCTGCATGTGCAGCAGGACGTCGAAGCGGGTGTCCGCCAGCTCGCGCCACAGCCGGCGCATGCCGGCCACGCCGGTGGCCTTGTCGTAGACGACGAACTCGACCCCGGTGAGGCCGGCCAGTAGACTGTGCTCGCCCTTGCCGATGATCCAGGTGATACGCGCCTCGGGCCACTGGCGCTGCAGGGCGCGTACCGTCGGCACCAGGTTGCAGACATCGCCCAGGGCGGAGAGTCGCAGCACGCCGATGTGCCGGGGTTGGGCGGGCAGAGGATGCTTCATGCGCTTGGCAACATTTCGAACGGGAAGGGTTTCCATTCTATATGATGCGGACAGTTTATGTGACGCCTGCCGGGCGCCACAAACCGGTCCGCCGATTAGCCCGCAGGCCTTCGATCCCGACCATTGGCGGCGAGAGGGTCGTGTCGTCGGCGAGGCACCCGGCCGCGGCGCCAGCCTGTTTCTCGATGCCGGGCGCGGCCAGTGGGTGCTGCGCCCCTATCGCCGCGGCGGCCTGATCGCCCGGATCAGCACTGCCCGCTACCTGTGGACCGGTCTCGAGCGCACCCGCGCCTTCCGCGAACTGCGCCTGACCGCCGAGCTCTTCTCGCGTGGCCTGCCGGTCCCGCGCCCGGTGGCCGCCGGCGTGACCCGGCATGGCGTCACCTACGAGGCGGCGCTGATCACGGAGCGTCTTCCCGGGGCCCGCGCCCTGGCCGCACGCCTGGCCGGGGAAGGGTACCACGCCCCCCTGCTGGAAACCGTCGGCGCCACGGTCCGTCGCTTCCACGACGCCGGCCTCGACCATGTGGACCTCAACGCCCGCAACCTGCTCGTCGACGAGCGCGACCGGGTCTGGCTGATCGACCTCGATCGCTGCCGGCTGCGAGCCCCTGGCCCCTGGCGGGCAGCCAACCTCGAGCGTCTGCAGCGCTCGCTGGCGAAATTCGATGCCGACGCGGCCATGGCCGCCATTCGGCGGGGCTACGAGACGCCGAGTTCGCGTGGCACGCCACGCTCCGGATAGACACGCTGCAGCAGTTCCTCCAGCCCCTGGAGGATATCCATCCTGCCGGGTACCTGGCCGTCCCGATGAAACACGGCCTCATGGCAATCCTCGTAGCGGGGCCAATAGCGGAACGGCACCGTCATGAAGAAGATGCCCAGGGTCGGCGTATGGGTCGCCAGGGCCAGGTTGCGCACCCCGGTATCACCGCATACCAGCACGCTCGCCTTCGCCATCCAGGGCGCCAGTCGATCGAGCCCCATCCGCGGCTGGATCTCGACGTTGTCGTGCCGTGCCGCCACCTCGGCCAGGAAATCGCCGGACTCCTTCGCCTTGTGCCCCTCCAGCAATACATGGCGATAGTGTGGAAACGTCTCGGCCGCCTGCTCGATCACCTCGCACCAGGTGCTCAGCGACAGCGACTTCTCCGCCCTGGACGCGAAGGGAAAGTAGGCGATACATGGGTCGGCCTGGGCGCGTCGATGCCGCGGCATGGCGAACTCCAGGGGATAGCGCGGCTTGTGCCCCATGATCTTGAGGAAATCCAGCAGCACTTCGGCCTCGTAATGGAAATCCGAGCGCAGGATGCCCACATCGAAGAGCAGGTGGTTGAAAACCCGACGATAAGGGAAGCCAAGCTTGACCTGTGCGGTCGTCATCAGGGTCAGCAGACGCGAGCGAGAGGTATCGGCGAGGTCGAAGAGTACATCGACCTCGCCCACCGCCCTCAGCGAACGCCACTGTTCGCCTGGTCCACCGCGGCTGTCCAGCACATGGACCTCGTCGACCAGATCTTCAGGCACGGCATACTGGTACTTGCTGACGGTGCTCAGGATGATATGCGCCCCGGGAAAGAAGCGGCGCAGCTCCACCAGAAAGGGACGGGCCGCCATGTAGTCCCCGAAGGCACACTGGCGGATCACCAGGATCCGCCGAACCTGCTCCACGTGGAGCCGGGAGAGCCAGCGACGTCCTCGCGTATTGAGGTAGCCGCCCTTCTCGATCCACGCCTTCATCTCTCGAGTTCCCCTTCGTTCCCTGCGTACTCCTCGATCAGGGCCGTCACATGGGCCTCGAGGGTGAAGTCCTTGCGTATCCGCCGCCGGGCCGACTCGCCCAGCCGTCGGCGCAGGCCCTCGTCGGCGGCCAGTTCGGCCATGGCCCCGGCCCAGGCATCGGGCGCTTCCGGCGATGCCAGGCGACCGTTGTCGACATCGATCAGCTCGGGTATGGCGCCGCTATCGGCACCGATGACCGCCTTGCCGGCGGCCATGGCCTCGATCACCGTCAGCCCGAAGGCCTCGTTGCGCGAGGGGACGCAGACGATATCGAGGGCCTCGAACAACCTCGGCAGGTCGCGGCGAAAGCCGGCGAAGGTGACCCGTCCCTCGAGGCCCAGCGCGGCGACACGCTCCCGGAGCGCCGCCACGTAGTCTTCATTGCTGCCCTCACCGGCCGTCAGGCCGCCGATCAGCACCCCGTGCCAGGCCAGATCGGGCCAACCGTCGGCCAGTAGCGCCAGGGCCTCGACCCATGCCGCCTGCCCCTTGCCCGGGGTGAGCCGCCCCGGCAGGCCGATCGCCACGGCCCTCTCGGGAAGGCCCAGCTCGCGCCGCAGTGCCTCGCGCGCCTCGCTCGACAGGCGAGGCGCATAGACTGCCGGATCGATCCCCAGGTAGAGCCGGCGAATCCGCGCGGCCGGCAGCGGAAAGGCGGCCAGGTTGCGTTGGCGGGTCGCCTCGCTGATGGCGAACAGCCGGGTGACGCGCCCGTAGGCCCAACGGTGGTAGGGGTCCTTCTTCGGCCGCGTGACGCCCATGTGGTCGGTGAAGAAGAGCCTCAGCTCCGGCCGAAGGGTCGACAGCAGCGCTCCCAGGCGCAGGTCGCTGGACTTGTGGCAGTGCAGCACGCGAATGTCATTGGCCTTCAGGTAGGCGAGGATCCGTGCCATCGCCAAGAGTGCCCGGCCCTGGGTCGGCACCTGCAGCGGCGTGATGCCGGCCTCCTCCAGGCTCGCGGCGACACGCGAGCCGGACAGGGCCAGGCCATGGGGCTCCCACCCCTGACGCTTCAGCTCGGGTATAATCCGCGAAGGATACATTTCCAGTCCGCCCCAGCCGTGCGAGAGGCAGATATGCATGACCTTGTGGGACAAGGTTGACTCCTTTCCGGTATCGGGGCCCGGGAGCCCGGATGACGATAATTTCCGCCACTGCCATGGACGAACGCCGCTCCCGCCTGCTGGTGGTTCGCAACGACAAGCTCGGTGACTTCATGCTGGCCTGGCCGGCACTGGCCTGCCTCAAGGCAGCCGACCCGGCCGCCCATGTGAGCGTGCTGGTGCCGGCCTACACCGCCCCGATCGCCAGGCTCTGTCCCTGGATCGACGAGGTGCTGCTCGACCCGGGCGATGACGCCGGGGCCGATGGCCGACGCGAACTGCTGACCAGGCTGCGCGACGGCCGCTTCGACGCCCTGCTGACGCTTTTCTCCACCCCGCGTATCGGCTGGCTGGGCTGGCGGGCCGGCATACCGCTGCGCCTCGCCCCGGCCACCAAGTGGGCCCAGCTATTCTACAACCGACGCATCACCCAGCGCAGGTCGCGTTCGGAGAAGCCCGAGTACGTCTACAACCTGGAGCTGGCCGAAGGCCTGCTCGACGAGCTCGGCCACCCCCTGCCACCGCGCCCGGCCCCCCCCTTCTGGCCGCTGCCCGACGGCACCCGCGACGCCCAGCGCGCCCGTCTCGCGGGTGAGCTCGGCCTCGACGCCAGGCGCCCCTGGATCTTCGTGCATCCCGGTCATGGTGGCTCGGCGGTAAACCTGTCGCCCGACCAGTATGGCGAGCTGATCCGCGAGGTCGAATCGCGCCTCGCGACGGCGTCCGCCCCACGACCGACCTGGCTGCTGACCGCGGGGCCGGGGGAAGAGGCGACGGCCGATGCATTGTGCGACCTGCTCGTCGCCGAGGGACTCTACGCCACTCGGCTACCGCCCCGCCAGGGGCTCGATGATTTCGCCCTGAGCCTCGCGGCGGCGGACCTGTTCATTGCCGGCTCCACCGGCCCCCTGCATATCGCCGGCTGCCTGGATCGCCCCACGGCGGGCTTCTACCCGGCTCGACGCTCGGCCACCCCCCTGCGCTGGCAGACCTGCAATGCCCGGGCCCATCGCCTGGCCTTCAGCCCACCGCATGGCGCCGACGAGACCGACATGACGAGCATCGACCTGCAGGCGGCGGCAGAGCAAATCGCGCACCACATCCAGACACTCACCATCAACGAGCCCGCGCCATGAAGCCCATCACCGGCATCGTCATCACGCTCAACGAGCAGCAGCGGATCGCCGCCTGCATCGACTCCCTGCAGCGGGTCTGCAGCGAGATCATCGTCGTCGATTCGCTGAGCCAGGACGACACCGTCCGCATCGCCGAAGGCAAGGGAGCGCGGGTCCTGCTGCAGGAATACCTCGGTGACGGCCCCCAGAAGGCCCACGGCGTTCCCCATGCCGCCAACGACTGGATCCTCAGCCTGGATGCGGACGAGCGGCTGGAGGAGGATGCGGTGGCCGCCATCCAGGCCCTGACGCTGGATGATCCCGCCCTGGCCTACCGCTTCAACCGCCGCAACTTCTGCGCCAACCACTGGATCAGGGCGGCGGGGTTCTACCCGGACAGGGTGGTCCGGCTCTACAACCGCACCACCTCGGGCTACCTGCCGAAGAAGGGCCACGCCTCGGTGCACGCACCCAGGGTCCAGGATACCGGCGCGCACATCCGTCACTTCACCTACGATGGCCTCTCCCACTGGATACAGCGTATCGATCAGCTGTCCTCCCGGGATGCCTGGGCCATGAAGGAGCGAGGGGTCACCCCCTCGGCGTGGCGGCCCGCCCTGCATGCCGCGAGCGCGACCCTGCGCAAGCTGATCCTCAAGGGCGGCATCCTCCAGGGGGCCGATGGCCTGACCGTGGCCATCACTACCGCCTTCCATGCCTACATGAAGTACGCCAAGCTCAACGAACTGTACGAGAACGACAGTCACCGGGACGATGAGTGACGGGAGCCCCGGCCGCGCCGCAAAGGCGGCCGGGGCTCCATCCGGCTGCTCCGCCTTGATAAGCTAACCGCGAACCCAACCGGGATATCGTCATGCCCCTCCCCGCCCCCCTCTCCCCCCTGCGCCGACCTCGCTGGTGGGTCCTGCTCGTCATCGGGCTGTGGATCGGCCATGCCGCCGTGACCGTGACCCTGCTGCCACCCTGGGGCCTGGTGCCGATCGCCGGCGCCTGGCTCGGGCTGGGCTGGCTGCTGCGCTGGGGGGCACCGCGCCATCCGCGTCCGCCGGCCCGCGTCTGGCCCTGGTCGCTGCTGCCCATCGCCCTCTGGGGGCTCTATGTCTACCTGGCGGCCAGCTTCGGCAACGTCGACCTGGGAGCGGTGTTCTTCCATCTGCAGGCGGGCATGACCGATCACGGCGGCGTCGACCGCAAGCTGGCCGCGGTGCTCTACAACCTGTCGATGGTCGCTCTGCTCGTCTCCTTCACCTGGTTGATCAGGAGGGATCACCGCTGGCGGCTCTGGGAGCCTCTGCTGGCCCTGGGCCTGCTGGCCAGCAACCCCCTGCTCTTCGGCATCACCCAGCGCGGGGCCGCCATCGTCACCGACGACGGCGCCTGGCTGGAGCGCCGCTATGTCGCGCCGGTGATCCGGCAGGCCCCCGCGGACCCGCCCAACCTGCTGCTGCTCTACCTGGAGAGCATCGAGCGCACCTACGGCGACCGCGAGCGCTTCGGCGATGCCTATGCCGACCTGGAAGCCCTCGGCGAGCAGGGACGGGTCTTCGAGGCCGTGCGCCAGCTCGACAACACCGGCTGGACCATGGCCGGCATGATCGCCAGCCAGTGCGGCACGCCACTGATGCCCGCCGGCCTGCTCCACGACAGCCAGTTCGAGCCCCTGGGCCAGGTGGTGCCCGGCATCGACTGCCTCGGCGACCTGCTCGCCGACCAGGGCTATCGACTCGCCTACCTGGGCGGCGCCAGCACGGCCTTCGCCGGCAAGGGTGTCTTCTACGAGGACCACGGCTTCGATACCGTGCTGGGCCGTGAGGAGCTGCGCCCGCGGCTCGAGGATCCCGAGTATCTCAACAACTGGGGGCTATACGACGACTCCCTCTACGCCTTCACCCTGGAGGAGATTCGCCGCCTGGACCAGACCGGCGACCCCTGGGGCGTCGTCACCCTGAGCCTGTCCGGCCATGCCCCCTACGGTTATCCGGCGCAGAGCTGCATCGATCGCCAGGGCGAATTCGATGGTGCCGACATCCTCTATTCGGTCGAGTGTTCGGCCTGGCTGGCCCGGAACCTGGTCGAGCGGCTCGAGGCCGAGGGCCTGCTGGAGAACACCCTGGTAGTGATCGCCAGCGACCACCTGACCATGCGCGTCTCGGCATGGGATGACCTGATCCGCGACGAACGGGACAACACCTTCATGCTGCTGGGCCCCGAGGTCCCGCTGGGCCGGGTGCGGCGTGAGTCCTCCACGCTCGACGTCCTGCCGACCGTGCTCGAGGCCATGGGGTTCGAGATCGAGGATAACCGTGCCGGCCTGGGTGCCTCGCTGCTCTCCTCCTCTCCGACCCTGCTGGAACTGTACGACAGGGAGTTCGTCAACGACCGTCTGCGCGAAGAGACGGCGCTGCAGAAACACATGTGGGATGGGCTGGTACCCGAGCGGCCGCCCGAGGAAGCGCCGCCGGAGCCGGAGCAGGTCGTGGAGAACCCGGAGGATGCCACCGGCGAGGAGCCCGCCATGGTGCAGTGAACCGCGGCTACCCCCGGGCGATGAGCGTCTCGGTCGACGCCAGCACCGCCTTCAGCAGACGCTCCGGAGGCAACTGCACCAGACAGTGGGTATGACCGAGCGGGCAGGTCCGCTCGAAACAGGGCGAGCAGGAGAGGCCGAGATAATGGATCTCGGCATTGTCGGTCAGCGGCGGGGTGTAGCGTGGCGAGGAGGAGCCATAGATCGCCTGGACCCGGGTGCCCACGGCGGCCGCCACATGCATCAGGCCCGAATCGTTGGTGACCACCTGGCGGCAGTCCGCCAGCAGGTCCACCGCATCGGCCAGCCGGGTGCGTCCGCACAGATTGTGCACATGGGCCTGTCCCGCGCTGATCGTCTCGCCGGCGGCCTCGTCCTTCGGCCCCCCCAGGACCCTGACCTCGAAGCCTTCGGCTGTGAGCCGTGCAGCCAGTTCGCGGAAGTAGGCGAGCGGCCACTGCTTGGCCGGGCCGTATTCCGCTCCCGGCATCATGCCGATGGCGGGCCGCGACGAGAGCCCGAGGGCCGGGCGCAATTCATCGAGGTTGTCGGCATCGACGGCGAGCCGCGGAGGGGGAATGGCGAAGGTCCCCGGCTCGGCCTGCGCGGCGGGCAGGCCGAGGGCGACGAAGCGCTTGACGGTCTGGTCCAGCACCGTCTTGTCGAGCCGGCGGCGGTCATTGAGCAGGCCATAGCGCTGCTCGCCGGTGAAACCGGTACGCCGTGGAATGCCCGCCAGGAAGGGCACCAGGGCCGACTTCCAGGAGCGCGGCAGCACGATGGCCCGATCGAAGCGTCCGCGCAGATCCCTGGCCAGTGCCCGCCGAGCCCGCCAACCGAACTCGCCGTGGCCCGTCTCGAGACACGCCACCTCGTCGACCTCCGCCATGCGCTCGAGGATCGGCCGCGACCAGGCCGGGGCCACCACGCCGATCCGGCAACCGGGATGACGCGCCTTGAGGGTCATCAGCAGGCTCTGGGCCATGACCATGTCACCCACCCAGGAAGGTCCCACCACCAGGATCCGCTTGCCCGTCGGCGGGTGCGCGGTGCCGGCCTCAGCCATGCAGCCACTCCAGGTACTCGCGTACCCCCTCGGCGACGGTACGAAACTCGCGGTCATAGCCGGCCTCGCGCAGCCGCGAGATATCGGCCCGGGTGTAGCTCTGGTAGCGTCCCTTGAGTTCCTCGGGGAAGTCGATGTACTCGATCTCGCCCTTGCCGTGGAAGCCGATCACCGCCTCGCCGATCGCCTTGAACGGCTCGGCGCGGCCGGTCCCCAGGTTGAAGATGCCGGACCGCTCCGGGTGGTCCAGGAACCACAGGTTGACGTCGACCACGTCGCCCACGTAGACGAAGTCGCGACTCTGCATGCCCGCTTCATAGCCGTCCCAGGCGCCGAACAGCTTGAGATTCTCGCCGGCGCTCACCTGGGTGTGGTGGTGGTAGGCGACGCTGGCCATCTTGCCCTTGTGCTGTTCGCGGGGGCCATAGACGTTGAAGTAGCGAAAGCCCACCACCTGGCTCTGGAAGTCATCCCAGCGCGCCCGCACGTACTGGTCGAACAGCAGCTTGGAGTAGCCGTAGACGTTGAGCGGCTTCTCGTGCTCCGGTGCCTCCACGAACACCTCGCTGCCGCCGTAGGTGGCCGCCGAGGAGGCGTAGAGGAAGGGAATGCCCTGCCGCTGGCAGAAGTGCAGCAGCACCTTCGAGTACTCGAAGTTGTTGTCGAGCATGAAGCGGCCGTCCCACTCGGTGGTGTCGGAGCAGGCCCCCTCGTGGAAGATCGCCTCGATCGGCGGCAGCCTGGAGGGTTCGCCGCGCAACACCGCCTCGACCCGGGCGCGGAAGTCGTCCTTGTCCAGGTAGTCGCCGAGGGTGCAGTCGGCCAGGTTGACGAACTTGGTGCCGTCGGAGAGGTCGTCGACCACCAGCACGTCGTCGCGGCCGCGGGCGTTGAGTGCCTTGACCAGATTCGAGCCGATGAAGCCGGCTCCGCCTGTCACTACGATCATTGGGATGTCCTCGTTGGGGCACAGCGGACTGCGCCTATAACCGATCTGCCTGTGATTGTATACTTGACGCCTCGTGAATTCATGGCCAACGGTGCTTTCGCAATGACACAGTCGACGCCAGACGTGGCAACCTTCCAGGGCCTGATCCTCGCCCTGCAGCAGTACTGGGCCGAACAGGGCTGCGTGATCCTGCAGCCCCTGGACATGGAAGTCGGTGCCGGCACCTTCCACCCGGCCACCTTCCTGCGCTCCATCGGCCCCGAGACCTGGAATGCCGCCTACGTGCAGCCCTCCCGCCGGCCCACCGACGGCCGCTACGGCGAGAACCCCAACCGCCTGCAGCACTACTACCAGTTCCAGGTGGTGATGAAGCCATCCCCCGCCGAGTTGCAGGAGCTCTACCTGGGCTCGCTGAAGCGCCTGGGCCTCGACCCGCTGGTGCACGACATCCGCTTCGTCGAGGACAACTGGGAGTCTCCCACCCTCGGTGCCTGGGGGCTGGGCTGGGAAGTCTGGCTCAACGGCATGGAGGTGACCCAGTTCACCTATTTCCAGCAGGCCGGCGGCCTGGAATGCTACCCGGTCACCGGTGAACTGACCTACGGCCTCGAGCGCATCGCCATGTACCTGCAGGACGTCGACAGCGTCTACGACCTGGTCTGGACCATGGCACCGGATGGCACCCGCGTCAGCTACGGCGACGTCTATCTGCAGAACGAGCGCGAGCAGTCTGCCTACAACTTCGAGCACGCCGACGTGCCGGCGCTGTTCGCTGCCTTCGACCACCAGGAGCGGGAGTGCACCAAGCTGCTCGAGGCGTCCCTGCCACTGCCCGCCTACGAGCAGGTGCTCAAGGCCTCGCACACCTTCAACCTGCTGGACGCCCGTCACGCCATCTCGGTCACCGAACGCCAGCGCTACATCCTGCGGGTTCGCACCATGGCCCGTGACGTGGCCCACGCCTATTACGCATCACGCAAGGCCGCCGGCTTCCCGCTGGCCCCCGAGGCCCTGCGCAACGAACTGCTGGCCGACGCCGAACAGGGAGACGCATGAGCATGGCTGCCAACACCCTACTGGTTGAACTGGGCGTCGAGGAGCTGCCGCCGAGCGCCATCGACACCCTCTCCGACGCCCTGGCCGAAGGCATCCGCCGCGGCCTGACCGAGGCCGAGGTCACCTTCGGCGAGGTGCTCGCCTATGCCAGCCCGCGACGCCTGGCGGTCCAGATCCGCGAACTCGCCGACAAGCAGCCCGACCGGGAGATCGAGCGGCGCGGCCCGGCGCTGGCCGCGGCCTTCAAGGACGGCCAGCCGACCAAGGCCGCCGAGGGCTTCGCCCGCTCCTGCGGCGTCATCGTCGACGACTTGATCCACCTGGAGACCGACAAGGGCACCTGGCTCGGCCACCGCGAGCGACAGCCGGGCGAGGCCACCACCGCCCTGCTGCCCGCCATCGTCGAGAAGGCGATCGGCGCCCTGCCGGTGCCCAAGAACATGCGCTGGGGGGCCTCCCGGGTCGAGTTCTCCCGTCCAGTCCACTGGCTGGTGATGCTCTACGGCAGTGAGGTGGTCGAAGCCGAGGCCCTGGGCCTTCGCGCCGGCCGCACCACTCGCGGGCATCGCTTCCATGCGCCCGACGCCATCGAACTGGCCCATGCCGACGACTACCTCGCCGTGCTGGAGACCGCCTGGGTACTGGCCGACCGCGACAAGCGCCGCGAGCGCATCCGCGAGCAGGTGCTGGCCGAGGCCGAGGTCCAGGACGGCCTGGCGGTGATCGACGAGGAACTGCTCACCGAGGTCAGCGGCCTGGTCGAGTGGCCGGTGGCCCTGACCGGCAGCTTCGACGAGCGCTTCCTCGAGGTGCCGGCGGAGTGCCTGATCTCCTCGATGAAGACCAACCAGAAATACTTCCATTTGCTCGACGAGCAGGGTGGCCTGAAGCCACTGTTCATCACCATCTCCAATATCGACAGCCAGGACCCCCAGCAGGTGATCGAGGGCAACGAGAAGGTGATCCGCCCGCGCCTGGCCGACGCCGCCTTCTTCTACGACACCGACCGCAAGCGGCCACTGGCCAGCCACATCGGCGGGCTCTCCGGCGTGGTGTTCCAGAAACAGCTCGGCACCCTGGCCGACAAGGCGCACCGCACCGCCGCCGTGGCCGCCTTCATCGCCGGCCGCATCGACGGCGACGTGGCTCATGCCCGGCGCGCCGCGGAGCTGGCCAAGTGCGACCTGGTCACCGAGATGGTGCTGGAGTTCCCGGAGCTGCAGGGCACCATGGGCCGCTACTACGCCACCCACGACGGCGAACCCGAGGATGTGGCCGAGGCCCTGGAAGAGCAGTACCTGCCCCGCTTCGCCGGCGACGAGATCCCCCGCACCCGTACCGGCCTGGCCCTGGCGCTGGCCGACCGCCTCGACACCCTGACCGGCATCTTCGGCATCGGCCAGCGGCCCACCGGCACCAAGGACCCCTTCGCCCTGCGCCGTGCCGCCATCGGTGTGCTCAACATCCTGATCAAGGGCGAGCTCGCCCTCGACCTGCGCGAGCTCCTCGAACTGGCGGCCGCCCAGCACCAGGAACTTCCCTATGCCGAGTCCCTGGTCGATGAGGTGCTCGATTACATGCTCGACCGCTTCCGCGCCTGGGGCCAGGACGAGGGCATCGAGGCCGAGATCTATCTCGCCGTGCGGGCACGCCCGGTCACCCGGCCTCTCGACTTCGCCCGTCGCCTGCGGGCGGTACACGCCTTCGCCAGCCGCGAGGAAGCCGCCGCCCTGGCCGCCGCCAACAAGCGGGTCTCCAATATCCTCGCCAAGCAGGAGCACGACGGCTCGACACGGGTGGATGCCGCACTGCTCGAGGAAGCCGCCGAGAAGGCCCTCCATGCGGCCCTCGCCGAACGCCGCGAAACGGTGATGCCGCTGTTCGCCGAGGGGCGGTACCACGAGGCACTGGACGCCCTGTCGAGCCTGCGCGAACCGGTCGACACCTTCTTCGACCAGGTCATGGTCATGTCCGAGGACGAGGCGGTCCGTCGCAACCGGCTGTCACTGCTCGCGGGCCTGCAGGCGCTGTTCCTGGAAGTCGCCGATATCGCCCAACTGCAGCAGTAACCGGACTCCCCACGCACAGGGCCGGCGAGATGGATTCGCCGGCCTTTTTCATGCCCTGGTCCTGTTGCACATGTGCCCCCGCTGCCCCTCCACCAGGCGCCTCTCCGACATGGGATGTTTCACGTGGAACATCCTCCGGCCTCTCCCCAGGGCAATCGCAGATAGCAGCATTGCTCGGGGCTGATCCGCCGGCAGGCCTGCGAGGAGGCGCTGTTAACTCCTCCCATTGCTACCGACGCCCTGCTGCGCTTTCGCATCCTGCTCCGCTTGTAGGGCCGGTATTTGGCCATGGATGGCCAACCCGCTCGGCGGAATCTGCCTCCCCCTGGCGTAGGACCTCCTCTTCGGCCTGCCCCCGACGCCCCGCGCGACAGTCAATTGCGATAGCCCTGCATCTCTCTCCGTCGCTTGGCAACCGGATGTTCCACGTGAAACACTGGGCACCCCCAGCGACTGATTCGTGACCTCCCCATGGCCAACCCACCCAAGCTCGTGATCCTCGACCGTGACGGCGTCATCAACCGAGATTCCGACTCTTACGTGAAGTCCCTCGACGAATGGCTCCCCTACCCCTCCGCCATTGCCGCCATCGCCCGGCTGACCCGGGCCGGCTGGACCGTCGCGGTGGCCACCAACCAGTCAGGTATCGCCCGCGGTTTCTACGACGAAGCCACCCTGGCCGCCATGCACGAGGAGCTCGGGCGTCGAGTCGCCGCGGCCGGTGGCGAGATCGCCCATATCGCCTACTGCCCGCATGGCCCCGAGGATGACTGCGATTGTCGCAAGCCGCTGCCCGGGCTCCTCGAGCAGATTCGCGATGCCCTGGAGCTCGAGAGCCTCTTGGGCAGCTGGATGGTCGGCGATAGCCTGCGAGACCTGCAGGCCGGCGAACCGCTGGGTTGCCGCCCGGTGCTGGTCAGGACGGGCAAGGGGGAACGCACACTGGCCAATGGCAAGGGCCTGGACGATGTTCTTGTCTTCGACGACCTGGCGGCCTTCGTCGACTGGCTCCTCGATACCCGATAGCTGCAAGCTGCAAGCTGCAAGCTGCAAGCTGCAAGCTGCAAGCTGCAAGCTGCAAGCAAGGCAGTGTAAATGCTCCTGACAGACAAAACCCCCGCAGGCAAGCAGCCTGCGGGGGTTTTGTTCGGCCTTGGCGCGCGCGGCGCTCAGGAGTGTTTCACGTGAAACACCTCGGCTCAGACGTCCAGGTTGGCCACCAGGGCGTTGCGTTCGATGAAGTCACGGCGTGGCTCCACCTCATCGCCCATGAGGGTGTTGAACATCATGTCGGCGGCCACCGCATCCTCGATGGAAACCCGCAGCATGCGCCGCGTCTCCGGATTCATGGTGGTGTCCCACAGCTGGTCGGGGTTCATCTCGCCCAGCCCCTTGTAGCGCTGGATAGAGAGACCGCGCTGGGCCTCCCCCATCAGCCATTCCAGCGCCTGATAGAAGGTGGAGACCGGCTTCTGGCGCTCGCCGCGAGCCACATAGGCCCCCTCCTCCAGCAGGCCATCCAGGGTCTCGCCGAGACTGGCAATGATGCGGTAATCGGCGCTGGTGAAGAAATCGATGCCCCACACATAGTCGGTGGTCACACCATGGGCGGTCAGGGAGACGGCGGGCAGGAAGAGCCCACGCTCGCTGTCTTCCTCGAGCCGGAAGGTGTAGCGCGGGCCACCCTCGTAGGCCACCAGGGCGTCCATTTCCGCCTGCAGATACTCGATCCAGTTCTGCATGGTGACACGGTCCTTGAGGCTCCTTTCGCCTTCCAAGTGTGCCGCATGGACGATTCGGCGCAGTACCTCGTTGGGATAGACCCGGGAGAGGCGATCGATCCGCTTCATCACGTCGCGGTACTGGTTGACCAGACTCTCGAGGCCCGCACCGCTGATGCCCGGCGCGTCCGGATTGACGTAGAGACGCCCCCCGTCCAGCGCCGTGGTGGTCAGGTAGTCGACCAGGGCCTGCTCGTCCTTGAGGTAGCTCTCCTGCTTGCCGCGCTTGATCTTGTAGAGCGGCGGCTGGGCGATGAAGACATGGCCACGCTCGATCAGCTGCGACATCTGGCGGAAGAAGAAGGTCAGCAGCAGCGTGCGAATATGGGAGCCGTCCACGTCGGCATCGGTCATGATGATGATCGAGTGGTAGCGCAGCTTGTCGGGATTGAACTCCTCGCGACCGATGCCGCAGCCGAGCGCGGTGATCAGGGTGCCCACCTCCGCCGATGAGAGCATCTTGTCGAAGCGCGCCTTCTCCACGTTGAGGATCTTGCCCTTGAGCGGCAGGATCGCTTGGGTGCGGCGATCGCGCCCCTGCTTGGCACTGCCGCCGGCCGAGTCACCCTCGACCAGGAACAGCTCGGAGAGGCTCGGGTCCTTCTCCTGGCAATCGGCCAGCTTGCCCGGCAGGCCGGCAATGTCCAGCGCGCCCTTGCGCCGTGTCATGTCGCGGGCCTTGCGCGCCGCTTCGCGGGCCCGGGCGGCATCGAGCATCTTGTTGACGATCGCCTTGGCCTCGTTGGGCTTCTCGATCAGATACTCGGAGAACAGGCGCCCCATCTCCTGCTCCACCGCGGTCTTGACCTCCGAGGAGACCAGCTTGTCCTTGGTCTGGGAGGAGAATTTGGGATCCGGCACCTTCACCGAAATGATCGCCGTCAGCCCCTCACGGGCATCGTCACCGGACGTGTTGATCTTGGACTTCTTGAGCAGCCCTTCTGCCTCGATATAGTGATTGAGGCTGCGGGTCAGGGCCGCACGGAAACCGGCCAGGTGGGTGCCGCCATCCCGCTGGGGAATGTTGTTGGTGTAGCAGAAGATATTCTCCGAGAAGGAGTCGTTCCACTGCATCGCCACCTCGACGACCACGCCGTCCTCGCGCTCAGCCTCGAAATGGAACACCGGGTTGAGTACCGTCTTGTTGGTGTTCAGGTGGTCGACGAACGCCTTGAGGCCACCCTCGTAGTGGAAGAGTTCCTCCTTGCCACTCCGCTCATCCATCAGGCGGATGGCCACGCCGGAATTGAGAAAAGAGAGCTCTCTCAATCGCTTGGCGAGGATATCAAAATGAAATTCGATATTGGCAAAGGTCTTAGGCGAGGGCCGAAAATGCACCCGGGTGCCGCTTTTCTCGGTCTTGCCGACCACCGCCAGGGGCGCCTGGGGCACGCCGTGGGCATAGATCTGCTCGTGAACCTGGCCGGCACGCCAAATGGTCAGCTTGAGTTCCTCGGACAGAGCGTTGACCACCGAGACGCCGACGCCATGCAGCCCACCCGATACCTTGTAGGAGTTGTCGTCGAACTTGCCCCCCGCATGGAGCACCGTCATGATCACTTCGGCCGCCGACACCCCTTCTCCCTCATGCATATCGGTGGGAACGCCGCGGCCATTGTCGCTGACGGTGACCGACTCGTCGGGGTGGATGACCACACGGATCTCGCTGCAGTAGCCAGCCAGGGCCTCATCGATGGAGTTGTCCACCAGCTCGAACACCATGTGGTGTAGGCCGGTCCCGTCATCGGTGTCGCCGATGTACATCCCGGGACGCTTGCGTACGGCATCCAGCCCCTTGAGGACCTTGATGCTCGATGAGTCGTAAGCCTGTTCGCTCATTGACTACTCCGTCATGAAGTCTGTCTGTCCAGTGGCAACAACTGCCCTTCGCCCGAACTCGCACGTTTCACGTGAAACATCGTCACCGGGGTCTCGGGTTGCCACAGATCTACCAGGGCGTCATGATCGACGCTGGTAATGAATACCTGGCAGTGCATTCTCTCCAACCAGTCGCAGAACACGCGCCGATGCTCGCTGTCCAGCTCGGCCGGGAGGTCGTCGATCAGGTAGACACAGGTTCGCCCCGTGCTCGCCTCGAGCAGTCGTCCCTGGGCCAGCTTGAGGGCGCTGACGACCAGCTTCTGCTGGCCCCGCGAGAGCACCTCCACGGCCGGCCGCCGCCCCAGCCGAATGCCGAGATCGGCACGTTGCGGCCCCTGTTGGGTGAACCCCATCTGCCGGTCGGTTTCCCGCCCCTGGCGCAGGATGTCGGCGAGTTCGCGCCGCCGGTCCCAGCCACGCGAGTAGCGAAGTCGCAGGTCCGGGAGCGGCAGCAGGCCTGCCAGGGTCTCCTCGAAGACCGGCAGGAAGGCTTCGATCCAGGCCGCCCGCAAGCCGTCGAGGCGCTCGCTCCAGCGCACCAGTTCCTGTTCCCAGACCGGCAGGGAACCATCGTTCATTCTACCATGCCTGAGCAGTGCATTCCGATGTTTCAGCGCCCGCCGCGCCCGCTGCCAGATGTCGAGGAACTCGTGTTTCACGTGAAACACACCCCAGTCGAGAAACTCGCGCCGACCGGCCGGCGGCCCCTCGAGCAGGCGGAAGGCGTCGGGGTTGATCAACTGCAACGGCAGGGTCTCGACCAGCCGAGAGATACGCCCGATTCGCTCGCCGGCGAGGCGCATCTCCAGCTCCGGGACATCGCGATGGCGGCGCACCCCGAAGGGTACGGGGGGATCCCCGGCGAGGCGCCCATGCAGGGTCAACGCCTCGGCGTCATGGGCCATCACGTGACGCAGCTGGCGTGTGCGAAAGGAGCGGCCCATGCCGAGGATATGGATGCCCTCCAGCAGGCTGGTCTTGCCGCTGCCATTGGCTCCGGTGAGCAGGTTGATCCGGGGCCCGGGGCGAAGGTCGAGGGCCTGCAGGTTGCGCAGGCCCTGGAAGGTGAGACGATCGAGTGGCATGGGGTAGCGTGAGTCAGCCGGCGACGCCGAGGCGGCGCCAGACTCGTCAGAGACGCATCGGCATGACGACGTAGAGAGCGTCGCCACCGCCGGGTTCTTCCATCAGTGCGCTGCTGTTGGGGTCCGCCAGGGTCATCTGCACCCGGTCCTCATCCAGCGCGTTCAGCACATCGACCAGATAGCCGACATTGAAGCCAATCTCCATGGCCGCACCGCTGTACTCGATGCCCACGTTCTCCTCCGCCTCCTCCTGTTCGGGGTTGTTGGCCATCACGCGCAGGTTGCCCTCCTCCAGATGCAGGCGCACGCCACGATACTTCTCGTTGGAGAGAATGGCGGTGCGCGACAGCACCTGGCGCAGCTCGGCCCGATCGGCGATGAACACCTTGTCGCCACCACGAGGCACGACCCGCTCGTAGTCCGGGAACTTGCCGTCCACCAGCTTCGAGGTGAAGGTGAAGTCGCCGGTATGGGCGCGTACGTGGCTGGCTCCCAGGGTCAGGCTGACCGGCTCGTCGCCGTCATCCAGCAGGCGTGCCAGCTCGAGAATACCCTTGCGCGGCACGATCAGCTTCTGGGCGGGCTCGACCTGGACCTCCGTGGGCCGCGAACAGACCGCCAGGCGGTGGCCGTCGGTGGCCACGGCACGGACGAGGTTGGAGCGCAGCTCCAGCAGCATGCCATTGAGGTAGTAGCGCACGTCCTGCTGCGCCATGGCGAAGGAGGTGGCATCGATCAGGTGCTTGAGGGTACCCCGCGGCAGGCTGAGCTCGATACTGCCCTGGCTATCCTCGATGTTGGGAAATTCGGCCACCGGCAGGGTCGAGAGGGTGAAGCGGGAGCGCCCGCTGCGCAGCACGGCCCGACCGTCCTCCAGGGCGAGCTGGATCTCGGACTGGTCCGGCAGCGACTTGCAGATGTCCATCAACTTGCGAGCCGGCACGGTGGCGGCCCCCGGCTCCTCGACCAGGCTCGCGGCGGTACGCCCGATCAGCTCGACCTCCAGGTCGGTACCGGTCAGCGCCACCTGGTCCTGGTCGACCTGGATCAGCACGTTGGAGAGCACCGGCAGGGTCTGGCGTCGCTCCACCACGCCGGCGACCAGCGTCAGCGGGCGCAGCAGGGCTTCTCGGGAGATGGAAAATTTCATGTCGGCTCCACGTCTTGTCCTGAAGGGTTGCGGCCGGCGGCGGCTGTGGCCGGTCGATCGGCATCGCTGTGGTTGAGTCTCAAGGGGTCAAAGGCAGCAAACCTAGCTGGTCAGCAGACGCAGCAGGTTCTTGTAATCCTCGCGGATATCCGCATTCTCCTCCTGCAGGGCCTGTACCTTGCGACAAGCGTGCAACACCGTGGTGTGATCGCGCCCGCCGAAGGCATCACCGATCTCCGGCAGGCTGTGATTGGTCAACTCCTTGGCCAGCGCCATGGCCACCTGACGGGGTCTGGCCACCGAGCGCGAGCGCCGCTTCGACAGCAGGTCGGAGAGCTTGATCTTGTAGTACTCGGCCACGGTGCGCTGGATATTGTCGACACCTACCTGCTTGTCCTGCAGGGCCAACAGGTCCTTGAGCGACTCGCGAATGAAGTCCTGGGTGATCGGCTTGCCCATGAAGTGGGAGTCGGCGATCACCTTCTTCAGGGCCCCCTCCAGCTCGCGGACATTCGAACGGATCTTCTGGGCAATGAAGAAGGCGGCATCGTGCGGCAGCTCGACCTTGGCCTGGTCGGCCTTCTTCATCAGGATCGCCACCCGGGTCTCGAGCTCGGGCGGTTCGATGGCAACCGTTAGCCCCCAGCCGAAACGAGACTTCAGGCGCTCCTCTACCCCACTGATTTCCTTTGGATAACGGTCGGAGGTGAGGATCATTTGCTGGCCGCCCTCGAGCAGCGCATTGAAGGTGTGGAAGAACTCCTCCTGGGAACGCTCCTTGCCGGCAAAGAACTGGATGTCATCGATCAGCAGGGCATCCACGCTGCGGTAGAAGCGCTTGAAGTCGTTGATGGCATTGAGCTGCAGCGCCTTGACCATATCGGCCACGAAGCGCTCGGAATGCAGGTAGACGACCCGCGCATTTTCGCGACGCCCGGCCAGGGCGTTGCCCACCGCATGCATCAGGTGCGTCTTGCCGAGCCCCACGCCACCATAGAGGAACAGCGGGTTGTAGGCCCCGCCGGGGTTCTCGGAAACCTGCCTCGAGGCCGCCCTCGCCAGCTGGTTGGACTTGCCCTCGACGAAGGTCTCGAAGGTGAAGTTCGGGTTGAGGCCGCTGTTGTGCTTGAGACTGCCCTCCACCTGGACCTGGCGCTCACCGGGGCGACGGCTGGCCATCCCCTCCTCGCGCAGCGCCTCGATCTCGCGCTCGTCACCCACACTCCCACGCGGTGGCACCTGGACCGCCGGCGCAACCGGCTGGCGGGGGCTGGCCGAAACCGGGTTGCCGAGGTCACGCGGCTGGGGCGCCGGCGTCGTGCGGCGACTGCCCACCGACAGCACCACCTTGGGTGGCTTGGCAGGCGACAGCTCCCGCATCAGCTCGCTGATGCGTTTGGCATACTTGTCGCTGACCCAGTCCCGGACGAACCGGTTGGGCGCCAGCAGACAAAGCTCATTGGACTCCCCCTCCTCCGCCTGCAACGGGCGAATCCAGGTATTGAACTGCTGTGAATTCAGTTCGTCCTGCAGGTAGTCCAGACACTGTTGCCAGAGAGCGAGCGACACGCGACCTCACCATTCATCGAAAAAACGACCGCCATTGTATCGCCCAGGGCCAAGGTTATCCACATGAGCCACCCCTTCATCCCCTGCTGTGGACAACCCGCCCCGGCCAGCGGGGAAACCTCCAAGATCCGCTCGGGACAGCTCGATCCTGTGGACGTGTGCTCTCGCTCGTGCACCAACGATGAACAAGTCATCCGCAGGTCGTACGCGACTTGCCCACAGTCATTCAACAACTACAAGATAATGATTCAATTGAGTAATACGCGGATATCCACAGAAACTGTCCCCAGTATTGATAACAACATCATCTAAACATCTCCAATGATGATGATTGACTGTGTTCGTGCGAGGTCGCCGTCTCCCACCGGCCACCATGCGGCCGGCATCAACACAGGGCTATCGCAGATAGCAGCATTGCTCGGGGGTGATCCGCAGGCCTGCCCCCGGCGCCCCTCGCTACAGTCAACTGCGATAGCCCTGGGCATCGACACGGAAAAATTGCACCGGCGCACCGAAATCACTACAATTTCCGGTCTTGAGCCGAATACCCCCGGATTGCGATGTGGAATCCGGACGCCTCGAAATTGCCGATTCTTCCTGAAAACCACGTGGGAATAACGAGTTATGAAACGCACCTTTCAACCCAGCGTTCTCAAGCGCAAGCGCGTGCACGGCTTCCGTGCCCGCATGGCCACCAAGAATGGTCGTGCCGTTCTGGCGCGTCGTCGCGCCAAGGGTCGCAAGCGCCTGAGCGCCTGAACGCGGACCGCACGTGTCCCGTCAGGACTTTCCCCGGCGTCTGCGGCTGCTGACGGCCGGGGACTATCGGCGTGTCTTCGATACGGCTGCGTACAAGGTCCATGGCAAGGGGTTGCTGGCACTGGCCACTCCCAACGACCTGGGACACCCTCGCCTCGGCCTGGTCTTCAGCAAGAAGAACGTCCGGCGAGCCGTCGACCGCAACCGTCTCAAGCGACTCGCTCGCGAGTCGATCCGGCTGCAGCAACAGCGTCTGCCCTCCGTGGATATCGTGATTCTGGCCAGGCGTGGCGTTCACGAGCTCGACAACGATAGCCTGCATCGCCAGCTTCACGGCATGTGGAAGCGTCTGGCGCGAGACGTGCAGAAGTCGAAGACCGACGACTGATGGGCCCAAGGTATCCTGCCACCTGCGCCGCCGAGCCTCGGCCGCGGCGTAGATCGGCCAGTCACGGAGTCCGCATGAGCGCCAACGCCTCTCGTCGGACGATCATCGACACCGCTGAGCCGAGTACCGAGGGTCAGCGTGCGGGGCCTAGGCTTTGTCCGGAAAGTCGGCGAGCGCAGGCAGTTTTCGGACAAAGCCTAGCCTGCCTTCGGCAGGCTTTCGTGTATATCGGGCGTGCGACCCGCATGACGCCATCGGAAAGTTCACCACCCATCGGGCAGACCCCCTCATGGACGTAAAACGACTCCTCTTGCTGATTCCTCTGGCGGTGCTCGCCTACCTGATCGTCGTGCAGTGGAACCAGGATTACGGTCAGGTAGCGCCTGAACCGGCAGCCCCCTCCATCACCGCCGGAGCCCCTGGGGAGGAAACCGCCGCCCCGGCCGAAGGTGGCGACGACCTCGCGGTCCCGACGACTCCCCGGGCCGAAGGCGACATGGGCCAGGAAATGCCCGGCGAGCCGGCCACGACCAGTCGCAGTCGCGACCTGGTGGCCGTGATCACCGACGTGCTGGATGTGCGCATCGATCCCCAGGGCGGTGACATCGTCTATGCCGCCCTGCCGCAGCATCGCTTCACGCTGGACTCCGACCGCCCCTACGTGCTGCTTTCCGACAGCGAAAGCCGCAGCTACGTGGCCCGTTCCGGACTGCAGCTCGATGGACACGCCGGCCGCATCTCCTTTACTCCCGAGAGCACCGAGTACCGCCTGACCGAGAACGACAATCGCCTCGAGGTGGACCTCGCAGCCGAGGTCAACGGCGTCGACCTCATCAAGCGCTTCACCTTCGAGCGCGGCAGCTATGCCGTGGACGTGAACTACTACCTCGCCAACCGCAGCGAAGAGCCGGTCAACGCCCGCTTCATCGGCCAGCTGGCCCGGGACAACAGCCCCGACCCCTCCAGCGGCCCGGCCCTTGGCATGCGCTCCTACCTGGGCGCCGCCTACTCCTCGCCGGATGACCGCTATCAGAAGGTCGACTTCGAGGACATCCAGGCCGGCAAGTTCCCGAACCGTGACGTCGAGGGCGGCTGGGTCGCCATCATCCAGCACTACTTCGTTTCCGCCTGGGCCCCCCCACAGAACCAGCAGAACCTCTACTACGCCGCTACCGACTCGCAGAATCGCAACGTGGCGGCCTTCGCCGGCCCGATCAGCAGCGTGGCCCCGGATGGCGAGGCGCGGCTGGGTGCCACTTTGTACATGGGACCCAAGGTCCAGGACTACATGGAAACCGTGGCCCCCAACCTGCGCCTGACCGTGGACTTCGGCTGGCTGTGGTTCATCGCCAACCCGCTGTTCTGGCTGCTCGACCAGATTCACGACCTGATCGGCAACTGGGGCTGGTCGATCGTGCTGCTCACCGTCCTGGTCAAGCTGGCCATGTGGCCGCTCTCGGCCAAGGCCTACAAGTCCATGGCGCGCATGCGCAAGCTGGGCCCGGAGATGCAGCGTCTCAAGGAGCAGTACGGCGACGATCGCCAGAAGATGTCCCAGGAGATGATGAAGTTCTACCAGAAGGAGAAGATCAATCCTCTGGGCGGCTGCCTGCCGATCCTGGTGCAGATGCCGGTGTTCATTGCGCTCTACTGGATGCTGCTCGAGTCCGTCGAACTGCGCCATGCTCCCTTCATGTTCTGGATCCAGGACCTGTCGGTGAAGGATCCGTTCTTCATCCTGCCGATCCTGATGGGCGCCTCGATGTTCGTGCAGCAGTTGCTGAACCCGACCCCGCCGGACCCCATGCAGGCGAAGATCATGAAGATGCTGCCGGTCGTCTTCACCTTCTTCTTCCTGTGGTTCCCGGCCGGCCTGGTCATCTACTGGGTGGTCAACAATGTCATCTCGATCGCCCAGCAGTACGTGATCACGCGCAAGATCGAGAGTGACCCCAGCGTGGGCAAGGGCATGAAGACCAAGTGACCCGGCCCCGCCCAGAGCCCCCAGACCCCCGCCCCTGGCGGGGGTCTGGCGTTCATGGGGCCCGGTGCCGACAATGACCCACGACGCGACGAGGAGAAGACGATGCCCGAGCCCCTTTACGTCCAGGACACCATTGCGGCACTCGCCACCCCGCCGGGGCGTGGCGGCGTGGGCATCATTCGCGTCTCCGGGCCCGCCTGTGCGGCAATCGCCGAGACGGTGGTCGGGCACTGCCCTGCCCCGCGCCGTGCCCACTACGGCCCCTTCCAGGGCCAGGCCGCGGTGATCGACGAGGGCATCGCGCTCTACTTCGCCGGCCCCCACTCCTTCACCGGCGAGGACGTACTGGAACTGCAGGGGCATGGCGGGCCGGTGATCATGGACCTGCTGCTCGAGCGCTGCGTGCAGCTGGGCGCGCGCCTGGCGCGCCCCGGCGAGTTCTCCGAGCGTGCCTTCCTCAACGACAAGCTCGACCTGGCCCAGGCCGAGGCCATCGCCGACCTGATCGATGCCAGCTCGCGCACCGCCGCCGAGAATGCCCTGCGTTCACTGCAGGGCGAGTTCTCGCGCCGGGTCGAGGCCCTGGTGCAGCGGCTGATCGAGCTGCGCATGTACGTGGAGGCGGCCATCGATTTCCCCGAGGAGGAGATCGACTTCCTCGCCGACGGCCGGGTCGCCGAGATGCTCGCCGGGGTGACCGCCGAACTGGCCGAGGTGCGCGCCGCCGCCGGCCAGGGCGCGCTGCTGCGCGAGGGCATGAGCGTGGTGATCGCCGGCCGCCCCAACGCCGGCAAGTCGAGCCTGCTCAATGCCCTCACCCAGCAGGAGACCGCCATCGTCACCGAAATCGAGGGCACCACCCGGGACGTGCTGCGCGAACATATCCACATCGATGGCATGCCACTGCACGTGATCGATACCGCCGGCCTGCGCGATACCCCCGATGCGGTGGAAAGGATCGGCGTGGCCCGTGCCTGGGACGAGATCGAGAAGGCCGACCGTGTGCTGTTGATGGTCGACGCCGCCACCACCGACGTCACCGATCCCATGGCCATCTGGCCCGAGTTCGTCGCCCGCCTGGCCGATGCTTCGCGCCTGACCCTGGTGCGCAACAAGATCGATGCCAGCCACGAGCCCCCGGGCATCGACTCGTCCACAGCCCCCCCGGTGATTCGGCTCTCGGCGAAGACCGGACAGGGTGTGGATAACCTCAAGGAGCACCTCAAGGCGGTGATGGGCTATGCGGCCACCACCGAGGGCCGCTTCTCGGCGCGACGGCGCCATCTGGATGCCCTGGACCGGGCGAAGCGAGCGCTCACCAACGGCGAGACGCAGCTGGCCGGCTACGGCGCCGGTGAGCTGCTCGCCGAGGACCTGCGCGAGGCCCAGCAGGCGCTGGGCGAGATCACCGGCGAATTCAGTGCCGACGACCTGCTCGGCGAGATCTTCGGCAGCTTCTGCATCGGGAAATAGCGGCATTCATCTCCCCCCGCAGTCGGCGCCGAAGCGCCGGCCCACCCAACGGCTGCTCGGCGATACCTTCGGCTGCTTCTGCATTGGCAAGTGATGTCGGCCCCTTCCCCTACTCCCCCACCCACCAGTCACTGCGATGGCTGGCGGTCTCGCCCAGCAGCGCCGTGACGGGCGCCATGGCGGCGGCGAGCCGCTCGTCGAGCCCCCAGGGCGGGTTCACCACCAGCATGCCGCTGCCGACCATGCCCCGCTCGTCCGCGGCCGGCTCGCGCAGGGTCAGTTCGCTGCGCCAGATCTTGCGCAACCCACCGTCGCGCAGCCCGGCCAGCAGCTCATGGTGACGCCCGGCCGGCAGCAGCGGATACCACACCAGCATCACGGCGTGGCGCACCTTGCGCATCGACCCCAGCAGCGCCTCCGCCACCTCGGCGTATTCCGACTTGCGCTCGTAGCTGGGATCGACCAGTACGCAGAGCCGCGGTGTCGAGACCGGCAACCGCCGCCGGAGCCCCTGCAGGCCATCGCCATGGATGCGCTGCACATTGTCCGGCAGGCGCTGACGAGCGAGATGCTCGTGCTCTCCCGGGTGCAGCTCGAACAGCATCAGGCGGTCCACCGGGCGCAGCCGCTGCGCCAGCCACCAGGGGGAGCCAGGATAGTGATCCAGCTCACTCTCGTGCTGCTGCACCTCGGCCAGCGACGCCAGCCAGCCATTGAGCAGCGGCTCCGCCGCCAGCGCCTGCCGCGCCTGCCAGAGCGGCGCCACCCCCTGCCGGTACTCCCGCAGCTTCCTCGTCTCCTCCGCCAGCAGGGGGTAGACGCCACGACCGGCATGGGTATCGATATACGTAATGGCTGAATTCTTACGTAATAAATGATCGATGACCGCAAAGAGCGTCAGGTGCTTGTGAACGTCGGCGAAATTGCCGGCATGGTAGGCGTGCTGGTAGGAAAGCATGGATCGACATCCGTGATTCGGCAAGCAACGGGCCCGCCACAGTGACAGTGGCGGGCCCGTATCGGTGGCATCGAGCCAGGACGTTCTATTGCTGGAACTGGGACTCGATGGCCGACAGGGTGATCTCGACGCGGCGGTTCTGGGCACGCCCCGCCTCGTTGTCGTTACTGGCGACGGGCTGGGTCTGACCATACCCCCTCATCTGGAGGCGGCTCCGCGAGACACCGGACTGGGCCAGATAATTACCGACGGACTCGGCACGTCGCTCGGAAAGCCTCTGGTTGTAGTCAGCATTGCCGGTACTGTCGGTATGGCCGGCGATGTTGACGCGAGTGTCGGTGTATTGCTGAAGCACCTGGGACACATCGTTGAGTGCATTGCGGGCGTTCGGGGTCAGCTCGCTGGAGTCGAAACCGAAGGTCACGCTGCTCGGCATGTTGAGCACGATGTCGTCACCGCGACGATCGACCTCGATCCCGGTGCCCTGGGTGCTGGCGCGCAACTGCTCCTCCTGGCGGTCCATGTAGGCACCGATGCCCGCCCCGGCGGCAGCGCCAGCAGCGGCACCGATCAGGGCACGATCACGGCGGCTGGTGCTGCCGTCTCCACTGAGCGCACCGGCGGCAGCGCCGACGGCAGCGCCAATGGCAGCGCCGGTCCCGGTCTTGCTGCGCTGGGTCTCGCCGGAGTAGGGGTCGGTCGTGGCACAGCCCATCAGCAGGGCGGCTGCAGCCACCGGCACGAAAAGACGAAGAGGCTTGATCATGGGGTCGTATCTCCTTGGTGATCGAAATGGCCTGCCATTCTATCCCTGACAGCCCCGATCCACACTGATCAGGGCCAGCAGCTCGTTCAAGAATAATAGACCTCGAGGGGATGCCTGCAGTCGGCCGGCATCTTCCACAAGAAGTCCTTTTTTGCGCGCCGCCGCCAACCGCTGCTCCAGTCGTGACGGCTCGCGCCCGGTACAGTGCGACCAGGTCGACAGCGGGACGCCGTCCACCAGCCGCAGGGCGTTCATGGCGAACTCCAGCGGCAGCTCCGCCTCGTCGATGAGGCTGCGGCCGGCGACGAAGCCACGCGGGTCCTCGCGCCGGCGCAGGTAGGCGTCCGGCTGGCGTGACTTCCAGCGTCGCTCGATGGCCATGGCGCCGTCCGCCCCGCGCCGGCTCAGCTTGCCGTGGGCCCCCGCGCCGATGCCCAGGTAATCACCGAAGCGCCAGTAATTGAGGTTGTGACGCGAGCGCCGGCCGCCACGGGCATAGGCGGAGATCTCGTAGCGCACCAGTCCGGCCGCTTCGAGGCGCTCATGGCCCAGGTCCTGGATATCCCACAGCACCTCCTCCTCGGGCAGCGGCGGCGGGTGGGAATGAAACTCGGTGTTGGGCTCCAGGGTCAGCTGGTACCAGGAGAGATGCTCCGGTGACAGGGCGAGCGCCGCCTCCAGGTCGGCCAGGGCAAGGGCCGGGGTCTGCCCCGGCAGGCCATGCATGAGATCGAGGTTGAGGTTGTCGAAGCCAGCCCGCCTGGCCTCGTCCACGGCCGCCACCGCATCGGCCCCCGAGTGGATCCGGCCCAGGGCGTCTAGCTGCTCGTCGTGGAAGCTCTGCACCCCCAGCGACAGGCGATTGATCCCCGCGGACCGGTAGCCGGCGAAGCGGCCACGCTCCAGGGTACCCGGATTGGCCTCGAGGGTGATCTCGATGTTCCGCGCCAGGGGCAGCCGGTCGGCCAGTGCCTCGAGAAGGCCGGCGTAGAACCCCGCCGACATCAGGCTGGGCGTTCCGCCCCCGATGAAGACGCTGGCAAGCGGGCGCCCGGCGGCGAGCGGCAGGTCACCATCGAGATCGGCGATCAGTGCCGCCAGATACTCGTCCTCGGGCAACGCCGCGCCACGCCCCACGCCATGGGAGTTGAAATCGCAATAGGGGCACTTGCGCACGCACCAGGGCACGTGGACATAGAGCGCCAGGGGCGGCAGGGCGGGGGAAGCGTCCATCACTCGGCTGCTCCTCGGCGATCGGGTGCCTCGCGCAGGGCCTCCACCAGGGCCTGCAGGGCACGACCGCGATGGCTGAAGCGGTTCTTCACCTCGGAGGAGAGCTCGGCAACGCTCATGCCCTGGTCGGGCAACCAGAACAGCGGGTCATAGCCGAAACCGCCGTCGCCACGCGGATGCGCCAGGATCTCACCCTCCCAGCAGCGCTGCACGATCAGGGGAACCGGATCCTCGGCATGGCGGAGATAGACCAGCACGCACCAGTAGCGCCCGGTACGACTGCCCTCCGGTACCGAAGACAGCGCCTCCAGCAGCTTCGCATTGTTGCGCGCATCGCTCTTCGGCTCACCGGCGTAGCGCGCCGAATGGATACCCGGCTGGCCATGCAGGGCGTCGACCTCGAGCCCGGAATCATCGGCCAGGGCGGGCCGCCCGCTGACCCGGCTCGCCTGGCGGGCCTTGAGCAGGGCATTCTCGACAAAGGTCAACCCGGTCTCCTCGGCCTCGGGTACCCGGAAGTCCGCCTGGGGGCGGACATCGAAGCCCAGGGGGCCGAGCAGTTGATGGAACTCCCGCAGCTTGCCGGCATTGCCGCTGGCCAGCACCAGAGGGGTCGGGGTCATGGTCGCTTCTCCAGGGTGGGCGTGGGTGCCCATTCTACGAGTCGGGCCTGGCCAGGGGAATGCAGCCGAAAGGGTGATGAACGCCATACTATCGGCATGAAGAAAATCATGCTAAAGACTGAGAAGAAGATACACGACTGGCACGGAATGGGCATGAATTTCATTGTCTCGGCGAACGCTCCCTCCGCTACCCGCTTCGCGCGTTACACGCAACTCCTTGTCATCATTGATAATTTGACAAGAGTAAGAAATATCTTCTAAAAAAGACAGAAGAACATAACCAAAAGTTAGTAATAAATTGTTACACCCTGGCCGACACTCAACTGACTTCTTCAGAAAGTCCCGCTCAGCCTGAAGGATGGTCAGGGATGGGGGACTCCACCTGCTCTACCGTGGGAGTCACATCATGAATCAGGGTAAAGGAATCGTACTGCTGGTGACGACCAGCAATCCACAGACACAGCTTTTCATCGATTACCTGCATCAGCAGCTCGACTGCCCGGTATCGGTCGTGGCACCGGCGACCGACTGGAAGGGCAGGGACTCCCCTCACGTGCTGGTCCTACTCGATGCGGATCACATCGACGAGGCCACCATGCAGCAGTGGCATGTCAAGGCCGCCGAAGAGACCGGCATGACCCTGGCCGCCTTCAACCTGCGTGACGAGGATCACGCGGTGGAGGTGCTCTCCGCCATGAACCTGCAAGGGGTCTTCTACCGCAGCGACCCCCTGCCGCTGATCTGCAAGGGACTCAATACCCTGCTCGACGGCTACCTATGGATGTCGCGCTCGCTGATGACCCGCATGATCCAGTTCTTCCGTCGCCAGCAGCTCAACTCCTATCGCCCGGTCTGTGGCCTGACCCACCGGGAGCTGGAGATCATCGCCATGCTGGGGACCGGGGCCTCGAACACCGAGATCGCCGATCAGCTGTTCGTCAGCGAACACACCGTCAAGTCGCACCTCTATAACATCTTCCGCAAGATCAAGGTACACAACCGCATCCAGGCGGTGAACTGGGCGCGCCAGAACCTGGGCGCTCCCCCCCCGCTGGTCGGCCGACGCCGACGCAGCGAGCCCCCCGTGGCGTCCAACGGCCACTGAGCCGGGCCGCTTCAGATCAGCCGGGCATGCTCCTGGATCAGCCCCGCCAGGGTCTCGGCGGCGTTGTCGGCGGTGGTGTCGAGATGGACCAGATGGAGGCGTTCCTCGTCGGCGAAAGGCTCGAGATCGGCCTGCTGACGAGCCAGCACCGACAGGCTCGCTGCCACGGCGACTCCCTGCTGTCTGGCCCGCTTCTCGATGCGCCGGCGCAGGGTAACCTCATCGGCCTCGAAGCTGACGAGCAGGCACGGCAACCCCCGGGCCTCGGCCTGCTGGCGCAGCAGGTCGCGCTGCCAGCGGCGCAGGCAGGTCCCGTCGACACAGGCAGCAAGGCCCGCATCCAGCAGCATACCGGCGAGGCCGGCGAGCTGCCGGTAAGTGCGCTCGGTCGCCTCCCCGGAGAAGATATCCACAGGCGGTGTCGCGGTAGAGGGCTGTGGATCGATGCCGTATAGCCGACGCCGCTCGACATCGGAGCAGAGCCGTACGGCCCCCAGTCGCTGTACCAGCCCGCTGGTGAAACGACTCTTGCCACTGCCGCACACCCCGACGGCGATCACCAGCGGGGGAAAGCGGAATTCGGCGTGGCTCTCGGCCAGGCCGAGGAAGTGGCGACACTCGGCCATGGTCTCGGCGAGCAGCGCCGGATGTTCGGGATCCTGACCGGCCGGGGGACGCCGCTCCAGGGCCCGGCGCGCCCCGCTGAGGGCATGGCAGGCCCGCCACAGCGACAGCAGCCTGGCCGCCTCGTAGTCGCCGGAAAGCCGCAGGTAGTGGTCCAGGGCCTGATGTGCCAGCCCGCGCTCATCGCGACTCTCCAGCCCCACCAGCAACGCGGCCAGGTCGCTGGCCGGATCGGCCGGAAACTCGGCGCCGGGCCCCGTGAGGTCCCGACCGATGGCATTGGCCAGCAGGACCCGTCCCCGGTGGCAGAGTCGGCTGCCGGGGTGAGCGAGTGCCCAGCTACGGCAGAGCCGTTCCCGGCGCGCCTCGAAGACCGGTGCGAGACGCTGGATATCCTGCTCGAGCCACTCGACGAGATGCTGCAGGCGGGCCCGATCCTCGTCACCCTCGAGGCGCTTTTGGATAGCCCGCACTTCGCCCATGGCCATGGCCTCAGCCGCCTGCCGGCCGGCATCGGCGGAGGCCGTCGACAGGGCGGCATCGCGGTGAAAGACCGCCAGCCGCTCGACCAGCGCCTCCAGTTCGAGGGCCTCACTACCAGATGATGGGACGAACCCCGTTGTCTGGCTCATATCGCATCTCCATCCGGTATCGGGAAGCCGCCGGCGGGCAGCGTCTCATGCCTCCTGCATGGCGGCCAGGGCCTGCTCCGCCGCATCCAGTGTCACCTGGATGTCCTCCGGCGTGTGGGCACTGGACATGAACCCCGCCTCATAGGCCGAGGGCGCCAGATAGACTCCCCGGTCGAGCATCGCCGAGAAGAAGCGGCGGAAGGCGCCGGCATCGCAGGCCGTGGCCTGGGCGAAATTGTCGACCCGGCTCTGGCGGGTGAAGAAGACCCCGAACATGCCGCCGACCCGTTGGGTGATCATGTCGACGCCGGCCGCGTCGGCGCGCTCCTGCAGGCCATGACAGAGGGTAGCGACCCGCTGGGCCAGGGCATCGTGGAAGCCCGGACCCCGCAGCTTGGAGAGCAGGGCGATGCCGGCGGCCATGGCCAGCGGATTGCCCGACAGGGTGCCGGCCTGGTAGATCGGGCCCAGCGGCGAGATGTTCGACATGAGCGTCTCGCTGCCGCCGAAGGCCCCCACCGGCATGCCACCGCCGACGATCTTGCCCAGGCAGGTAAGGTCCGGCTTGACGTCATAGTGGGCCTGGGCCCCGCCCAGGGCGACCCGGAAGCCGGTCATCACCTCGTCGAAGATCAGCACGCTGTCATGGGCATTGCAGACCCGACGCAGGGTCTGCAGGAAGCCCGGCTGCGGCGGGATGCAGTTCATGTTGCCGGCCACCGGCTCGACGATGATGCAGGCCACCTGGTCGCCGATCTCCTCGAAGCACTGCTCGACGGCATCCTGGTCGTTGTAGGGCAGGGTGATGGTGTGCTCGGCCAGGGACGCCGGCACGCCCGGGGAACTCGGCTCGCCGTGGGTCAGGGCGCCGGAGCCGGCCTTGACCAGCAGCGAGTCGGAGTGGCCGTGGTAGTTGCCCTCGAACTTGACGATCTTGTCGCGTCCGGTGACGCCCCGCGCCAGGCGAATCGCCGACATGGTGGCCTCGGTGCCGGAGTTGACCATGCGCACCATCTCGATGGAGGGGATCATCTCGCAGATCAGATCGGCCATGGTGGTCTCGATGGCCGTGGGCGTCCCGAAGGAGAGGCCATTGTCGAGCCGCTCGCGCACCGCGGCAAGGACATCGGGGTCGGCATGGCCGGTGATCATCGGCCCCCAGGAGCCCACGTAATCGACGTAGCGCTTGCCCTCCACATCGAACAGGTAGGCACCCTGGGCACGCTCCATGAACACCGGCGGGCGCTCCAGCCCCTTGAAGGCACGCACCGGCGAATTGACGCCCCCGGGGATGTGATGGCAGGCCTGTTCGAAGAGCTGAGCGGATGTCGTCATATCTACCTCGTGCAAAGGAAAGGGGGGTCAGCCCGCGGCATCGGGCTGTGGACAAGTCACTGGACAAGCTGCCGGCAACCTGGGGAAAGGCGGTGGAGACACCGCGGCCCATGAATCATGCCGGCCTCTATGTCCATTCTCGGTGCTCGCGCCGGCGATGGCCAGCCCGCCCTCATCCACGCGGTGTGTCCCCGGGCAAGCTCATCGGCGCCGGCAGCTGCCAGAGCCGCCGTGGCAGCGCCTGGTCATGGCCCGGTCGCCAGCCATGGGCCAGCGCCTGCCAGGTGAACGCCTGGGCCTGCTCACACGCCGTCACCACCGACTCGCCGGCCGCCAGGCGCGTCGCCAATGCCGCGGCGAGCGTGCAGCCGGAACCGTGGAAGTCGCCGTCGAGCCGCGGCCAGGACCACTGGCGGCTGACATCCGGCGCATGCAGGGTGTGCTCCACCCGGCCGGCCGGCACGCGTCCACTCGGGTCATCGGTGCCGGTCACCAGGACCGCCTGGCAGCCCAGCGTCATCAACTCCACCGCCCGTTCGGTATCATCTCCGTCGACACCGGCTGTCAACCGCGCCAGCTCCTGCCGATTGGGGGTGAGGATATCCACAAGGGGCAGCAGGCGCTCGCGGAAGGCATCCACCAGTTCGACTGTGGACAACTCACTGCCGCCACCCGCACGCAGCACCGGGTCCACCACCAGCGGCACCCCCGGAAGGCGGCGAACGATATCGGTCACGGCGTCGAGGGTCGCCGAGTGGGCCACCAGCCCGACCTTGATGGCGGCGATCTCGAACCCGTCGAGCGCCGCCATCATGCGCCGCATGGCGCCAGGGTCCACCGGCAGCACCTCGGCCACGTCCCGGCAGTTCTGCACGGTCAGCGCCGTGGGGATGGTCAGCGCCCAGCCGCCACAGGCGGCGATCGCCTCGGCGTCGGCCACCAGCCCGGCGCCCCCGGTGGGATCGTGACCCGCCAGCACCAGGACCACCGGCAGATGGGGTGAGACATCGGAAGCGGCCACCATCAGAAGGGCTTGAGCACGGCGAGGAAGACGATGACCAGCAGGGCGATCACCGGCAGCTCGTTGAACCAGCGGAAGAAGACGTGACTCTTCGTGCAGCGGCCCTGGGCGAACTGCTTCAGGTAGATCAGGCAGACATGGTGGTAGGCCACCAGCAGCGCCACCAGCAGCAGCTTGACGTGCATCCAGCCCTGGCCGAGCCAGGCGGGCGTCAGCAAGAGCATCCCACCGCCGAACAGCAGCACGACGATCATCGACGGCGTCATGATGCCGCGGTAGAGCTTGCGCTCCATGACCAGGAAGTGATCGATGGCCTGCTGCTCGCCGCGGTCGCGGGCCATGGCGTGATAGACGTACAGCCGCGGCAGATAGAACAGCGCGGCGAACCAGGTCACCATGGCAATCAGGTGCAGGGCCTTGATCCACAGGTACATTCGGGCTCCTCAGGACGGCGATGACGGGTCGAAACGGTAATAGCGCTCGATGGCGCCGCGGGTGATGATACCGGAAATCCGCTTCTGCTTCGGCCGGTGACCATGCTCCACGTAGAGGGCGTCCACCGCCTGGTCGTTGAGTCGGTCAAAGGCCTCGGACAGGGTCGCCTGCAGGTGGATCGGTGCCATCTCCAGGCGCAGGCCGGGAATCTCCAGCAGGTCGAGCAGTTCGCCGTCGTCCTGTGCCTCGCCCCCCGTCTCGTCCTGCCCCATCAGCCAGCGCGCCAGGTCGGCGGCCTTGAGGGCCAGGGTCGGCTGGTCATCGGTGGAGCGTTCGATCAACACCCAGACCGGATTGGCCTCGAGCAGGGCCCGGGCCTGGTCGCGGGTCACCATCCGTGGCGTCCGCACCAGGCTACGCTCCATCACCGCCGGCACCGAAACCCGGGAGAGCGCCTGCATCAGCGGCTGCTGGAGGGGATGCAGGCCGTGGCGGGTCATGCTGATGAAGAAGCCATCGCAGTGGCACAGCTGTCGTGTGGTCAGGCCGGACACCACCACCGCCAGCATCCCGGGCAGGATGATGTTGGGGTTGTGGGTCAGTTCGAGCAGCGCCATCAGCGCCGCCAGCGGCGCTTGCAGCACCGCGCCCATCATCGCCGCCATGCCGAGCATGGCGTAGAGCCCCGGGTCGGCGGCGGCGCCCGGCCACAGCCAGTCCCCCGCCAGGCCCATCAGCGCCCCGGCGGCGGCGCCGATCACCAGCACCGGGCCGATGATGCCGATGGGCACGCCACTGGCCACGGTGAGGGCCGTGAGCAGCAGTTTCGCCACCACCAGCGCCAGCAGCACATCGACAGCGAGGTCGCCGGAGAGGGACGCCGCCAGGCTGTCATAGCCGATGCCCTGTACCTCCGGGTACCACCAGGCCACGCCCGCCGTGGCCACCGCCACCAGCGACAGGCGTAGCCAGACCCGCAGGCCGGTGATCCGCGAGCTCTTCGCCACATGGATGAAGACGCCGGCCAGCAGCCCGATCAGGAGGGCGGTGATCACGATCCAGGGCAGGTTGAACATCGACCCCAGGCTCACCGTGGGGACCTGGAAGGCCGGCTCGGCGCCATAGACCAGCTGGGCCACCACGGCGCCCATGGACGAGGCGAGGATCACCGGCATGAAGCCGGCGATGGTGTACTCCATCATCACCACTTCCATGGCGAAGATGACCCCGGCGATGGGGGTGTTGAAGGAGGCGGAGATACCCGCGGCCGTACCGCAGGCCACCAGCACCCGCAGGCTGTTGTGGGGCAACCGCAGCCGTTGGCCCAGGCCGCTGGAGGCCGCCGCGCCCAGGTGGATCGCCGGCCCCTCGCGACCGGCGGAGAGCCCGCCGAGCACCGAGACCACCCCGACCCACCACTGGTTGAGCCAGTTGCGCAGCGGGAAGCGTCCCTGATGGTAGGTCAGCCGATCGATCACGTGACCGACACCCAGCTTGCGCGCCACCGCCGGCTGGCGCCACAGCAGCACACCGATCAGCGCCACCGCGACCAGCGGCATCGCCGACCGCAGCAGGGGCGGCAGGCCCTCGAAGGCCTCGGAATCGCCCCCCGGCATGAAGGCCAGGGCCCCCAGGTCGAGCAGCAGGCGGAAGCCCACCATCAGCCCCCCGGTGATCAGCCCCGAGAGCACCCCCAGCACGCACAGCTGGGGCAGGGCATCGACATTGGCCAGCTGGCGGCGAAAGCCTTCCAGGCTGAGATCAGGGAGCGAGAAGCGCGACACGGCGACGATCCTGTTCATCCGGTTCCGAAGAGCGGCCTGGGTAGGCCCCCTCTCTCTTGTGTATCATAAGCGTCACCAGAGGTCCCGGCTGCTGCACGCGTTCGACGCACCGTCCACGCCGGGTCAACAGGCTCGACAGGCCATCAGGAAGGAGGGCATCGTGATCAAGGTCGGAATCGTCGGCGGCACCGGGTACACCGGGGTCGAACTGCTCAGGCTGCTCGCCCAGCACCCCGAGGTCGAGGTGGAGGCGATCACGTCCCGATCCGAGGCGGGCATGCGCGTCGGTGACATGTACCCCAACCTGCGCGGCCACTACGACGACCTGGCGTTCGGCGCCCCCGACGCCGAACGCCTCGGCGCCTGCGATGCGGTCTTCTTCGCCACGCCCCACGGCGTCGCCCATGCCCTGGCCGGCGAGCTGCTCGACAAGGGCACCCGGGTGATCGATCTCTCGGCGGACTTCCGCCTGCGCGACGCCGAGGAGTGGGCCCACTGGTACGGCCAGCCCCACGGCGCCCCGGCGCTGCTCGGCGAGGCCGTCTACGGCCTGCCCGAGATGCATCGCGAGGCGATCCGCGGGGCCCGCCTGATCGCGGTGCCCGGCTGCTACCCCACCGCCGTGCAGCTCGGCCTGCTGCCGCTGCTCGAGGCCGGCCTGATCGATGCCGACCGGGTGATCGCCGACTGCAAGTCCGGCGTCACCGGCGCCGGCCGCGGCGCCAAGGTGCCCTCGCTGCTGGCCGAGGCCAGCGAATCGATGAAGGCCTACGGCGCCGGCGGCCACCGCCATCTGCCGGAGATCCGCCAGGGGCTCGGCGACGCCGCCGGCGGCCCGGTGGGCCTGACCTTCGTACCCCACCTCACGCCGATGATCCGCGGCATCCATGCCACCCTCTACGGTCGGCTCACCGTCGAGCCAGGGGACCTGCAGGCGTTGTTCGAGCGGCGCTTCGCGGACGAACCCTTCGTCGACGTCATGCCCGCCGGCAGCCACCCCGAGACGCGCAGCGTCAAGGGCGCCAACCTCTGCCGACTCGCCGTGCACCGCCCCGGCGACGGCGACACCGTGGTGGTGCTGTCGGTGATCGACAACCTGGTCAAGGGCGCCTCCGGCCAGGCGGTCCAGAACCTCAACCTGATGTTCGGCTTCGACGAACGCGCCGGCCTGTCGGCCCCCGCGCTGATGCCCTGATCTCACTCCCCTGGACATTGAGGGCGCCGAGAGAAGGTCGCTCCCAGAAAAGTTGACCAATTTGCTGGGGATTGGGGATAATGGTCGGTCGAATTCTCCATTTCCCTTCAGGGAGCTCTTCCATGAGCGGTGCCGAATCCTTCGTCCCCACCCCCTTGATGCTGTCGGACAGCGCGCGTGCGCGCCTCAAGGCATTGATCGAGGAAGAGGGCAACGCCGAGCTGAAACTGCGGGTCTACGTGACCGGCGGCGGCTGTTCGGGTTTCCAGTACGGCTTCGACTTCGCCGACGAGGTCGCCGAGGACGACACCCTGATCCCCTTCGGCGATGTCGCCCTGGTGGTCGACCCGCTCTCCTACCAGTACCTGGTCGGCTCCACCGTGGACTTCGAGGAGGGCCTGGCCGGCGCCCGCTTCCTGGTCCAGAACCCCAACGCCACCACCACCTGCGGCTGTGGCGCCTCCTTCATGGTCTGACCCCCCGTTGACCCCTCGTGCTCCCCGCGACTTGACGCTTTCCGGGAACCTCGCCAAGTTGAAAGGGCGAATCCACCGGAAAGGTCCAATACACGGGGAGCCTCATGAACAGATCCTCCATCGCTTCACCGCTGATGAAGCAAGTCACACTGGCCGCCACCCTGGCGCTGGGCCTCGGCCTCGCCGGCCACGCCATGGCCCAGACGCCCACCGTCAAGGTCGTCACCGACCCCAGCTTCGTGCCCTTCGAGATGATGGATGCGGACACCGGCGAGATGATCGGGTTCGACATGGACATCATCAACGAAGTGGCCGAGCGCGCCGGCTTCGAGGTGGACCTCACCACCATGGAGTTCGCCGGCATCATCCCGGCCGTGCAGACCGGCAGCCAGGAGATCGCCATCGCCGGGGTGACCATCACCGAGGAACGTGCCGAGATCGTCGACTACTCGGATCCCTACTACGATTCCGGCCTGCGGATCATCGTTCGCGCCGACAACGACAGCGTCGAGACCATCGAGGATCTCGAGGGCATGTCCATCGCCACCAAGATCGGCTCCACCAGCTACGACTACCTGCAGGAAACCCTGGGCGACAACGCCGACATCACCCCCTATCCGGGCACCTCGGACATGTACATGGCCCTGCTCGGCCGCAATGTCGATGCCGCCTTCTACGACGCTCCCAACGTCGCCTACTTCTCCCAGACCCGTGGGGAGGGTCGCACCAAGGTGGTCGGACCGCTCTACGAGGGCCAGCAGTACGGTATCGTCTTCCACAAGGGCAGCGAGTGGGTCGAGCCGGTGAACGAGGCGCTGGCCGCGATGCGCGAGGACGGCACCTACGACGAGATCTACGAGAAGTGGTTCGGCGAGTCGCCGAGCGACGACTGATCGACCAGTCGGCCTGATCGCCCCGCCAGCGTGCGAGGCATGAGCGGGGCCGGGCGGCAGGACCTCCCGGCTCCGTGTCGTTTCTGGCCCCCCGACATTCCGGAGACCCCCTCGTGGAAGTGACCTTTCAATTCGACTGGGCGGCGGCCTTCCGCTCGATTCCGCACCTGTTGCCGGGCATTCCCTGGACCCTGCTGATCTCCTTCGGGGGCCTCGCCATCGGCTTTTTCATCGGCATCTTCTTCGGCCTGCTGCGCATCAGCCCGCTGCGCTGGCTACGCTTCCCCGCGATCCTCTATATCGAGGTGTTTCGCGGTACCCCCATCCTGGTCCAGGTGCTGTTCATCTTCTACGGCCTGCCCCAGCTCCTCGGCGGCCCCATCAACGCCCTCACCGCCGGCATCGCCGCCATCGCGGTCAACTCCGGCGCCTACATCTCCGAAGTGGTGCGCGGCGGCGTGCAGTCCATCGAGCGCGGCCAGCGAGAGGCCTCGCTGTCGCTGGGCCTGTCCCGCACCCAGGCCTTCCGCTACGTGATCTGGCCCCAGGCCTTCCGGCGCATGATCCCGCCACTCGGCAACCAGGCCATCATCAGCATCAAGGACACCTCGCTGTTCTCGGTAATCGGCGTCGGCGAGCTGGTTCGCCAGGGGCAGATCTACATCGCCACCACCTTCACCGCCCTCGAGGTCTACCTGATGGTGGCCCTGATGTATCTGGCCATCACCTGGAGCCTCTCCATCGCGTTGCGCCAGCTCGAACGCCGCGGCCTGGTCGGCCAATGAAAGGGGAGAGCCAGCACATGACCCAAGGCGACACGACCTCCACGCCCATCGTGCGCATGGAGAAGGTCAACAAGCACTTCGGCAGCCTGCACGTGCTCAAGGATATCGACCTCGAGGTCCAGCACGGCGAGGTGGTGGTGGTGATCGGTGCCAGCGGCTCCGGGAAGTCGACCCTGATCCGCTGCATCAATGGCCTCGAGGAGTTCCAGCAGGGCCATATCGAGGTCGACGACAAGGAACTGCTGCCCGACGGCAAGAGCGCCAGGGCGCTGCAGAAGATCCGCACCGAAGTCGGCATGGTGTTCCAGCAGTTCAACCTCTTTCCTCATCTCAGCGTGCTCGACAACGTCATCCTGGCGCCGATGAAGGTACGCGGCTGGAGCCGGGCGGATGCCCTCGAGATCGCCGAACGGCTGCTCGAGCGCGTGGGCATCGCCGACCAGAGTGCCAAGCACCCCGCCCAGCTCTCCGGCGGCCAGCAGCAGCGCGTGGCCCTGGCCCGGGCGCTGGCCATGGAACCACGGCTGATGCTGTTCGACGAGCCCACCTCGGCACTCGACCCGGAGATGATCGGCGAGGTCCTCGACGCCATGCGCGAACTGGCGAAGGAGGGCATGACCATGGTGATCGTCACCCACGAGATGGGCTTCGCCCGCGAGGTGGCGGACCGGGTGATCTTCATCCATCAGGGGGAGATCGTCGAGCAGGGCCCTCCCGAGACGCTCTTCGACGCCCCGCAGAACGACCGCACCCGGAACTTCCTGTCGCGGGTGCTCAAGCACTGAATTCGGCCACGTTGCACGGTTCAGCAGGGCCCTGTCGTTATCGACAGGGCCCTTTTTCTGCCTGTGGACAGAATTCCTGGACAGGGCCTCTCCAACGCGCTGTATCCCCCGTCACCGGCGGCTTCGCTGCAACCGCGCGAGGTTGTTCACAGCCGCGGGCACAAACCCGGTAGCCGTCGGTGGACAAGCGGTGCGCCGTCGCCGCTGTGGGCAAGTCGCCATTCCGTCCACAGGCTCCCGACCGCCTGTCCGCAGCCGCCCAGCCCTTTGTCCAGCCTTTGGTCAACAAAATATATTGTTGATAGTAAAGAGATAAATCGGTTTATCCCCGGATTTTGTCCACACCAGTAGTTACTACCACAACAGAACTTCTCTCTTTTATTCTGTATTAACTGATAACCGGGAAGGGAAGAACGCCGTGTTCGACGGATCCGGGTGTGGAAAACCCTGACGATTACCCACAGGGGGTTTATACTGCCGGGCTGATTCGGACCGACTTTCCGATGACCGGTATCAACGACATCGGCGCCGCGGCGCCAACGAGGTGCAACTTGGAGTATCCCGACCGCTTTGACGTCATCGTCATCGGCGGTGGCCATGCGGGAACCGAAGCCGCTCTGGCCTCCGCTCGCATGGGCTGTCAGACCCTGCTGCTGACCCACAACATCGAGACCCTGGGCCAGATGTCCTGCAATCCCGCCATCGGCGGTATCGGCAAGAGTCATCTGGTCAAGGAGATCGACGCCCTGGGCGGTGCCATGGGCCTGGCCACCGACCTGGGCGGCATCCAGTTCCGCGTGCTCAATGCCCGCAAGGGACCGGCGGTACGTGCCACCCGGGCCCAGGCCGATCGGGTTCGCTACAAGGCGGCGATTCGCACCATGCTGGAAACCCAGGCCAACCTGACGCTCTTCCAGCAGGCGGCCGGCGACCTGATCGTCGAGGGCGATACCGTGCGCGGCGTGGTCACCGAGACCGGCATCCGCTTCCTCGCCGAGAGCGTGGTGCTCGCCACCGGGACCTTCCTCGGCGGGGTGATCCATATCGGCCTCGACACCAGCCGTGGCGGTCGCGCCGGCGATCCGCCCTCCAATGCCCTGGCCGAGCGGCTGCGGGCATTGCCGTTCCGGGTCGACCGCCTCAAGACCGGCACCCCGCCGCGCATCGACGCCAGGAGCCTCGATTTCTCGGTGCTGGAGCAACAGCCCGGCGACACGCCGACGCCGGTGATGTCGTTCATGGGTCGGCGCGACATGCATCCGCGCCAGGTGAGCTGTCACATCGCCCACACCAACGAGCGCACCCACGAGATCATCCTGGCCAATCTCGATCGCTCGCCGATGTACTCCGGGGTGATCGAAGGAGTGGGGCCGCGCTACTGCCCCTCCATCGAGGACAAGGTGCATCGCTTCGCCGACAAGGCGAGCCACCAGGTGTTCATCGAGCCGGAAGGGCTCGATACCCACGAGCTCTACCCCAACGGCATCTCCACCTCGCTGCCCTTCGACGTGCAGCTGCAGGTGGTGCGCTCGATCGAGGGCCTGGAGAACGCGCACATCACCCGGCCCGGTTACGCCATCGAGTACGATTTCTTCGACCCGCGGGACCTGAAGCACTCGCTGGAGACCAAGTTTATCCACAACCTGTTCTTCGCCGGGCAGATCAACGGCACCACCGGCTACGAGGAGGCCGGGGCCCAGGGGCTGCTGGCCGGGCTCAATGCCGCCCGCCGTGCCAGGGGAGTCGAGGCCTGGTGGCCGCGCCGTGACGAGGCCTACCTGGGCGTGCTGGTGGACGACCTGATCACCCTGGGAACGAAGGAGCCCTACCGCATGTTCACCTCGCGGGCCGAGTACCGGCTGCTGCTGCGGGAGGACAACGCCGACCTGCGCCTCACCGAGCGTGGCCGTGCGCTGGGGCTGGTGGACGACGCCCGCTGGGCGGCCTTCACCACCCGTCGCGAGGCCATCGAGGCCGAGAGTGCCCGGCTCCGGGCCACCTGGGTACAGCCCGGGAGCGCGGCCGCCGAGGCGGTCGAAGCCAAGACCGGCAAGGCGCTCGCCCGCGAGTACAGCCTGATGGACCTGCTCAAGCGCCCCGAGCTCGAGTATGCCGACGTGGCCGGGCTCTCCGGCGAGCCGGTGGGGGAGGACTCGGTCGCCGAGCAGGTGCAGATCCAGGCCAAGTACCAGGGCTACATCGACCGCCAGCAGGACGAGATCGACCGGCTCAAGCGCCACGAGGCCACGCCGCTGCCCGCCGACCTCGACTATGAGCGGGTCGAGGGCCTGTCCCACGAGATCCGCCAGAAGCTCGCCGCGGCGCGCCCGGCCACCCTGGCCCAGGCCTCGCGGATCTCCGGTGTGACCCCGGCGGCGGTGTCGATCCTGCTGATCCATCTCAAGAAACGACGCCTGCTCGACGACAGCCGGGTGGCCAGCGGATGACGGCAGTCGACCCCCAGCTCGCCGAACGGCTCGACCAGGGCCTGGCACGACTCGACATCGCCGCCGATGATGAAACACGCCTCGGGCTGCTGCGCCTGGTGTCGCTATTGCACAAGTGGAATCGCGCCTATAACCTCACCGCGGTACGCGATCCCCTCGAGATGGTCTCCCGGCATCTGCTCGACAGCGCCGCCGTGCTGCCCTGGGTCCGGGGACCACGACTGCTCGATGTGGGGGCGGGAGCGGGACTGCCGGGACTGGTCCTGGCCATCCTCAGGCCGGAACTCGCGGTCACCCTGCTCGACAGCAACGGCAAGAAGGTACGCTTTCAACGCCAGGCCGTGCTGGAATTGGGGCTGAGTAACGTCACCCCGGTGCAGGCCCGGGTCGAGGCCATCCAGGGACGCTTCGACCAGGTCATCTCGCGGGCCTTCGCCAGCCTGGGCGATTTCGTCGAGCTGAGCGAGCACCTGCTCGCCCCCGGGGGGCAGTGGCTGGCCATGAAGGGGCCGGCCGTGGAGGACGAACTGGCCGGATTGCCCGCCGAGGTCGCACCGATTGCGCGTCACGAGCTGACGGTACCCTTCGAGAGCGGTAGCCGCCGACTGGTGATTCTCGAGCGCCAAGGTTCCACCCCAGGCCGCCCCTGAGGCGTCCGTCACCCCAAGGATGACGACCGTGACCAAGATCATAGCCTTGACCAACCAGAAGGGCGGCGTGGGCAAGACCACCACCGCCGTGAACTTGGCCGCCAGCCTGGCCGCCCTGGACCGTCGCGTGCTGCTGGTCGACCTGGACCCCCAGGGCCATGCCACCATGGGCAGCGGTGTGGACAAGCACACGCTCGATGGCAGTGTGCTCGACGTGCTGCTGGGAGAGCGGCGCTCCATCGAGGTGATCCTCGATTGCCCGGCGGCCGGCTTCGCCCTGTTGCCGGGCAACGGCGACCTGACCGCCGCCGAGGTCGAGCTGCTCGACCGCGACGAGGGGCGCGAACGCTGCCTGGTCGAGGCCCTCTCCGATGTCGCCGGCGAGTATGACGTGGTGCTGATCGACTGTCCGCCGTCGCTCAACATGCTCACCGTCAATGCCCTGACCGCGGCCAACGGCGTGCTGATTCCGCTGCAGTGCGAGTTCTACGCCCTCGAGGGACTCTCGGCGCTGCTCGATACCGTCGAACAGATCAAGGACAGCGTGAACCTGGACCTGGAGGTCTATGGCATCCTGCGCACCATGTTCGACTCGCGCAACAGCCTGACGCGGGATGTCAGCAAGCAGCTGCGCGACTACTTCGGTGATGCCCTGCTCAAGACCACCATCCCCCGCAACGTGCGGGTCGCCGAGGCGCCGAGCCATGGCCTGCCGGTGACCAAGTACGCGCGTTTCTCGCGGGGCAGCCAGGCCCATCGGGTGCTGGCCAAGGAGCTGATCCGCCGGCTGTCTCTGTAGACCGAGCGCTGTAATCCGCTGTGATGAGGGAATGTCGATGACGCGCAATAAACGCGCCCTGGGACGCGGCCTGGATGCCCTGATCGGGGCCAATGCCCGCCGCCGCGAGAATCTGGACCTTCCGGGAGTCGACCCGACCGGGCCGGAGGAGGGCGAGGCGCCGGTGGCCGAGGAGCGACTCGAACGCCTGTCGCTGGGCCAGCTCACCCGCGGCAAGTATCAGCCGCGGCGCGATATCCAGCCCGAGGCCCTGGAGGAACTCGCCGACTCGATCCGCGCCCAGGGCGTGATGCAGCCCATCGTGGTGCGTCCCGTCGCCAAGGATCGCTACGAGATCATCGCCGGCGAACGTCGCTGGCGTGCCGCCCAGCTGGCGGAGCTGGACGTCATTCCCGCGGTCATCCGCGACGTCAGCGACCAGGTGGCGCTGGCGCTGGCGCTGATCGAGAACATCCAGCGCGAGAACCTCAATCCGGTGGAGGAGGCGATGGCCCTCAAGCGTCTGCTCGAGGAGTTCGAACTCACCCAGCAGCAGGCGGCCGATGCCGTGGGACGGTCCCGCGCCCAGGTGGCCAACCTGCTGCGCCTGCTCACCCTCGACCCGGAGGTCCAGACCCTGCTCGAGCGCGGCGACCTGGACATGGGGCACGCCCGGGCCCTGCTGGCGCTGTCCGGGGCGAAGCAGCGCAAGGCGGCCCACGAGGTGGTCAACAAGGATCTCACCGTCCGAGACACCGAGGCGCTGGTCAAGCGGCTCGCCGCCGGCGAGCCGCGCAAGGCCGAGCGGCCGGCGCCGAGCCCCGATGTGGCGCGTCTCGAGACCCGGCTGGGCGAGCTGCTCGGCGCGCCGGTGAAGATCCAGCACGGTCGCGGCGGTAAGGGGCGGGTCACGATCCGCTACGCCAGCCTCGACGAACTGGACGGCATCCTGGAGCACATTCGTTGAGGGCGGTGTCGGACAGGGCGGCGCGCGCCGGCCTATGTCGACAACCCGTCCCCCTTTGGTCGCAAAGTGACCGGATATCCTCGGAATCGACACCGCTCTGGTTGAAGGGCCGGAGGGGCTTCCCTATAATCCGCCGGTGTTTGTCCGCGCGGGGCGCAGCGCCGCAGACGGCGCTGCCTCGTCCGCTGGAAGTCATGGGGAGTCGGCATGGCTAGGTCCCGTGCGGGGCGGCGACTTCCGAATCATCGTCGCCTTCTGCAGGCCCAGGGACTGGCCATCATCGTCATGGCTGTCCTCGGCTTCGCGGTCGGCGGGCAGAAGGCAGCCATCTCGGCGGCGACCGGCGGGCTGATCTGTCTTCTTCCCAACCTGTATTTCGTATGGCGGGTCGGCAGCCAACGTGCCGGCCGACATGCAAGGCGCTTCGTGTCGATTTTCTATCGGGCCGAGGCGGGCAAGTTTGGTTTGACGGTGGCACTGTTTGCCCTGGTGTTCGTGACAGTGCCCCCCTCAAACCCGGCTTTTTTCTTTGGCGCATACGTGGCGGTTCACCTCATGCACTGGCTGGCTCCCTGGCTGCTGCGTGACTGACCGACCCCAACGAGAGGCAGACCCATGGCTGGCAATAACCCCTCGCCGACCGAATATATCAAGCACCACCTGCAGAACCTGACCTTCGGCAAGCATCCCGACAACGGCTGGTCGCTGGCTCACTCCGCCGAGGAGGCCCAGGAGATGGGCTTCTGGGCGCTGCACCTGGATACCATGGGCTGGTCCATCGCCATGGGGGCGCTGTTCATCTGGCTGTTCCGCAAGGCCGGCAGGGTGGCGACCACCGGGGTTCCCGGCACCCTGCAGAATGTCATCGAGATGGTCATCGAGTTCGTCGAGTTCACCGTCCGCGGGGCCTTCCACGGCAGGAATCCCGTCATCGCGCCGCTGGCCCTGACGCTGTTCGTCTGGATCTTCCTGATGAACTTCCTCAAGCTGATCCCGGTGGATTACGTGCCCGAGCTGTTCCTTCGCCTCGGCGTCGACTATATGAAGATGGTGCCCACCACCGATCCCAATGCCACCCTGGGCATGGCCCTGGGGGTCTTTTTTCTGATCATCTACTACAGTCTGAAGGTCAAGGGCGCCGGTGGATTCGCCAAGGAGCTCTCGCTCACCCCGTTCAACCACTGGTCGCTGATTCCCTTCAACCTGGTCATGGAGCTGATCGGCCTGCTGGTCAAGCCGCTGAGCCTGGGCCTTCGTCTGTTCGGCAACATGTTCGCCGGTGAGGTGATCTTCATCCTGATCGCCCTGCTGCCGTTCTGGGCCATCTGGGTGCTGGATGTGCCCTGGGCAATCTTCCACATCCTGGTCATCACCCTCCAGGCCTTCATCTTCACCGTGCTGTCCGTCGTCTACCTGAGCCAGGCGCACGAACATCACTGAAACGAGCAACGCTTGCACTTCCATCAACCCTTAACCCCTTGAACCTCAACTCGAGAAAACTAGGAGCACCACCATGGAACTCGTCTACATTGCTGCGTCCCTCATGATCGGCCTGGGCGCCCTGGGTACCGGTATCGGCTTCGCCCTGCTGGGTGGCAAGCTGCTGGAATCCACTGCCCGCCAGCCGGAGCTGGGCGATCAGCTGCAGACCAAGACCTTCCTGATGGCGGGCCTGCTGGACGCCGTGCCGATGATCGGTGTCGGTATCGCGATGTACCTGATCTTCGTCGTTGCCGGTTAATGACAGCACCGGGCGCCCAGCGCTCGGTGTGTTCGTTTCCGGTCGCCACGAACCTGTCAGAGGTACATCCCTGTGAATATCAACATGACGCTTATCGGGCAGACGATCGCCTTCGCGATCTTTGTCTGGTTTTGCCTGAAGTACGTGTGGCCACCGATCAGCAATGCGCTCCACGAGCGTCAGAAGAAGATCGCCGATGGCCTCGATGCGGCCAGCCGTGCAACGCGTGACCTCGAGCTCGCCCAGGAGCGCGCCAACGAGACCCTGCGCGAGAGCAAGGAGCAGGCCTCCCAGATCCTCGAGCAGGCGAACAAGCGCTCCGCTCAGATGATCGAGGAAGCCCGCGAGCAGGCCCGTGCCGAAGGCGAGCGATTGGTCGCCGGTGCGCGCGCCGAGATCGAGCAGGAAATCCATCGCGCCAAGGACGAGCTGCGTGCCCAGGTGTCGACGCTGGCCGTCGCCGGTGCCGAGCGTGTCCTGGAAGCCTCCGTCGACGAGAAGGCACATCGCAAGCTGCTCGACAAGCTTGCCGCCGAACTGTGAGGAGGTGATCCATGGCGGAACTGTCTACCGTCGCTCGACCCTACGCCAAGGCGGCATTCGAGTACGCACGCGATCATCAGGTGCTGGACGCCTGGGCCGGCTGGCTCGCGATGCTGGGCCAGGTCGCTGCCGACCGTGATGTCCAGAAGCTGCTCTCCAGCCCGAAGCTGTCCACCGAGCGCAAGGTGGCCCTGGTCATCGAGGTGGCCGACGTCGATGTCGACGACGCCGCGCGTCGTTTTCTCGAGACCCTCGGAGAGAAGGGGCGCCTGGCGGCCCTGACCGACATCGCCGAGCAGTTCGAGCGGCTGCGCGCGGAGCTCGAGAAGCGCATCGACGTCACCGTGGTCTCGGCCTATGCGCTCGATGACAAGCAGCAGCAGAAGCTCGCCGGCGCGCTCAAGAAGCGCCTGAATCGCGAAATCTCCATTACCACTCAGGTGGACCCGACGCTTCTCGGCGGTGTCATCCTGCGTACCGGCGACACCGTCATCGACGGTTCGGTGCGCGGTCGACTGAACCGCCTCACCGAAGCCCTTTCCGCCTGAGTCTGAGGGACATGGCATGCAGCAACTGAATCCTTCCGAGATCAGCGACATCATCAAGCAGCGGATCGAGAAGCTTGATGTCGCATCCGAAGCCCGCAACCAGGGCACCATCGTCAGCGTCTCCGACGGCATCGTGAAGATCCACGGCCTCGAGGACGCGATGTTCGGCGAGATGATCGAATTCCCCGGCAGCATCTTCGGCATGGTGCTCAACCTCGAGCGCGACTCCGTGGGTGCCGTGGTGCTGGGGGACTACCTGGAGCTCGAAGAGGGCATGACCGCCCAGTGCACCGGGCGCATCCTCGAGGTGCCGGTGGGCCCCGAACTGATCGGCCGCGTGGTCGATCCGCTGGGCAACCCCATCGACGCCAAGGGCGAGATCGGTGCCAAGCTCACCGACGCGGTGGAAAAGGTCGCCCCGGGCGTCATCACCCGCCAGTCGGTGGACCAGCCGATCCAGACCGGCCTCAAGTCCATCGACGCCATGGTGCCGATCGGTCGTGGCCAGCGCGAGCTGATCATCGGCGACCGCCAGATCGGCAAGTCGGCGATCGCCATCGACACCATCATCAACCAGAAGGGCAAGGGCGTCACCTGCATCTATGTGGCCATCGGCCAGAAGCAGTCGACCATTGCCAACGTGGTGCGCAAGCTCGAAGAGCACGGTGCCATGGAGCACACCATCGTGGTCGCCGCCGGCGCCTCCGACCCGGCCCCGATGCAGTTCCTGGCGCCCTACGCCGGCTGCACCATGGGCGAGTATTTCCGTGACCGCGGCGAAGATGCCCTGATCGTCTATGACGACCTGTCCAAGCAGGCCGTGGCCTACCGCCAGGTCTCCCTGCTGCTGCGTCGTCCGCCGGGCCGTGAAGCCTATCCGGGCGACGTCTTCTACCTGCACTCCCGCCTGCTCGAGCGTGCCGCCCGCGTCAACACCGACTACGTCGAGAAGTTCACCGACGGCGAGGTCAAGGGCAAGACCGGCTCGCTCACCGCGCTGCCGATCATCGAGACCCAGGGCGGCGACGTCTCGGCGTTCGTTCCGACCAACGTGATCTCGATCACCGACGGCCAGATCTTCCTCGAGGCCGACCTGTTCAACTCGGGCATCCGTCCGGCCATCAACGCCGGCCTCTCGGTATCCCGGGTCGGCGGTTCGGCCCAGACCAAGATCATCAAGAAGCTCGGCGGCGGCGTGCGTCTGGCCCTGGCCCAGTACCGCGAGCTGGCGGCCTTCTCCCAGTTCGCGTCCGACCTGGACGAGGCCACCCGCAAGCAGCTGGAGCACGGCCAGCGCGTCACCGAGCTGATGAAGCAGACGCAGTACTCGCCGATGTCCGTGGCCGAGATGGCGCTGTCGCTCTATGCCGCCAACGAGGGCTTCCTGGATGACGTCGAGGTACGCAAGGTACTGGACTTCGAGCGCGCCCTGCGCGACTACATGAAGGCCGAACATGCCGAGCTGCTCGACCAGATCAACCAGAGCGGCGACTACAGCGACGAGATTCAGAAGGGGCTGAAAGAGGGTCTCGAGAAGTTCAAGGCCACTCAGAGCTGGTAATCCCGTCGGCCCGCCCCCCAGGGGCGGGCCCTGGAGCATTCTGAGGGCCACGAACGAGGTAGATCGCTATGGCAGCTGCAAAAGAGATACGCACCCAGATCGGGAGCATCAAGAATACGCAGAAGATCACCAGTGCCATGGAAATGGTCGCTGCGTCGAAGATGCGTAAGGCACAGGACCTGATGAGGGCCAGCCAGCCCTACGCCCGCCAGATCCGCAACGTCGTGGGCCATATCGCCGACGCCCAGCCCGAGTACCGCCACGACTACATGATCGAGCGGGACGCCAAGCGGGTGGGCTATATCGTCGTTTCCACCGACCGCGGCCTGTGTGGCGGCCTGAACGTCAACCTGTTCAAGGCCGTGTTGAAGGATGCCAAGGCGTGGCGCGACCAGGGAGCGGAGCTCGACTTCTGCGCCCTGGGCAGCAAGGCCGGCGGCTTCTTCCGCAGCTACGGGGGCAACCTGGTGGCGGCGAAGAGCGGCCTGGGCGAGTCGCCCGAGGTCGAGGATCTGATCGGCAGCGTGAAGGTCATGCTGGATGCCTATGACGAGGGGCGCCTGGACCGGCTCTACGTGGTGTACAACGAGTTCGTCAACACCATGACCCAGAGGCCGGTGGTCAGGCAGCTGGTACCCCTGTCGCCCGACATGGGCAACAACGGGCACCACAAGCATTCCGAAGAGAACAAGCGTCCCGGTGGCTGGGACTACCTGTATGAGCCGGATGCCAAGGCGCTGCTGGACAGCCTGCTGGTTCGTTTCATCGAGTCGCAGGTCTACCAGTCGGTGGTCGAGAACGGCGCCTGTGAGCAGGCGGCCCGCATGATCGCCATGAAGAACGCCACCGACAACGCCGGCGGGCTGATCGACGATCTGGAGATGGTGTACAACAAGGCCCGTCAGGCCGCCATCACCCAGGAGATCTCCGAGATCGTCGGGGGCGCCGCCGCCGTATAGCGCCAGGGGAGGGGGTGCCCTCCCGGCATGCAGGTTTCATTTGCAGGTACTTTGAGAGGAACCAAGATGAGCGGACGTATCGTACAAATCATCGGCGCGGTGATTGACGTCGAGTTTCCGCGGGACGATGTTCCCAAGGTCTACGACGCCCTGAAGGTCGCCAACGCCGACACCGTGCTCGAGGTCCAGCAGCAGCTGGGCGACGGCGTGGTGCGCACCATCGCCATGGGCTCCACCGAGGGCCTCAAGCGCGGCCTGGAGATCACCAACACCGGCGCCGCCATCTCCGTGCCGGTGGGCAAGGAGACGCTGGGCCGCATCATGAACGTGCTCGGCGAGCCGATCGACGAGGCCGGCGAGATCGGCGAGACCGAGCGCATGCCGATCCACCGCAAGGCACCGGGCTATGCCGACCAGGCGGCTTCCGAGGAGCTGCTCGAGACCGGCATCAAGGTCATCGACCTGGTCTGCCCGTTCGCCAAGGGCGGCAAGGTCGGGCTGTTCGGCGGCGCCGGCGTGGGCAAGACCGTGAACATGATGGAGCTGATCCGCAACATTGCCACCGAGCACAGCGGCTACTCCGTGTTCGCCGGGGTCGGCGAGCGGACCCGCGAGGGCAACGACTTCTATCATGAAATGACCGAATCCAACGTCATCGACAAGGTGTCGCTGGTCTACGGTCAGATGAACGAACCGCCCGGCAACCGCCTGCGCGTGGGCCTGACCGGCCTGACCATCGCCGAGAAGTTCCGTGATGAAGGCCGCGACGTGCTGCTGTTCGTCGACAACATCTACCGCTACACCCTGGCCGGTACCGAGGTGTCCGCCCTGCTGGGTCGCATGCCCTCCGCGGTGGGTTACCAGCCGACCCTGGCCGAGGAGATGGGGGTCCTGCAGGAGCGCATCACCTCCACCAAGACCGGCTCCATCACCTCCGTGCAGGCGGTGTACGTGCCCGCGGACGACCTGACCGACCCGTCCCCGGCGACCACCTTCTCGCACCTGGACGCCACCGTGGTGCTGGCGCGTTCCATCGCCGAGCTGGGCATCTACCCGGCCATCGACCCGCTGGACTCCACCTCGCGCCAGCTCGATCCGCTGGTGGTGGGCGAGGAGCACTACGGTACCGCCCGCGGCGTCCAGAACGTGCTGCAGCGCTACAAGGAGCTCAAGGACATCATCGCAATCCTGGGCATGGACGAGCTGTCCGACGAGGACAAGCTGTCCGTGGCGCGGGCGCGCAAGATCCAGCGCTTCCTGTCGCAGCCGTTCTTCGTTGCCGAGGTGTTCACCGGCTCCCCGGGCAAGTACGTGCCGCTCAAGGAGACCATCCGTGGCTTCCAGGGCATCCTCGACGGCGAGTACGATGAGCTCCCGGAGCAGGCCTTCTACATGGTGGGCAGCATCGACGAGGCCGTCGAGAAAGCCAACCAGATGAAGTAAGGCCGTCCACCAGGGGGACTTCGCTATGGCGAACAGCTTCAAGTGCGAAATCGTGAGCGCCGAGGCCTCGGTCTACTCCGGCGAGGTCGAGCAGGTGATCGCCGCCGGGGTGATGGGCGACCTGGGGATCCTCCCGGGCCACGCTCCGCTGCTGACCGAGCTGCATCCGGGGCCGATCCGCGTGATCCATGACGGTGGACAGGAGGAGAACTACTACGTCTCCGGCGGCTTCCTCGAAGTGCAGCCCGACGTGGTGACCATCCTTGCCGACTCTGCCGCCCGCGCCAAGGACCTGGACGAGGCTTCCGCCGAGGAGGCCCGGCAGCATGCGCTGAGGGCACTCAACGACAAGTCCGCGGAGCTGGATTACACCCGCGCCGCGGCCGAGCTCGCCGAAGCCGTGGCGCAGCTGCGTACCATCCAGCAACTGCGCAAGAAGGCCGGCAAGGGCTGATCGACGCTCCTGCCGTGGAAGACGCCCTCCGGAGCCATGTTCGGGGGGCGTTTTCGCGTCTGATATCATGCTCGCTGCACAATACGTCACCGTGCAGGCGGCCCTTGCCTGCAGCCTGGCGGCGTCAGGAGGATGCCCATGTCATTGAATGAGACCCTGCTGGAACAGAAGGAGGCGCTGCTGACGGCGCTGTCCGAGAAGCAGGGCGAGCGTCTCGAAGAACTGCTGCCGGAGTTGCGTTCCGCGGATATCGCCGAGATCGTCGAGGACATCCTCGCCGAAGAGGATGATCTGCCCATCGCCCTCGGCCTGCTCGACAGTCTGCCCATCGAACGGCGGGCCAATGTGCTCGGCTACCTGCCGGGCGAGGAGCAGACCGATGTGGCCGAGGCGATGTCCGACGAAACGCTGCTCGCGGTGCTGGAGGAGATGGGGTCGGACGAGCGTGCCGACCTCTTCAACCTGCTCGGCGAGGACCGCCGCGAGACCCTGCTGCGGCGCATGGCGCGCCAGGAGCGCGAGGATCTCAAGCGGCTGGCCAGCTATGAGGAGGGCACCGCCGGGGCCATCATGACCTCGGACTACGTGGCCATCCCCAGCGGCATGACGGTCTCCCAGGCGATGATGCGGGTGCGTCAGACGGCGCCGGATGCGGAGACCGTCTACCAGCTCTACATCATCGACCCGGATGGCCGCCTGGCCGGCACCCTGTCGCTGCGCCAGCTGATGGTGGCGCGGCCGGGGGCCAGGGTCGACGACCTGATGATCAAGGACGTGATCAGCATCCCCGTCGACCAGGAGCAGGAGGAGGTCGCCCGGGCGGTGGCTCGCTATGACCTGCTGGCCGTGCCGGTGATCGATGCCGAGCAGCGCCTGGTCGGCATCGTCACCCACGATGACGCCATGGACGTGGCCGAATCCGAGGCCACCGAGGATATCCACAAGGGGATGTCCATCGGCCAGCTGGAGGATGGCGTCAGCCGGGTGCCGCTGTGGAGCCTCTACCGCAAGCGGGTGATCTGGCTGGTGCTGCTGGTGTTCGGTAACCTCCTCTCCGGTGCCGGCATCGCCTACTTCGAGGACACCATCGTCGCCCAGGTGGCCCTGGTGTTCTTCCTGCCGCTGCTGATCGGCAGCGGCGGCAACGCCGGCGCCCAGGCCGCCACCCTGATGGTGCGCGGCATGGCCACCGGCGACGTCGGGGTCAAGGACTGGGGCAAGCTGCTCGGCCGCGAGCTGCTGGTGGCCGGTTCCCTGGGGCTGACCATGGCGCTGGCGGTGGCGCCCATCGGCGTGCTGCGCGGTGGCGAGGCGGTGGCCATGGTGGTGGCCATGAGCATGGTCACCATCGTGCTGTTCGGCAGCCTGCTGGGCATGTGCCTCCCGTTCCTGCTCGACCGCCTGGGCTGGGACCCGGCCACGGCCTCGGCACCGCTGGTGACGACGCTGATCGATGCCTCGGGGGTGCTGATCTATTTCAGTATCGCCACGGCGATCCTGGCCGGCCTGTGATCGTCGCCGCCAGCACACAACGTCGCTTCGTCCGTCGCGGAGGCGAGGCGGACAACCTCGTGACGGATGTGTATGCTCGGCGTCGGCCGGGCGACGAGCCGCTCCAGTGGACGGGCCGCTCGAGTCGCTTCGCCACCGTGTTCGCCGTCATCGGCTTCGTCCATCCACACAGGAATCGCCATGGACTGGCTCCAGGTTGCCGTTCTCTCGATCGTTCAGGGACTGACCGAGTTCCTGCCCATCTCCAGCTCCGCTCACCTGATCCTGGTACCGGTGCTGACCCCGTGGGACGACCAGGGACTGGCCTTCGACGTCGCGCTGCATCTCGGCAGCCTGGCGGCGGTGGTGCTCTATTTCCGCCACGAACTGCGCAGGATGATCGTCAGCTGGGCCGATTCGCTGCGCGGCCGGGCGGCCGACGAGGATGCCCGCCTCGCCTGGTGGGTGCTGCTGGCGACGATCCCGGTCGGCGTGGTCGGCCTGGTCTTTCACGACGCCATCGAGGTCGGCATGCGCTCGCCGCTGATCATCGCCGCCGGCCTGATCGGCTTCGGCGTGCTGCTCGGCTATGCCGACTGGCGCCATCGCGGGGCGCGCAGCGAGTACCAGCTGACCCTGAAGGACGCCCTGCTGATCGGCGGCGCCCAGGCGCTGGCGCTGATCCCCGGCACGTCACGCTCGGGGATCACCATCACCGCGGCGCTGCTGCTGGGCATGAGCCGGGAAGGGGCGGCACGCTTCTCCTTCCTGCTGTCGATTCCGGTGATCGTGCTCGCCAGCGCCCTCGAGATCCTCGGCCTGGTCAGCGCGGACCGGGCGGTGGACTGGTCGACCCTGGTGGTGGGCAGCCTGCTGTCGGGCATCAGTGCCTACCTCTGCATCCACTACTTCCTGGTCTTCATCCGCCGGATCGGCATGCAGCCCTTCGTGGTCTATCGCATCGTGCTGGGACTCTGGCTGCTGTGGTTGTTCTGGTAAGCTCGCACCACCTGCCTGCCGGAGACCCTGAGCAATGACCCCGTCCCGTCTGCTGTCGTTGACGCTGCTGCTGGCCTTCGCCGCCTTGCTGGCGGCCTGCTCGGAGAGCGATAGGCCGCTGGAGTCGCCGGTGCGCCTGGAGGGGCAGGTCTTCGGCAGCTTCTACCAGGTGACCATCGCCGATCCCTTGACCCAGGGCGAGGCGCGCGAGATCGAGACGGAGTTTCTCGCCGAGCTCGATGAGGTGGATGCTTCCATGTCCACGTATCGTGACGACTCGGAACTGGTGGCCTTCAACCAGGCGCCGGTCGGGGAATGGCAACCCCTCTCCGACGAACTGATCGAGGTGCTGGCGATCGGCCAGGCGGTGGCCGAGGCCAGCGATGGTGCCTTCGACATGTCCCTGGGTGGCCTGGTCAATCTCTGGAGCTTCGGTCCCGAGGCCCGCCCGCGGGAGATTCCCGACGACGAGACCCTGGCCGAGCGGCTGGCCGAGGTCGGCCCGGACAGCTTCGAGCTCGACGTGGAGGGGCTCCAGGCGCGGCGCGTGAGGGACATCTTCATCGATCTCTCCGGGGTGGCCAAGGGCCACGGCACGGATCGCGTGGCGGCCTACCTGGACCGCCGGGGCATCGAGCACTACCTGGTCAACCTGGGGGGGGAGGTGATGGCGAAGGGCTACCGTGACGCCGAGGGAACGCCCTGGCGCATCGGCATCGAGGCGCCCCTGGACGACCGCCGGGAAGCGCGGCATGTGGTGCCGCTGCATGACATCTCGGTCGCCACCTCCGGCGACTATCGCAACTACTTCGAGGAGGAGGGCCTGCGTTACTCTCACACCATCGATCCGCGTACCGGCCGTCCCATCGCACATCGGCTGGCCTCGGTGACGGTGGCCCACCCCTCCAACGCCTGGGCGGATGCCTGGGCCACGGCACTGATGGTGCTGGGCGAGGAGCAGGGGATGGCCCTGGCCAGGGAGCAGGGCCTCGCCGTGCTGATGATCGTACGCGAGGACGAGGGCTGGAGCAGCCGGGTCAGCCCCGGCTTCGTCGAAACCTTCGGCGAGGCGCTGGTCGAGGAACTCGGCCTCGAGGTGCGGTGAGGGGCAAACCAGTCCAGGCCGGCATGGAGTGCCGGGCCCGGAACCATCTAGAATGTAACGACTGACGAGAATGGACATGGAGTCATGATGACGCTCGACGTGGTGATTCTGGCGGCCGGACAGGGCACGCGGATGCGCTCGACGCTGCCCAAGGTACTGCATCGCCTGGCCGGCAAGCCGATGGTGCGCCATGTGATCGATACCGCCCGGGGGCTTGCCGCCGATCGCACCCATGTGGTGGTCGGCCACGGGGCCGAGCATGTGCGCGAGGCACTGGCCGACTGCGAGGTGCGCTTCGCCCTGCAGACCGAGCAGAAGGGCACCGGGCATGCCGTCGCCCAGGCCCTGGACGGGCTCGGCCACGACAAGGTGCTGGTGCTCTACGGCGACGTGCCGCTGATTCGTCGCGAGACCCTGGCGACGCTGCTCGAGGAGGTCGACGACCAGCACATGGGGCTGCTGACCGTGACCCTGCCCGAGCCCGGCGGCTACGGTCGCATCCTGCGCAACGAGGCGGACGAGGTGGTGGCCATCGTCGAGCACAAGGACGCCTCCCAGACCGAGCTCGCCATCCGCGAGTGCAACACCGGCATCATGGCCATGACCGCGGCTCAGCTCAGACGTTGGTTGCCGCAGCTCTCGGCCGACAATGCCCAGGGCGAGTACTACCTGACCGACGTGATTGCCATGGCGGCGGCCGAGGGGGTGAGGATCGTCACCACCCAGCCGGCCCAGGCGCTCGAAGTGGAGGGCGTCAACAATCGGGCCCAGATGGCGCGCCTGGAGCGTGCCCACCAGCGCGAGCTGGCCGAGCGGCTGATGGCCGAGGGCGTGGCGCTGCTCGATCCGGCGCGTCTCGACATCCGCGGCACCCTGACCTGCGGCCACGACGTGGAGATCGATGTGGGCTGCATCTTCGAGGGCGAGGTGGAACTGGGCGAAGGGGTGCGCATCGGTCCCCACTGCGTGATCCGCGACAGCCACATCGGTGCCGAGACCCTGGTCGAGCCCCACAGCGTCATCGAGGGCGCGGTGGTGGCCGGCCGCAACCGCATCGGCCCCTTCGCCCGGCTGCGTCCCGGTTCGCGGCTGGCGGTGGGGGCCAAGGTCGGCAACTTCGTCGAGACCAAGAATGTCGAGGTGGGAGAAGGCAGCAAGATCAACCACCTGAGCTATGTGGGCGATGCCTCGCTGGGGAGCGACGTCAACGTCGGGGCCGGCACCATCACCTGCAACTACGACGGTGCCAACAAGCACCGCACCGAGATCGGCGACGACGCCTTCATCGGCTCCAATACCGCGCTGGTCGCGCCGGTCAGCATCGGCAAGGGAGCCACCGTCGGCGCCGGCTCCACCATCAGCAAGGACGTGCCCGACAACGCCCTGGCGGTCTCCCGCGGCCGCCAGGTGAGCAAGGCCGACTGGGCGCGGCCGACCAAGCGCCAGGAACCCTGAGGAGAGATCGCATGTGTGGAATCGTCGGCGCCGTCGCCGAGCGCAACGTCCAGGGCATCCTGCTCGAGGGGCTCAAGCGCCTCGAATATCGCGGCTATGACTCGGCGGGCATGGCGGTGCAGTCCCCCCAGGGCACCCTGCAGCGGTGCCGCGCCGTGGGCAAGGTGGCGGCCCTCGAGGAGCGGCTCGCCGCCGAGCCGCTGCCCGGCCGCTGCGGTATCGCCCATACCCGCTGGGCCACCCACGGCAGGCCCAGCGAGGTCAATGCCCACCCGCACCAGTCCGGCGAGCGACTGGTGGTGGTGCACAACGGCATCATCGAGAATCACGAGGCGCTGCGCCAGCAGCTCCGCGACGCCGGTTATGTCTTCGCATCGGAGACCGACACCGAGGTGGTCGCCCACCTGGTGGACCGGGAGTTCGACAGTAGCGGCGATCTGCTGGCCGCGGTCCAGCGGGCGCTGGCACACCTCGACGGTGCCTATGCGCTGGCCGTGATGCATGCCGACGAGCCCGACGTCATCGTCGGCGCCCGCAGGGGCAGCCCGCTGGTGGTGGGCGTGGGCATCGACGAGGCCTTCCTGGGCTCCGATCCCCTGGCCCTGCTGCAGGTCACCGACCGCTACGTCTACCTGCAGGAGGGCGACGTGGTGCGACTCTCCGCCCGGGGGGGCGTTGCGGTGTTCGACGCGGCGGGGCGGTCGGTCGAGCGCGAGGTGCAGGCCTTCGAGCACGGCGACGGCGCGGCGAGCAAGGGCGACTATCGCCACTTCATGCTCAAGGAGATCCATGAGCAGCCGGCGGTGATCGCCGCGGCCCTGGAGGGGCGCCTGGGCGAGCAGTCGGTGCTGGTGGAGAGCTTCGGCCCCGAGGCCGAGGCGCTGTTCGACCGGGTGCGCCAGATCCATATCGTCGCCTGTGGCACCAGCTATCATGCCGGCATGGTGGCCCGTTACTGGCTCGAGCGCTTCGCCGGGGTACCGGTGCAGGTCGAGGTCGCCTCGGAGTATCGCTACCGGCAGGTGGTGGTGCCGGAGGACACCCTGTTCGTGACGCTCTCCCAGTCCGGCGAGACCGCCGACACCCTGGCGGCGCTGCGCTTCGCCCGCGAGCGCGGCTACCTGGCCAGCCTGGCGATCTGCAACGTGCCGGGCAGCTCCCTGGTGCGCGAGTCCGACCTGACCCTGATGACCCAGGCCGGCCCGGAGATCGGCGTCGCCTCGACCAAGGCCTTCACCACCCAGCTCACCGCCCTGATGCTGTTGACCCTGGCGCTGGGTCGGGTCAAGGGGCTCGATGGGGGCGTCCAGGCCGAGCTGGTGGCCGCCCTGCGCGGCCTGCCCGGCCTGGTGGAGCGGGTACTGCGGCTCGACCCGCAGGTCGAGGCGCTCTCCGCGGCCTTCGCCGAGAAGCACCATGCGCTCTTCCTCGGTCGTGGGGCGCACTTCCCCATCGCCCTCGAGGGCGCGCTCAAGCTCAAGGAGATCTCCTACATCCACGCCGAGGCCTACCCGGCCGGCGAGCTCAAGCATGGCCCGCTGGCGCTGGTGGACAGCGAGATGCCGGTCATCTCCGTGGCCCCCAACGACGAGCTGCTCGACAAGCTCAAGTCCAACCTCCAGGAGGTGCGGGCCCGGGGCGGCGAGCTGTTCGTCTTTGCCGACGAGCAGGTGAAGCTGGAGGAAGAGGAAGGCATCCGGGTACTGCGCCTGCCCCATGTCCACGAGGTGCTGGCGCCGATCGTCTACACCGTGCCGCTGCAGCTGCTCAGCTACCATGTGGCGGTGCTCAAGGGCACCGACGTGGACCAGCCGCGCAACCTGGCCAAATCCGTTACCGTGGAGTGATGGGCGACCCCGCGCCGTCCCTGTATCTGGGCCTGCCCATGTGGGCCAAGCAGGCGTGGCGTGGCACCCTCTATCCGGCCCATGGTGGCAGCGACGGCATGCTCGAGGAGTATGCCCGGGTGTTTTCCACCGTCGAGGGCAATACCACCTTCTACAGCGGCGCGCCGCGTGCCGAGACGGTGACGGCCTGGGCGCGCCAGGCGCCGCCGGATTTCCGCTTCTGTTTCAAGCTGCCGGCGGCCCTGACCCACCAGCGGCGTCTGGCCGGGGTCGAGGCCGAATTCGACGGTTTCCTGGCGGCCCTCGCTCCGCTGCACGATCGCCTCGGCCCGCTGATGGTCCAGCTGCCAAGGGATTTCGGGGTCGATGAGCTATCCCAGCTGGAAGCCCTGTTGTCGCGCTGGCCCACCGGCATTCCCTGTGCGGTGGAAGTGCGTCACAGGGAATTTTTCCACAAGGGGGCGGCCGAAATCGCCCTGAACCGATTGTTGATAACTCACGGCGCCGACCGAGTGATGCTCGATGTGCGGCCACTCTTCTCCACCCCGGCCAGCGACCACCCCGGCCTGCTCAAGGCCCAGGGCGAGAAGCCGAAACGCCCATTACACGTGCTTTCCACGGGAGACAGGCCGCTGGTGCGCTTCATCGGTCACGTCGATCCGGTCATCAATGAGCGCTATTTCCAGCCCTGGATCGAGCGCCTCGCCCTGTGGATAAAACAGGGGAAAACCCCTTTCCTGCTTGTGCATACGCCCGACAACCGGCAGGCGCCGGAACTGGCGCGGCGCCTCCATTCCCGCTTGGTCGAACACTGTTCGTTGCCGCCGCTTCCGGACTTCCCCGGTGAACGTCAGGAGCGGCTATTCTGAGGCCGATACCCGAGGCTGGGATGGTGGCTCCCGACAGCCGCTGCGTCTTTCTTGCCTCATGGCTAGCCATCAAGCGTATGATCGGATAGATTTGCGGTCTTAATGGCATAAAGCAGCGTGATATTGCTGATTTCCATGCCTGATACAGATCAATACCGAATGCACATCGATACAGACAACAACAGGTGATTCATGTCGAAACTCGCACACGCGCAGTGGTCATCGAAGATGACCTTCGTGCTGGCCGCGGCCGGGTCCGCGGTGGGGCTGGGCAATATCTGGCGCTTCTCCTACATGGTCGGCGACAGCGGAGGCGCCGCCTTCGTGCTGGTCTACCTGATCTGCGTGGCGGTGGTCGGCATGCCGATCCTGGTCGCCGAATGGCTGATCGGTCGCCGCGCCCAGAAGAATCCCGTCAACGCCATGGCGGAACTCGCCGGCAGGAGCGGGCAGCCCCGGGCCTGGGCGCTGCTGGGGGCCAGCGGGATACTGGCGGCCTTCCTGATCCTCTCCTTCTACAGCGTGATCGGCGGCTGGTCGCTCTCCTATACCCTCAATTCGGTGACCGGCACCTTCACCGGCCAGGATGCCGACGGCGTGGGCGCCATCTTCGGTAACCTGCTGGCCAGCCCCGGCGTGCTGCTGCTATGGCACACGGCCTTCATGGCGCTGGTGGTGTGGATCGTCGCGCGGGGCGTGACCAAGGGCCTGGAAGGGGCGGTGCGTACCATGATGCCGGCCCTGGTGGTACTGATGCTGGTGCTGGTCGGCTACGGCATGACCACCGGCCACTTCGGCGAGGCGCTGGCCTTCATGTTCCGCCCCGACTGGAGTGCTCTCACCGGCGGTGTGGTACTGGCCGCCATGGGGCAGGCCTTCTTCACCCTGTCGCTGGGCATGGGCATCATGATGGCCTACGGTTCCTACCTGGGGGAGGACGTCAACCTGCTGGGTACCGCGCGCACGGTGATCATCCTCGATACCGTCATCGCGCTGCTGGCGGGCCTGGCGATCTTCCCGATCGTGTTCGCCAACGGCCTGAGCGCCGGCGAAGGCCCGGGGCTGATCTTCGTCACCCTGCCGCTGGCCTTCGGCAACATGACCGGTGGCACCGTGCTCGGCCTGATGTTCTTCCTGTTGCTGACCTTTGCGGCCCTGACCTCGGCCATCTCGCTGCTGGAGCCGGTGGTGGAGTTCGTCGAGGAGCGCACCCCGCTGACCCGGGTGATGGCCACCCTGGCCGGCGGCGTGGCGGTCTGGGCGCTGGGCATCGCGGCGCTGATGTCGTTCAACGTCTGGAACGTGCCGGTGCTGTTCGGCCTCAATGTCTTCGACCTGCTGGATACCTTCACCAGCAAGATCCTCCTGCCGCTGACCGGGCTGGGGGCGATCGTCTTCGTCGCCTGGTGCCTGGAACGCAAGAGCGTGGCCGACGAGCTGAATCTCGCCGGCGGTGCCGAGAAGCTCTGGCATCTGGTGGCGCGCTACGTGGCCCCCATCGGGGTGGTCCTGGTCTTCGTCTCGAGCCTGTGAGGCCTCAGGGCCACGAGGCAAGCGGCTGAGGCAAAGGGGGCAAGTTCCCCTGCGAGCCCCGCCCTGGCGGGGCTCGCTGCGTCCGGAAATTCCCTCGACCCGCCATGGGTCGGGCCGTTCAGTGCATCTCGTCCTCGGGCAACTGGGCGATGTCCCGGGACAGACGCTTGAACTCGTTGTGCAGCTCGATACCGCGGCGGGCGCGCAGGTTGCGCTGGGCGGCGGTCCGTGAGCGCTGCTCGTGTTCGGCGACCTGCATGCTCATGAAGATGTCGAGAAGTTCACTCTTCAGGGAGGTTAACCGTTCGACATTGCGCATGATCGACTCTCCTGTCTGCAGTGAATGTGCCGGCTTCAGGGACGCTGCGCGACACTGCATTTCTTACTATACCGCACTTGACAGAATGATGACGACGTGAGCCGATTGGACGCAACGCTGTGCCAACGCAAGGCCCCGGGGCCGCCCTTGGACAGAATGCCGCGGCCAGTGCGCATCGCCCTTCGGCTTGGGGCATACTGTGACCATGAACCCGCCATCGTTTTCGTCGCTTCGCCCCCCGGGCGCGGCGACCCTCAAGCAAGGAGTCCCGCGTGAGCCGCGCCCTGTTCGATGAGATGAGACGTCGCATGGAGCACTTCCGCCGCTCCGAGCAGAAGGTCGCGCGCTTCGTGCTGCGCAACCCCGAGGAAGTCATCCACATGCGCATCGTCGACCTGGCCACCGAGGCCAAGGTCAGCGAGCCGACGGTGGTGCGCTTCTGCCGTGCCCTGGGCTGCAACGGCTTCCAGGATTTCAAGCTCAAGCTGGCCCAGATGCTGGCCACCGGCAGCCAATTCGCCCAGTTCTCGATGAACGACAGCGACTCGGTGGCGGAATTCTCCCACAGCATCTTCGACTCCACCGTGGGCACCCTGCTGTCGGTGCGTGACCGGCTCGACAACGAGGCGTTGAGCCGCGCCATCAACGCCCTGGCCATGGCCAACCGCGTCGAGTTCTACGGCTTCGGCGCCTCCGGTGCGGTGGCCTTCGACGCCCAGCACAAGTTCTTCCGCCTGCAGATCTCCACCGCCGCCTACGCCGACCCGCACATGCAGAACATGTCGGCGGTGACCCTGGGCGATGGCGACGTGGTGGTGGCCATCTCCCAGACCGGCCGCACCCGGGCGCTGGTGGCCAGCGTACGCCTGGCCCGCGAGGCCGGGGCCACGGTGATCGGGCTCTGCCCCAGCGGCTCGCCGCTGGCCGAGGAGGTCACCCTGCCGCTCTATATCGATGTCCACGAGGACACCGAGATCTATACCCCGATGAGCTCGCGCATCGCCCATCTGGTGCTGGTCGACGTGCTCGCCGTGGGGGTGGCCAAGACCCGTGGCCCCAAGCTCGCCGAGCAGCTCAGGGAGGTGAAGAAGAGCCTGACGCCGCTGCGCTTTCCCGAGCAGGAAGGCAAGCCGTAGCCACCTGAAGACGCGGCTTTCCCGGCGACAGGTCTATGCGGAGGCGCTGTGAACCCATCCTTGGGCGCTACATTCGTCATCCCTGACGAATGACCTCCGCTTCGACCTGTCCCCGGCGCCGCTCGCCTCGATGATTGGGCTGGCCGATATGCTAAGCTGGGTCTCCATTTTCGACCCGGCTTTCCCCGCACCATGGACGACGTCACGGCGATTCTCGACCACCTGAACACCGCCCAGCGCGAAGCGGTCAGCGCCCCCCAGGGCAACATGCTGGTGCTGGCCGGCGCCGGCTCCGGCAAGACCCGGGTGCTGGTGCATCGCATCGCCTGGCTGATGCAGGCCGAGGGGCTCTCGCCCTATGCGGTGCTCGCCGTGACCTTCACCAACAAGGCGGCCCGCGAGATGCGCACCCGCCTCGAGGCGCTGCTGGGCCTGTCGCTGCGCCACGTCTGGGTCGGCACCTTCCACTCGATCGCCCACCGCTTGCTGCGCACCCACTGGCAGGACGCCCGGCTGCCCCAGCACTTCCAGATCATCGATGCCGACGACCAGCTGCGCCTGATCAAGCGGCTGCTCAAGGATCACCGCATCGACGACGAGCGCTTCCCGCCGCGCCAGGTGCAGTCGTTCATCTCGGGCTGCAAGGAGGAGGGGCTTCGCCCCCACCAGGTCGATGTCCACGGCGACGCCTACATGGGGCAGATGGTCGAGCTCTACGAGCGTTACCAGCTGACCTGCGAGCGCGGCGGGCTGGTCGACTTCGGCGAGCTGCTGCTGAGGAGCCTGGAGCTGTTGCGCGACAACCCGGCGCTGCTCGCCCACTACCGGGAGCGTTTCGCCCATGTGCTGGTCGACGAGTTCCAGGACACCAACACCCTGCAGTACGCCTGGCTCAAGCTGCTCTCCGGGATGCAGACGCCGATGACGGTGGTCGGCGACGACGACCAGTCGATCTACGGCTGGCGCGGGGCCCGGGTCGAGAACATCCGCCGCTTCGAGCAGGAGTTCCGCGACACCCGCACCGTGCGCCTGGAGCAGAACTACCGCTCCACCAGCGCCATTCTCGATGCCGCCAACGCCCTGATCAGCCACAACACCGCCCGCATGGGCAAGGAGCTGTGGACCGCCGGCAGCCGCGGCGAGCCGATCTCGGTCTATGCGGGCTTCAATGATCTCGATGAAGCACGCTTCATCGTCGACACGATCAGGGAGCAGGTGAACGAGGGCCACGCCCGCCGCGAGATCGCCATCCTCTACCGCTCCAATGCCCAGTCCCGGGTGCTGGAGGAGACCCTGATCCGCCAGGGCGTCCCCTACCGCATCTACGGTGGCCAGCGCTTCTACGAGCGCCTGGAGATCAAGAATGCCCTGGCCTATCTACGCCTGCTGCTCAACCGCGACGACGACGCCTCGCTGGAGCGGGTGATCAACGTCCCGGCCCGCGGCATCGGCACCCGCACCGTGGAGCTCCTGCGTGAACGGGCCCGGCACACCGGGGTCTCGCTGTGGCAGGCGCTGCACGACGGCATCGGTGATGCCTCGCTCAGGGGCCGCGCCGGCACCGCGGTCAAGGCCTTCGCCGACCTGATCGAGCGTCTCGACAACGATACCGCCGGGCTGGCGCTGCACGAGATCATCGACCACGTCACCGAGGTCTCCGGCCTGGTCGAGCACCACCGCAGCGAGAAGGGCGAGAAGGGCCAGGCCCGGGTCGAGAACCTCGAGGAGTTGGTGACGGCGGCCCGTGCCTTCACCCAGGGCGAGGCCCTTGACCCTCCCGAGGCCGGCGAGGGCGGCGTGGCGCTGGAGGCCTTCCTCGCCGAGGCGGCGCTCAATGCCGGCGACCACGAGGCCGACGACTTCGAGGACTGCGTGCAGCTGATGACCCTGCACTCGGCCAAGGGGCTGGAGTTCCCGGTGGTGTTCATCGCCGGGGTCGAGGAGGGGCTGTTTCCCCACCGCATGTCCCTGGAGGAGCCGGGGCGCCTCGAGGAGGAGCGCCGCCTCTGCTACGTGGGCCTGACCCGGGCCATGCGCAAGCTCTACCTGACCCATGCCGAGCTGCGCCGCCTGCACGGCAAGGAGACCTTCCAGCGCCCCTCGCGCTTCCTGCGCGAGCTCCCCGAGGAGTATCTCGAGGAGGTGCGCCTGCGCGGGCAGATCTCGCGACCGGTGACCGCCAGCCGCCCGGCCGTGGGCCTCTCTCGCCAGACCTCGGTCAACGGCGGCGGCGACCTGCCCAACCTGAGCCTGGGCCAGCGGGTCCATCACCCGGTGTTCGGCGAGGGGGTGATCCTCAATGCCGAGGGCGAGGGGGAGCGTGCCCGGGTACAGGTCAGCTTCGAGGGTGAGGGCGACAAGTGGCTGGTGCTGGGCTTCGCCAAGCTGACGCCTCTGTAGGAGCCTGTCGGACTTAACGCTGATCTACTACGAAACCCGACCTTTCGGCCAACTTCATTCGATCTGATTCGTTAAATAGCGGGCTATTCGCCTCATCAGATCGATAAACTTGTCTCGAAATTCGTGTTCCTCGCGACGATCGGTCAAGCCCAACAGGCTCCTAGGCGCCGAGCGCCTCTCCGTTGACGTGCACGTCAACGGAGAGGCTTGCCGGACCAATCGGCGCTGACCCATACTCACGGGCGGACAGACCGCGCCACAGAAGGCGCGGCTCACAACAATCACCTCGGAGTCATGCCCGTCATGCAGCGCCGTAGATTCCTCAAGACCGCCGGCATCGGTGCCGCCGGCGCCGTCGCCGCGCCCTTCGTCTCCACCGCCAAGGCCCAGGAGACCATCACCTGGGACATGGTGACCTCCTGGCCGAAGAACTTTCCCGCCCTGGGCACCGGTGCCAACGACTTCGCCGAGCGCATCGAGAAGCTCTCGGCTGGCCGTATGCGGATCCGCGTGCACGGTGCCGGCGAGCTGGTGCCCGCGCTGGAGGTATTCGATGCGGTGGCCGCCGGCACCGCCGAGATGGGGCACTCCGCTTCCTACTACTGGCGCGGCAAGGTCGCGGCCTCCCAGTTCTTCACTGCCGTGCCCTTCGGCATGAACACCACCGAGACCAATGCCTGGCTCTACCACGGGGGTGGTCAGGAACTGTGGGACGAGGTCTACGCCAAGCACAATCTCAAGCCGTTCCCGGTGGGCAACACCGGTACCCAGATGGCCGGCTGGTTCAAGAAGGAGATCAACTCCCTCGAGGACATGCAGGGCCTCAAGCTGCGGTTGCCGGGACTGGCCGGCGAGGCGATGAACGGCATCGGCGTCACCACGGTGAACATGCCCGGTAGCGAGATCTTCACCTCCATGCAGACCGGCGTGCTCGACGCCGCCGACTGGGTCGGTCCCTACAACGACCTGGCCTTCGGCCTGCATCAGGTGGCCGACTACTACTACACCTCGGCCTGGAACGAGCCCAGTGCGATCCTGGAAGGCACGGTCAACCTGGATGCCTGGAACGCCCTGCCCGACGACCTCAAGGACGTGGTGCGCGAGGCTGCCATGGCCGCCAACCTGGCGATGGTCAGTGAGTTCGCCTATCGCAATGCCCAGGCCCTGGACACCCTGGTCAACGAACACGAGGTGCAGCTGCGCTCCTTCCCGGATGACGTCATGGCGGCGCTCTATGACTCTTCCAAGGCGGCGATCCAGGCGCAGGTCGACAGCGATCCGGATTCGGCCAAGGTGTACGAATCCTACCTGGCCTTCCAGAAGCTGGTGCGGCCGTTCAGCGACGTGGGCGAGTACGCCTACCTGAAAGGGCGCGAAGCGGTAGGGGCCTGATCCCCGGCTCGTCGGACGCGTTCATGGGCGCCCTGGTGGCGCCCATGTCGGTCACGGGGGTGTCAGTCGTTCTGGCGCACGGCGCGGATGCGGCCGTTGTCGTCCAGTGCCACCATCACGAAGCGGGCCTCGGTGACCTTGTGCAGCTCGTCCGGGTCGCGCTCCTGGGGCGAGCGGATCCACACCTCCACGTCGATCTTGATCGAGCTGTGGCCGATCTCGCGCACGGCGGTGAAGATGTTGACCATCGAGCCGACGCGCACCGGGCAGAGGAAGTCCATGGCCTCGATGGCCACGGTGGCGGTGCGGCCGCAGGCCTCGCGGCCGGCGGCCAGCTCGGCGGCCTGGTCCATGAGGGCCACCAGCCAGCCACCGGCGATATCGCCATGGAGATTGGTGTCCTGGCGGCTCGCCAGCAGCTTGAGGGTCAGCTGGCCCTGGGGGGCGGGTACATCATCGAGTTCGGTCATGATGGGGCGTCTGCCTGACTTGTTGTTGTGAAATCCTGTCGTGAAATGCCGTGGGGCCTGTTGCCGGAGTAGGCCGGACAACAGCGGCATGGTATACGCTGGGCATGCTCCGTCACCAGTATTGCGACATCATGACTCGCCCCAGGGGGGCGTTTCTCGGGGGAGACAGCATGCAACGAGGCGGGAAGGCACGACGCCGCTGGCTGGGTGCCCTGGTACTGATGCTGGCGATGCCCGTGGCCATGGCCGACGAGGTGGTGGGCAGCCTGGGCGCGGTCGGGTCGGATACCCTGGCCGGGCTGATGCTGCGCTGGGGGGAACAGCTCACCGACCGGCATCCCGGCATCCGGCTGCAGCTGCAGGCCAGCGGCTCGGCCAGTGCCCCGCCGGCACTGGTGGCCGGCACGACGCGGCTGGGCCCCATGTCCCGTGCCATGTCCGACACCGAGCGCCGCGACTTCATCGAGCGCCATGGCTACCCCCCGGTGGAGATCGAGGTCGCTCGGGACGCCCTGGTGGTAATCGTGCATCGCCACAACCCGTTGACGCAGCTGAGCCTGGCGGAGCTGGACGGGATCTTCTCCGCGACGCGTCGCTGCGGTGGCGGGCATGCCATCAACCGCTGGCGCGAGCTGGGCATCGAGCGTCCGAGGGGGGGGCTCGCCCTGCATGGGCGCAATGCCGCCTCTGGCACCTACGGGCTGTTCAGGCAGCGCGCCCTGTGCAACGGCGACTACCGGGCCCGCCTCGACGAGCATCCCGGGTCGGCGGCGGTGGTGGCGGCGGTGGCGGCGTCGCCGCGCGCCATCGGCTATGCCGGGCGCAATCACCTCACGGCGGGGGTTCGCGCCCTGCCGCTGGTCGATGCCGAGGGCAGGGCGGTCCGGCCGGACCCCGAGCGCGTTCGCCAGGGCGACTACCCCCTCTCCCGGACCCTCTACCTCTATCTCAACCTGCCACCGGGCGAGGCGCTGCCCGGCCCCGAACGAGCCTTCGTCGAGCTGATCCTCTCGCCCGAAGGGCAGGAAACGGTCGTCGAGCTCGGTTTCGTCGCCCTGCCCCAGGCGACCCTGGAGCGTCAGCGCCGACGCCTGGGATTGCACGAGACCCCCTGACCCTGTCACGCGAGTGTCATGATTCTGTCGTATTTTGCTGGTGCAACTCCTCGAAGGCCATGGCCATGAGCGACCCCTCCCCGTCACTGCATCTGCGACAGCGCCTGCGCCGGGGCCGTGATCGTCTGGCCACCGCGCTGATCACCGCCGGTGGCATCGGGGTGATCGCCGCCCTCCTGGCCATCGGGGTCTTCCTGGTGGTGGAGGTGGTGCCGCTGTTCTGGTCCACCCCGACGGACACCGGCCACGAGGTGAGCTGGCGGGCGCTGTGGTTGCCGCAATCCTACGAGGGCTACGACGCGCCCCAGCATCGCTGGCAGCCCACGGTGACCTCGGCGGAGGAGCGTCCGCAATACGGCATGACCCCGCTGGTCTGGGGCACCCTCAAGGCGGCGGCCTGGGCACTGGTGATCGCCGTGCCGCTGGCGCTAGGGGCGGCGATTCACTCCGCCATGTTCATGTCGCGGCGCCTGCGTAGCCGCATCAAGCCCACCCTGGAGCTGATGGAGGCGTTGCCCGGCGTGGTGATCGGCTTCATCGCCGGTCTGGTGCTGGCCCCCTGGGTGGAGCGGCACCTGGCCGGGGTCCTGGCACTGGTGGTGCTGTTGCCCCCGGGGGTGCTGATCGCCGGCTGGGGCTGGACACGGCTGCCGGTGCGGCTGCGCCGCTGCCTGCCGCTGGGCTGGGCCGGGCTCTGGCTGGAGCCCTGGCTGTTGCTGCTGGTGGCCGCGGCGCTGGGCCTCGCCCCCTGGCTGGAGGCCGGCTGGTTCGGCGGCGACCTGCGTGGCTGGCTGGAGCTCCGCCTGGGGCTCGATTATGCCAGCCGCAATGCCATGATCGTCGGACTGGCCATGGGCTTCGCGGTGATGCCGAGCGTCTACGCCCTGGCCGAGGATGCGCTGTCCGGGGTCCCGGGAAGCCTCGGCGAAGGAGCTCAGGCGATGGGCGCGACCCGCTGGCAGACCCTGTGGAAGGTGGTACTGCCCGCCGCCAGTCCCGGGGTCTTCTCGGCGGTGATGATCGGCGCCGGCCGGGCGGTGGGCGAGACCATGATCGTGCTGATGGCCAGCGGCAATACCGCGCTGATGACCCTGAGCCCCTTCGACGGCATGCGCTCGATGGCCGCCAGCATCGCCATCGAGCTGCCCGAGGCCGCGTTCGGCGGGACTCACTACCGGCTGCTGCTGCTGGCGGCGCTGGCGCTGTTCGTCTTCACCTTCCTGGTCAACACCCTGGCCGAGGTGGTGCGCGCTCGGCTGCGACATCGCTATCGGCGCCTGGGCGGCGCGCCATGATGTCCCATGACCTGACCCGGGGCGAGGGCCCCTGGCCCTGGCTGGCGGCAGGCAGCGTAGCGCTGTCGTTGCTGATGCTGGGCGCCCTGCTGGTGTTGCTGGCCGGGCGTGGCCTGGGCCATTTCTGGCCGGCGCCGGTGGCGCTGGTCGAGCTCGAGAATGGCCGCTGGCTGGCCGGCGAGGCGGTGAAGGAGGCGCGGCTGCCAGGGGCGGAGGGCAGCGGGATCCGTGGACGCGAGCGGCTCTATCGCACCGCCAATCGGGATCTGGACGATGGCATCTGGACCTGGGTGGCGCTGGAGACGATCGCCGACGTGGGCTATCCGGATGAGCTGGTGGTGCTGGAGCGTCGCCGCTGGGGGGATTTCATCGGCCGGCTGATGGCGGTGGAGCGCGACGGACGCCCGCTGGGCGAGGGGAAATCGGCCTGGACGGTGCTACAGGCGCGACTCGTCGAGCTGGAGATACTGCGTGATGAACAGGCCAGGCTGCGCCGGAAGACGATCATGCCGCTGGCGGCACGGCTGGCGACCGGCCCCGACGCAGAGGCGAGCCGTGACCTGGCCCGGGCCAATGCCCAACTGCGCGAGCTCCGGGCCGAGATGGGCCGTGATCGCCTGGTGCTGGAGAGTGCCGACGGGCGACGGCTGGAGCAGCCGCTGGTGGAGGTGGTGCGTGCCTGGCGGCCCAATGCCATGTCGCCGGTCGAGAAGCTCGCCGCCTGGGGACAGGGCGTCTGGCGCTTCCTCGCCGAGGGGCCGCGGGCGGCGAATACCGCCGGCGGCGTCTGGCCGGCGATCTTCGGCACCGTGCTGATGGTGCTGCTGATGTCGGTGCTGGTCACCCCCTTCGGCGTGCTGGCGGCGATCTATCTCAACGAGGTGGCGCACCAGGGACGCTTCACCCGGCTGGTCCGCATCGCCGTGCGCAACCTGGCCGGGGTGCCGTCGATCGTCTATGGCGTCTTCGGCCTGGGGGTATTCGTCCATGGCATCGGCGGTTCCCTGGACGCCTGGTTCTTCGAGGAGGCGCTGCCCTCGCCGACCTTCGGCACCGGGGGCCTGCTGTGGGCCTCGCTGACCCTGGCGCTGCTGACCCTGCCGGTGGTCATCGTGGCCACCGAGGAGGGGCTGGCGCGTATCCCCGACCAGCAGCGCGAGGGCGCCCTGGCCCTGGGGGCCACCCGCCTGGAGATGCTGACCCGGGTGGTGCTGCCCATGGTGACGCCGGCGATGCTCACCGGGTTGATCCTGGCGGTGGCCAGGGCCGCCGGTGAGGTGGCGCCCCTGATGCTGGTGGGGGTGGCCAAGCTGGCGCCCCAGGTACCGGTGGACGGTGACTTTCCCTTCCTGCATCTTGAAAGGAAGTTCATGCACCTGGGCTACCACATCTTCGACACGGCCTTCCATGGCGGCGATGTCCAGGCCGCCTTGCCACTGGTCTATGCCACGGCGCTGCTGCTGGTGCTGGTGATCCTGGTACTTAACCTGACTGCAATATTTCTGCGGCATCATCTGAAGGTGCGTCATGGAGCGCTGCCGCGTGTCTAATCATCGAGCGCCGTGGTGCCGGAAGGAGTGACCTCGATGTCCGTGCTTGTGCAGCCGCGATCGACCGGTTCCGGTCCGATCATCGACTTTCACCGCGAGGCAAGCTGCCTGGAGATCGAGGACCTGAGCCTCGCCTATGGCGACAAGCCGGCGCTGCGCGGCTTGACCCTGCGTGTGCCGCGGCATCGGGTGACGGCCTTCATCGGTCCCTCGGGCTGCGGCAAGTCGACCCTGCTGCGGGCACTCAATCGCCTCCATGACCTCAACGAGGAGGTCAGCCACGAGGGGAAGGTGCTGCTCGAGGGGCGTGACATCCACGACCCGGAGGTGGCCGTGGCCGAGCTGCGGCGGCGGGTGGGCATGGTGTTCCAGGTGCCCAACCCCTTCCCGATGTCGATCTACGACAACGTGGCCTTCGGCCTGCGCCTGCTGGGGGGCATGCGCCGGCGCCAGATGGACGACGTGGTCGAGTGGGCGCTGACCTCGGCGGCACTCTGGCACGAGGTGAAGGATCGCCTGAGGGCCTCGGCCTGGTCGCTTTCCGGCGGCCAGCAGCAGCGCCTGGTGATCGCCCGGACCCTGGCGGTCAGGCCCGAGGTGCTGCTGCTCGACGAGCCGGCCTCGGCCCTGGACCCCATCTCGACCTTGAAGATCGAGGAGCTGATCCGCAACCTGAAGTCACAGCTGACCCTGGTGCTGGTCACCCACAACATGCAGCAGGCCGCGCGGGTCTCCGACTACACCGCCTTCCTGCAGGAGGGGGAACTGGTGGAGTACGGCCCCACCGATACCCTGTTCACCAATCCGCGCCTGCGGCGTACCGAGAACTACATTACCGGGCGCATGGCCTGACGCCCTGCCCCCGAGGAGAGTCCCATGGACATCACCAGCGATACCCACAGCCAGCATATCTCCCGGCAGTTCAACCAGGAGCTCGAGGAACTCAAGACCCACCTGATGGCCATGGGCGGTCTGGTCGAGAAGCAGGTCCAGGATGCGGTCACCGCCCTGCTCGACGGCGATACCCGCCTGGCCGAGCGGGTGGTCGACAACGACAATCAGGTCAACGAGATGCAGATTCGCCTCGACGAGGAGTGCACCCGGGTGCTGGCCCGCCGTCAGCCGGCGGCGTCCGACCTGCGCCTGGTGCTGGCGGTGATCCGCGCCGCCTCGGACCTCGAGCGCATCGGCGACGAGGCCAGCAAGATCGCCCGCAACGCCATCGGCCTGGTGGAAGCCGACAACGGCTCCCGCGGCTTCGTCGAGGTGAGGCTGATCAGCGAGCATGTGCGCAAGATGGTGCGTGACGCCCTGACGTCCTTCGCCCGTTTCGATACCGAGCTGGCCCTCCAGGTGGTCCACGAGGACGAGCAGGTGGACAGCGAGTACCAGAGTGCCATGCGCTCGCTGATGACCTTCATGATGGAGGATGCCCGGGTGATCTCGCCGGTGCTCAGCGTGATGTGGATCCTGCGGGCCCTGGAGCGCATCGGCGACCATGCCAACAACCTGGCCGAGTACGTGGTCTACCTGGTCAAGGGGCTCGACATCCGTCACACCGACCCGGACGAGCTCGACGAGCAGTCGCTGACCGGCAAGGGTTGACCGGCAGGCCGGTTTGGCCGTCAATGACGCGGGCCACCGCCCCCGGGCGGTGGCCCGCCGTGTTGTTGAGTGCGCTGCTGCCTGCGAGGACCCCTCATGCTCGATGCCTTCTCGGCCCTTTCCCGCGGTACCCGCCTGGTCTATGGCCGCGGCCTGCGCCGCTACGTCTTCGTGCCCATCGCCGTCAACCTGCTGGTCTATGCGGCCATGCTGCATTACGTGCTGGCCAACTTCGGGGCCTGGCTCGACGGCTGGATGGCCATGGTGCCGGGGTGGCTCACCTGGCTCTCCTGGCTGATCTGGCCGCTGTTCGTGATCAGCCTGGTGCTGATCGTGTTCTTCACCTTCACCCTGGTGACCCACCTGATCGCCGCGCCCTTCTACGGCTTCCTGGCGGCGAAGGTCGAGGTGGTCGCCACCGGCCGGCCGCCGCTGGACGACCGTGGCCTGCTCCGGACCGCGGTGGACGCCCTGGGCCGCGAGCTGGTCAAGCTGGCCTACATCTTGCCGCGGATGGCGCTGCTGTTCGTGATCAGTTGGATCCCGCTGCTCAACCTGGTCGCCCCCTTGCTGTGGTTGGCCTTCTCGGCCTGGATCATGGCCATCACCTACCTCGACTATCCCATGGACAACAACAAGGTGAGCTTCGCCGACATGCGCCGCCGTCTCGCCGCCCGCTGGTGGCCGACGCTGAGCTACGGCGGCTGGGTGACCCTGATCACCTGGATCCCGCTGGCCAACCTCTTCCTGCTGCCCGGCGCCGTGGCCGGCGCGGTGCTGATGTGGGAGCGGCACTACCGCGGCCTGGAGTCGGTCCCCGCCCCGCGCTGACCGGGCCAGGGGGGCGGCTGCTATGCTGTAGACGACGATGTTCGCCCCTTACCCCTTCTTTCCCTCATGCAGCCGACAAGGAAACCGCTACATGCCGCTTCGTGCTTCCCTGATGTTCGCCGCCGGCCTGGTGCTCTCCGCCACCGCCCTGGCCCACGACTACCAGCTGGACGATGTGCGGATCAGCCATCCCTTCGCCACCCCGGCCCCCCCCAGCGTGCCCCACGCCGCGGCCTACGTGGACATCCGCGTCGACGGCAGCGAGCCCGCCGTGCTGGTGGGGGCCCGCAGCCCGGCGAGCGAGACGGTCGAACTGCACGACATGGCCATGGACGACGGCGTGATGCAGATGCGCCGGGTCGAACGGATCGATATTCCCGCCGGCACCCTCCAGACCATGCGTCCCGGCGGTGGCTACCACCTGATGCTGTTTGACCTCGTCGCCCCCCTCAATGACGGCGATCGCTTCCCCCTGACCCTGGAGTTCGCCGAGCGCGGCGAGATCGAGGTGGAGGTCTGGGTACAGAGCGCCGGGGAGGGCAGCGAGGACGCCGCGGATCACCATCATTGAGGCGAGCTTGGCTCGCGACCCTCGTCGATGCCGTACCCGTTGCGTCTCGTCCCGGCGTAAATCCAGGGCGTCCAGCGTGGTGGCCACGGCATCGAAGAGCCGCTCGACCATGGTCCTGACCTCTGTCGCTTGGCGTTGTCCTGAACAGTGCATGGATATCAATGACTTAGACGGGGAGACCGCCATGCGGCACCACGGTCGCGCTCATATGGTTCATCCAGCACAGCAGGACAACTGCTTGACATCCTTGGTGAAGGTCTGGGCACAGAGCTTGAGGCCTTCCACCATGGTCAGGTAGGGAAACAGCTCATCGCCGATGGCCTGCACGGTCATGCGGGCGCGCAGCGCCATCACTGCGGTCTGGATCAGCTCACCGGCTTCCCCCGCCACCGCCTGGACGCCCAGCAACCGCCCCGAGTCGCGTTCGGCCACCATCTTGATGAAACCACCGATGTCGAAATTCACCAGCGCACGCGGCACGTTCTCCAGATCGAGCACGCGGGTCTCCACGCTGAAGCCCTGCTTGAGTGCCTCGGCCTCCGTCAGGCCGACGGTGGCCACCTGGGGGTCGGTGAAGATCACCGCCGGCATGGCACTGAGGTCCAGGGTGGCCTCGCCGCCGGTCATGTTGACGGCGGCTCGGCTGCCCCCGGCGGCGGCGACATAGACATACTCCGGCTGATCGGTGCAGTCACCGGCGGCATAGAGTCCCGGCACCGTGGTTTGCAGATGCTCATTCACCAGAATCGCGCCACGCGCGGTTTCCACGCCGATGCCCGCCAGGTTCAGCGCCTCGGTGTTCGGTGTCCGTCCGGTGGCCACCAGCAGTTGATCCGCCCGCAAGGTGCCGGCGTTGGTGTCGACACTGAATTCATTGTCGGTGTAGTCCACGCGGCTCGCCTGGGTCTGCTTGAGCACCTCGATGCCCTCGCGGCGAAACGCCGCCTCCACCGCGTCCCCCACCGTCGGGTCTTCCTGGGAGAGCAGGCGGCTGCGGGCCAGCAGGGTGACCCGGCTGCCCAGCCGGGCGAAGGCCTGGGCCAGTTCCAGGGCCACCACCGAGGCCCCGATCACGATCAGCCGCTGGGGAAGGGTGTCCAGGGTCAGCGCGCTGGTGGAGGTCAAGTAGGGGGTGTCGGCCAGCCCCGGCACCGGCGGTTCTGCCGGACGAGCGCCGGTGCCGATGAAGGCGCGATCGAAGCGGACGGTCTGCTCGCCGCCTTCCTTCAACTTGACCGTCAGATGCTGGGCATCGACGAACCGGGCCTCGCCATGCAGGACCGTGATGGCCGGGTGGTCGCGCAGAATCCCCTCGTACTTGGCATCACGCAGTTCCTCCACACGACCCTGCTGTTGCCTGAGCAGCTGCGCCCGGTCCACCACCGGCGCCTGGGCGCTCAGGCCTGCATCGAAGGGGCTTGCCGTGCGCAAGTGGGCAATATGGGCGGCGCGAATCATGATCTTCGAGGGCACACAGCCGGTATTGACGCAGGTGCCGCCGAGGGTCCCGCGTTCGATCAGGGTGATGCGGGCGCCGCGTTCGGCGGCCTTCAGGGCCGTCGCCATGGCGGCGCCGCCGCTGCCGATGACCGCGATGTGCAGCTTCTTGACGTCACTCATGGGGCGTATTCCTTGATTTGCTGGAGCTGTTGGCACAACGGGCGTCGTACTGCTTTTTACGCCAAATCGCATAAATGGTCAGGCCGATGAAAAAGGCCAGGGCCGGCAGTAGCACATAGTCGAGATAGCCGGTCAGAGCCGCCAGGCCCACCGTGCCGAGCAGGATCACCAGGATCGGCGTAAAGCAGCACAGCGCCACCAGGACGGTGCCAATCACGCTCACGCGCAGTAGGGTTTTCGGGTTCTTCATGGTCACTCCTGATCCGCTTGCGCTGTTTTCATGGGGAACCTCCTCTCAATAGAACCACGGCAGCGTGTAGGGAAAGACGAGCGCGGTCAGTACCAGTAGCGACACGATCCAGAACATGACCTTGTAGCCCGTCCTGACACGTGGCACGGCACATAGCTCACCTGGCTGGCACTTTTCCACTGGCCGGAAGATCCGTCGCCAGGCGAAGAACAGTGCCACCAGCGCCACGCCAATGAAGAGCGGGCGATACGGTTCCAGGGCAGCAAGGTTGCCGATCCAGGCGCCGGAAACTCCCACCATGATCAGCACCAGCGGGCCGAGACAGCAGGCCGAGGCCAGGAGGGCCGCGATCCCTCCGGCGGCCAAGGGGCCCCGCCCCGATTTCGATGTTGACATTGCGCTTGCCCCTTTCATGACCTTGTTCACTGAGGTAAGGTTATTTCCGTAGTCAGATACGGAGTCAAGGCGCATGCGGAATGAATTGAACTCTCTGACCATCGGCGGCCTGGCCAAGGCGGCTAACGTGCATGTCGAGACAATCCGGTATTACCAGCGCCGGGGGCTACTGCCCGAGCCAGCCCGGCCCTACGGCAGTATCCGCCGTTACGGTACCGCCGAGGTGTCGCGCCTGACCTTCGTGAAAACCGCGCAGCGGTTGGGCTTCAGCCTCAACGAGGTGGCCGAGTTGCTGCGCCTGGAGGATGGCACCCATTGCCAGGAAGCCAGCACCCTGGCCGAGCACAAGTTGGAGGATGTGCGAAAGAAGATCGAAGGTCTCCAGCGTATCGAGCAGGTGCTGGACGAGATGGTACACAGCTGCCACAGAGAGGAAGGCAACATCACCTGCCCACTGATTGCGTCATTGCATGAAGGTCTCGGCGAGGCGGGGGATCCAAGGGCGTAACCCATCGGCAGTGAGTAGATAAACGACTCAGCCAGAGATCCTGGCCTCTTTCGCTACCGAGGTCAGAATCACCAACGCCTTCACCGAAGCCATTAACCGCCTGGCCAAGGATAAGAACCGTGAAGCCGGGGCTACTCGTTCGAGGGGATACGAGCCCGGATGCTTTACGCCCTTTGACGCCTGGAAATCCATGCGCGAAAGGCTCAGGCCGAGGCGACGGACTCGGGCGCGGCCAGGCGGGCGGCCGGATAGACACAGCGGAACCGTGCGCCCCGGCCGGGACGGGACTCGATCTCCAGGCGGGCGTCGTGGCGCAGCAGCACGTGCTTGACGATGGCCAGGCCCAGGCCGGTACCGCCGGTGGCGGCGCTGCGCCCCTTGTCGACCCGGTAGAAGCGCTCGGTGAGCCGGGGGATATGCACGGGGTCGATGCCGTCGCCGTCGTCCTCCACCTCCACGCAGGCGCCCTGGGGATGGGGCTTCCAGCGCAGGGTGACCTGGCAACCCTCGGGGGTGTAGCGCACGGCGTTGAAGGCGAGGTTGGAGATCGCGCTGCGGATCTCCTGCTCGCTGCCGATCAGCCGCCGGGCTTCCTCGACCTCCACCGTGATCCGCTGGCGCCCGGCGGAGAGCGCCTCGGCGTCGCGGCGCACGCTCTCCAGCAGTGCGTCCATGGCCAGCGGCGTGTGGTCGTCGCCCCCCTGGTCGATCTCCAGCCGCGAGAGCAGCAGCAGGTCGTTGACCAGGTTCTGCATGCGCGTGGTCTGCTCCTGCATCTGGGAAAGACCGCGGGCGAAACGCGGCGGCAACCGGTCGGCGCCGTTCTCGGCAACGTAGCTCGAAAAGGTCTCCAGGTAGCCGGCCAGCACGGTCAGCGGCGTGCGCAGCTCATGGGAGACGTTGGCCACGAAGTCGCGGCGCATCTGTTCCAGGCGATGCAGGCGGGTGATGTCGCGGGCCATCAGCAGGCGCTCGTCGTCACCGTAGAGGGTGATCTGGAACTGCAGGATCAGCCGCTCGTCGATGGGCGAGGGCAGGGTCAGGGGGTCGCGGTAGTCGCGGGCATTGAAGTAGGCGACGAAGCGCGGGTCGCGGATCAGGTTGGTGACGTGCTGCCCGCGGTCGTGGGCGGCCTGCAGGCCGAGCATCCGCGCGGCGGCGCTGTTCCACCACTCCAGGTCGCCGTGGCGGTCGAGCATCACCACGCTGTCGCGCATCGCCTCGGAGGATTCCTGGATGCGCTTGAGGGTGCTGCGCAGCCGGCTCTGGGTGAGGCGCTGGCCCTTCTGGTAGCGGTAGAGGCGGTCGAACAGCTCGCCCCACAGGCCACCGGCGGCGGGGGGGTCGGCCTGGGGATTGTGGGTCAGCCAGGCGTGCAGGGCATGCAGCCGGCGCAGGTGGTGGAGCAGGCAGAGGGCCAGGCCGACGGCGAGACCGAGCCCGGGGGCCGAGAGCGGCCAGCCTGCCAGGGCGCCGAGGCCGGCGAGCAGGACCAGGCGCCAGAGTTCACGGCTCCAGAGGCGCACGTCAACCCTTGGCGGAGAACCGGTAGCCGGTGCCACGCACGGTCTGGATCAGGTGCTGATGGGTGTCGCCCAGTGCCTTGCGCAGGCGGCGGATATGCACGTCCACGGTACGCTCCTCGACATAGACATTGCCGCCCCATACCTGGTCGAGCAGCTGACCGCGAGTATAGGCGCGCTCCTGGTGGGTCATGAAGAACTGCAGCAGGCGATACTCGGTGGGGCCCATCTCCACCGCGCGGCCGCGGGAGCTGACCCGGTGGCTGACCGGGTCGAGCAGCAGCCCCTCGACTTCCACCGGCTCCTCCACGCCCCGCGGCGTGGTGCGACGCAGCACGGCCTTGAGGCGTGCCACCAGTTCCCGCGGCGAGAAGGGCTTGGTGATGTAGTCGTCGGCGCCGGCCTCGAGCCCCTGGATCTTGTTGTCCTCCTCGCCCTTGGCGGTGAGCATGATGATCGGCAACTCGGCGGTGGCCTCCTCGCGCTTGAGGCGCCGGGCCAGCTCGATGCCGCTGGTACCGGGCATCATCCAGTCGAGCAGCACCAGGTCGGGCTGGCGGTCCACCACCATGGCGTGGGCATCCTGGGCATTGTCCGCCTCGAGGACGCGATAGTCGGCCATCTCCAGCGCCACGGCGATCATCTCGCGGATCGACGCTTCATCATCGACGATCAGAACGGTCTTGGCGGTCATCGCGGGGCCTCGTGGTCAATGACGGTCGATGACGATGACATCATGCCATGATGACAGTTGGATGACAGCGCCGCCATGGCCCCTCCAGCCACAGGGCTATTTGTCCCCGACGCCCCGTACGTTGGTAACTGTGATTGCCTTGCCCTCAGCCGGCGGTGGGCCAGAGGCTGAGCGCGATACCGGCGAACACCACCAGGCCCGACCAGTGATTGTTGAGGAAGGCCTGGAAGCAGCGGTCGCGCTCCCGGTGGCGGATCAGGAACTGCTGGTGGACGAAGGTCGCCACCATGGTCGCCAGCCCGAGCCAGAAGAAGCCGCCCAGGGCCAGGCGGGCGCCGGCCCAGGCCAGCAGGACGAGGGTCAGCCCCTGCAGCAGGCCGATCATCAGCCGGTCGGCGCGGCCGAACAGCACGGCGGTGGACTTGATGCCGATCTTCAGGTCGTCGTCGCGGTCGACCATGGCGTATTCGGTGTCGTAGGCCACCGTCCAGGCCACGTTGGCGGCGAACAGCAGCCAGGCCTCGGCCGGTACCGTCCCCAGTACCGCGCCGAAGGCCATGGGAATCGCCCAGGAGAAGGCGGCCCCCAGGAACAGCTGGGGCAGGTGGGTGTAGCGCTTCATGAAGGGGTAGATGAAGGCCAGCACCACCCCCACCAGCGACAGCATCACCGTGAACAGGTTGGTGAACCACACCAGCACGAAGGCCGCCGTCACCAGGACCAGGAACAGCGCCTGGGCCTCGCCCTCGCTGATCCGCCCCGTGGCCAGGGGACGGTTCCTCGTGCGCTTGACGTGGCCATCGAAGTTCCGATCGGCATAGTCGTTGACCACGCAGCCGGCGGCGCGCATCAGGTAGACCCCGGCGACGAAGATCAGCAGCACATCGCGGCCGGGCACGCCCTCGGCGGCGAACCACAGGGCCCAGAGGGTGGGCCACATCAGCAGCCAGGTGCCGATGGGGCGGTCGAGGCGCGTCAGGTGCAGGAAGTCGGGCACTCGGGCCAGGCCCTTGGGGCGCATCAGGGATCGGTCCATCTCGTCCTCGTGATATCCGGTTTGGCTGCCCGGGAGCCTAGCGCGAAGGCAGCCCCAGGTCATCCGCCATGCGATCGAGAAAGAACTCCTGCACCAGCAACGCGAAGTGCCCGTGGCGGAACACCGAGCGTCGCCCCCAGGGGCCGCCGTCCGGGTGGAAGGGCGGCGGCGAGGCGGTGACCTCGATGGGGCTGCGTTCGAGATCCGGCAGGCGGAACAGCCAGCTGCCCAGCGAGCGCTCGCCGAGCCGGTCGAGGCGCTGGCCACGCAGCCGGGCCAGCGGCGCCACCGACCGGGCCACCACCCAGGGGCGCCCGTCGAGGCAGAGCGCGACCTCCCGGCGCCAGGCGTGTCGGGGGAAGGGGATACCCAGTGCCCGGGCCTCGTCGCGTCGGGGCCGAATCAGCCGCTGGTCGAGCAGCCGGACCCGGAAGGCGCGTTCACCACCGGCGTCGATCAGTCGTGCGGTGAGGGAATCGCGCGAGGCGATCCACTGCCACCAGTCGGGACTCATGGCCGGACGGGCCGCCGCCAGGGGGCGCCAGATGGGGCAGGATGGGCTGGTATCGGACGTCTGGCCGTCGTGCACCGGGTCGCTCCGCGTCACTGTGTCTATCCGGGGCTGTGGAGGGGTGCGTAGTGTAACATGTCGTCTCCAGACGCTTCCCCGTGGTAGCCCCGGCGTGGGCCCAGTGCACGAAGGAGTTCCATGAGCGCTCCCCTGACCATCATCGGCTCCGGCATGGCGGGCATCGGCCTGCTCCGCCAGCTGCGGGCCCTGGACGCCGAGCGTCCCGTCACCCTGATCACCGCCGACAGTGGCGACAACTACTCGAAGCCGCTGCTCTCCACCGGCTTCGCCAAGCATCTGCCCCCGGGGCGGCTGGCGGCTCGCTCGGCGCTGGAAGTGGCCGACCGGCTGGGTGCCGTGGTGCGCACCCACACCCGGGTCGACGCCATCGACCCCCGGGCCCGCACCCTGCGCCTCGGGGAGGAGCGCCTGCCCTGGAGCGAGCTGGTGCTGGCGACCGGTGCCAGGCCGGCACGGCCCTTTGCCATTCCCGAGGCCCTGCACGATCGTGTCTTCACCATCAACGACCTGGACGACTATCGCGCTTTCCACGCCGCCCTGACGGCGCTCGGTCGGCCGGCGCGGGTGGCGATCATCGGCGTGGGGCTGGTGGGCTGCGAGTTCGCCAACGACCTGACCGCCGGTGGCCATCGGGTGAGCCTGGTGGCGCCGGAGCAGGCGCCGCTGCCGAGGCTGCTGCCCGAACCCCTGGGCCGCGCCCTCGGCGAGGCCTTCGAGGCGGCGGGCATGCAACTGCATCTGGGGCGTCATCTGGATACGCTGGAGGCGGCGGGCACCCATGTCGGCGTGGCGTTGAGCGATGGCAGCCGGCTCGCGGCCGACCTGGTGCTGGTCGCCACCGGGTTGCGGCCCCGCTCCGACCTTGCCGAGGCGGCCGGGCTCGCGGTCGGCGACGCGGGCATCCTCACCGACCGCCTGCTCGCCACCTCGGCCCGCGGGGTCTTTGCGCTGGGCGACGTGGCCTGCGTCGACGGGGTCAATGCCATGTATGTCCTGCCGTTGCAGGCCAGTGCCAAGGCCCTGGCCAGGACGCTGGCCGGGACCCCCACGCCGGTGGCCTATGGCGCCTGGCCGGTGCTGGTCAAGACGCCATTGCTGCCGGTGGTGGCGTTGCCGCCGGCCCGGTCGCCGGCACGCTGGCGCATCGAGGGGGAGGGGGGCGATCTGGCCGCCTTCGCCGAGACCGAGGACGGACGTTTGATCGGATTTGCGTTGACAGGGGCCTGCGTCCGTCGGAAAGTCGAACTGGCGCGGGCGGCCCCGCCGTTGCTAGGCTAGTGTCGTCAACGACGGCGCCCCCGGCGCTTCTGCCGGGTCTGCTGCGTCGTTGCTGATTGGTGTCATTCGCATGTCGTCATTCCGATCGCGCGTCACCCGACCCGGATGGAGTGTTCTGGGGAGGCCGCATGCGAGTGATACAAAAAGCAGGGTGTCATTGACTCAGATATCAACAACAACACCGGCGAGCGATCTCGCCGGGAATCAAGCCAATACCAGGAGGGCTGTATGCGTAAACCAGAACTCGCTGCGGCGATTGCCGAGCGTGCCGATCTCTCCAAGGACAAGGCGAGCCAGGTGCTCAACGTGATCCTCGACGAGATCACCGGCAGCGTGTCCCAGGGGCAGGATGTCTCGTTGATCGGCTTCGGCACTTTCACCGTGCGCGAGCGCGCCGCTCGGACCGGCAAGAACCCCCAGACCGGTGCCCCGCTCAAGATTCCGGCCAGCAAGACCGTGGCCTTCAAGCCGGGCAAGGGGCTCAAGGACGCCGTCACCCAATAGGCCATCTCGAAAGCCAGCCGGTGCTCTGAAGCGGCCCGCGGGGACGCGGGCCGCAGGACCATCTCCTCACCACTCCTCGGGCGGCGGAATCGACATGAAGCTGCGATTGATGCTCTGGCTGCTGGGACTGCTGCTCAAGCGTGCCCTGCGCCGCAAGCCCCGTTTCCGCGAACTGCTCACCGACATGCGTGGCCTCGACTGGGGCATCGGCACCGAGGACCTCTCCATCGCCCGTCATTACCGCATGACGCCACGCGGCATCCGCACCGGCGCCGGGCTGCCGGTGGATCTCGACCTGGAGCTGCGCTTCGAGGACGAGGCCACGGCCCTCAGGGTACTCAAGAAGCCCACCCAGCAGGCCTTCCTCGACGGCATGATGGCCGGCACCGTGCGCCTGGTCGGCGACTCCGGCGACCTGCAGAGGCTGCAGCGGCTGCTGAAGCACCTTTGAACGCCCAAGGGGTTGCCTGACGTCGCGGCTTTCCCGGCGACAGGTCTACGCGGAGGCGCTGTGAACCCCTCCCTGGGCGCTACATTCTTCTTCCCTGAAGAATGACCTCCGCTCCACCCTGTCCCCGGCGCCGCTCGCATCAGTCGTAACACGCTATCATCCTGCTCGGCGCTCGGCCCTGTCACACCTGCCCGTAGCGCCCCGCCTCCTCGCCCAGCCAGCGACGGATCAGCGGCCGGCTGGCCTCGGGGTGGGTGGCGAGCAGTGCCTCGGCCAGTGGCGAGACCCGCTCGAGCAGGTCGGCATCGCGCTCCAGGTCGGCGATCTTCATCTGGGCGAGCCCCGTCTGGCGGGTCCCCAGCACCTCGCCCGGGCCGCGCAGCTCCAGGTCCTTCTCGGCGATGCGGAAGCCGTCGGTGGTTTCGCGCATCACCGACAGGCGCTCCCGGGAGTGGGCCGAGAGCGGCCCGTGGTAGAGCAGCACGCAGAAGCTCTCGGTGGAGCCGCGCCCGACCCGTCCGCGCAGCTGGTGGAGCTGGGAGAGCCCCAGTCGTTCCGGGTTCTCGATGATCATCAGGCTGGCGTTGGGCACGTCGACGCCCACCTCGATCACCGTGGTGGCCACCAGCAGGTCCAGCTCGCCGGCCTTGAAGGCGTCCATCACCGCGGCCTTCTCGGCCGCCTTCATGCGCCCGTGGACCAGGCCGATGGAAAGCGCCGGCAAAGCCTCGGTGAGTTCGTCGCGGGTCGCCTCGGCGGCCTGGCACTGCAGCGCCTCGGACTCCTCGATCAGGGTGCAGACCCAGTAGGCCTGGCGGCCCTCGGCGCAGGCATGGCGGATACGCGCCACCACCTCGGGGCGGCGCTCGTCGGGCACCACCACCGTCTTCACCGGGGTGCGGCCGGGCGGCAGCTCGTCGATCACCGAGACATCCAGGTCGGCGTAGGCGCTCATCGCCAGGGTGCGGGGGATCGGCGTGGCGGTCATCACCAGCTGGTGGGGTGTCAGTCCCCCGGCCTCGCCCTTCTCGCGCAGCGCCAGGCGCTGGTGCACGCCGAAGCGGTGCTGTTCGTCGACGATGGCCAGCCCCAGGCGCTGGAAGTGGACGTCGCCCTGGAAGAGGGCATGGGTGCCCACCACCATGCGCGCCCGGCCATCGAGGATCGCCGCCTTGGTGTCCAGCCGCGCCTTGCCCTTGAGCTTGCCGGCCAGCCAGGCGACCTCGATGCCGAGCGGTTCGAACCAGGCGCGGAAGGCGCGGTAGTGCTGCTCGGCGAGGATCTCGGTGGGCGCCATCATCGCCGCCTGGCAGTCGCCGGCGATGGCCGACAGGGCGGCCATCGCCGCCACCACCGTCTTGCCCGAGCCCACATCGCCCTGGACCAGGCGCAGCATCGGCATTTCGCGCGCCAGGTCGGCCGCGATCTCGTCGAGTACCCGGCGCTGGGCGGCGGTCAGCGAGAACGGCAGCTGGGTGAGAAAGCGCGCCTGCAGGCCGCGCCCGCTGGGCAGCCGGGGAGCGCCGTCGGCCTGGATGCGCAGGCGCACCTCGCGCAGGCTGAGCTGGTGGGCGAGCAGCTCCTCCAGGGCCAGGCGGCGGCTGGCCGGATGACGGCCGCTGGCGAGCTGCTCGGGGTCGGCCTCCGGGGGCGGCTGGTGCAGGGCCCGCAGGCAGTGGTGCAGCTCGGGCAGGCCGAAGCGCCTGCGCAGCGCCTGGGGGAGCCAGTCGGGCAGCGCCTCCGGGGTGGCGTCGAGGCACGCGAGAGCCTGCTCGATCAGCGGCCGCAGCCGCGTCTGGTGCAGCCCCTCGGTGGTCGGATAGATCGGCGTCAGGTGATCCTCCACCGGCGGGGCATCGCTGCTGAGCAGCCGATACTCCGGATGGTAGATCTCCAGCCCGGTGGCCCCGGCCCGGGCCTCGCCGAAGCAGCGCACCCGCGCGCCGGGGCGGAACTGCTGCTGCTGGGCCGGCGAGAAGTGGAAGAAACGCAGGCTGAGGATGCCGGAGCCGTCGCGCAGCCGTACCAGCAGGCTGCGCCGACGACCGCGGACCACCTCGCCGGCCACCACCTCGCCCTCTACCACCGCCTCGTGCCCGGCACGCAGGGTGCCGATGGGGGTGATGCGGGTGCGATCCTGATAGCGCAGGGGCAGGTGAAACAGCAGGTCGGCTACGCTGGCGATGCGCAGCCGGGCGAGCTTCAGCACCAGCGCCTCGCCGACCCCCTTGAGTGACGTGACCGGTGCATCAAGGGCATTTATGTCAGCGCTCATGCCGGCTCGGGTTCGGTCTCGCGGCAGCGAGCGATGGCGTCGGTCACGGCATCGATGGCCCTGGGCCGCGGGAAGCTGGCCCGCCAGGCGACGGCCACGGTGCGGGAGGGTGACGGCGGGCTGAACGGCCGGCTGGTCAGCAGCCCGCTCTCGTAGTGGCCGGTGCCGATGGCCGAGCGCGGCAGTACCGTGATGCCCAGCTTGGAGGCCACCATGTGACGGATGGTCTCCAGCGAGCCGCCTTCGGCGGTGAGGGTATTGCTGGGGCTGTTGAGCTTGTGGCTGATGGCCGGGCAGGCCTCGAGGATCTGGTCGCGGAAGCAGTGGCCCTCGCCCAGCAGCAGCAGGCGTTCCTCGAGCAGGGCCTCCTTGTCGATGCTCTCCCGCACGGCCCAGGGATGGTCGGCCGGGATCAGCACCTCGAACTCCTCCTCGTAGAGCGCCTTGGTGACCACGTCGGTCTCGGTGAAGGGCAGGGCGATGATGATGGCATCGAGCTCGCCGTTTCTCAGCTTGCGCCTCAGGTTGCCGGTGAAGCCCTCCTCGATGTAGAGCGGCATCTGCGGGGCGCCGGCGGCCAGTGCCGGCACCAGGTGCGGGAACAGGTAGGGCCCGATGGTATAGATGGCGCCGATGCGCAGCGGGCTGGCCAGCTGGTCGCGGCCGGCCGTGGCCAGTTCCTTGATCACGCTGCTCTGTTCGAGCACGCGCTGGGCCTGCTCGACGATCTTCTCGCCCAGCGGGGTGACCTGCACGGTTGACTTCGACCGCTCGAACAGCGCCACGCCCAGCTCTTCCTCGAGCTTCTTGACCGCCACCGACAGGGTCGGCTGGGAAACGAAACAGTGCTCTGCGGCGCGCCCGAAGTGGCGTTCCTGGGCCAGGGTTACGATGTAGCGAAGTTCTGTTAGAGTCATCTTGGTGCCGGTAGGCATCCTCTCGATACGGGTGTTGCCCCGACGCACGGGGGCGCGATGCACAGGGACAGAATAATGCCAATAGGGACTTTTTATCAGGGGGCGAGGGAAAGGTGAAGAAGACGACTCTCATTCTGGGCTGTGGCGATATCGGCATGGCCCTGGGACAACGGCTGCAGCGGGCAGGCCAGCGGGTGATCGGCGTACGGCGCAACACGGCGGCCCTGGAAGGCAGTGGCCTCGAAGCCGTGTCCGCGGACCTGGGCGACGCCCCCCGCCTGGCCGAGCTCCCGGATGCCGACGTGCTGGTCTATGTGGTCAGCGCCGATCACTTCGACGAGGAGGCCTATCGGGCGGCCTATCCGGGCGGCCTCAAGGCGGTGCTGGCCGAATACGCCGGCCGCGGCAAGCGGCCACGTCATGTCTTCTTCGTCTCCTCCACCAGCGTCTACGCCCAGCAGGACGGCGAGAAGGTCGATGAAGCCAGCCCCACGGCGCCATCGGGCTTCTCCGGCCAGTTGATGCGCGAGGCCGAGCAGGCCCTGATCGATCACCAGCTGCCGGGCACGGTGGTGCGCTTCTCGGGCATCTATGGCCCCGGTCGCGACCGGCTGATTCGCCAGGTGAGCGAGGGGCGTATCGCGCCCGCCAGCCCGGCCATGTATACCAACCGCATCCACCGCGATGACTGCGCCGGCGTGCTGGCGCACCTGATCGGCCTGGCGCTGGCCGGCGAGCCGCTCCATGAGCTCTATCTCGCCAGTGACTGCGAGCCGGCGCCGTTACACGAGGTGATGACCTGGCTGGCCAGGCAGCTCAAGGTCGAGGCCACCGAGACCATCCAGTCGCCGCTGCGCCGCCGGGCCAGCAAGCGCTGCGACAACGCCCGCCTGCTGGAGAGCGGCTACGTCTTCCGCTACCCGAGCTACCGCGAGGGCTATGCCCAGGTGCTCAAGGAGAGTGGCTTTCTGCAACACCTGAAGGCTTGACTGTGCTGCCTACCAAGGGTGGCGATAGGTGACCGAATAAGCTTCTAACCCGTTGTTGGGCGGCTTGATGTGGGCATTGGAGTAATGCACGGCACTGATGCCCAGCTCGCCCCCCTTGCCCAACTTCACCCCGGTGGCAATGCGTGACTCGAACTGGAAGGCGGTGGACAGCTCGCGCGACTCGACTCGGGTATTGAGAAACAGTCCGGCACCGACGCTCCCCTCGACAAATATCGAGCGCTCTCCGGCGAAGGTATAGCGGAACGCCGGGGTCAGCACCCAGGCCGCATTATCGTCTTCGTCGTCGCCGGGAAGTAATAGCACGCCGGTGGCCAGGCGCAGGCTGAGTTGCGGGTGCCAGTGGCTGAGGTCGTAATCGCGGTCGAGGGTGACTCTCAGCGCCGGGGTGCTGACACTGGTGGACCCGAGCTCAAGACTCGGGTCCGCATAGGCATCGGTGGTCATGATCAGTGACAAGAGCGCGAGAGCAACGGCGAGGGTGAGGGCGGGGAGTGGGGAGACGTTCATGTTGACTCCTTTGGCAAGGCCGTTCGAGCGAGGGTAGCGTAGCACCCCCCCCGCTGCTGGGGCACCGAGTGTATCAGTGCCAGCTGATTAAAGCGCCATTCAAGGGACGTGCTTAGGCATGTAGTCGCGGGGGGGTGGAGCGCCTTACGCAGCAGGGTGACATGGGGCAGGAACGGGCGCCTCGGGGGCGTGAAACCGCATACCGTCAGCTCTTTCCAGAGGGTCTGGTACAGGACTTCCAGGCCCGGGGCCGGTGACTGACTGCCCAGCCACAGAATGCCGCCACGCCTGAAGTAGCCAAGATGGTCCAGCGTCCACTGACCGGTCGGACAGTCGAAGTGTCGGGTCAAGGTGATCAGGCGCGAGGCCCGCGCCGGGGAGACATCGCCGAGAAACGCCAGGGTCAGGTGCAGGGCCTCGTCGCGCGGGCGGCGCCCGCCGCACGTGCCCTGCACCTGCCGCGCCAGCGTGGCCAGCTCGTGGCGCAGTGCCTCATCGGGCCACAGGCCGAAGAACAACCGCATCATTTCAACGCTGGTCTGTTGCGAAAATTGGCGAGCGAGGGTCAGCCACCTTCTAGTCGCCGATGACCATCACCGCCTCGGCTTCCACCTGGCTGCCCTTGGGCAGCGCCTTCACCCCCATGGCGGCGCGAGCCGGGAAGGGGGCGCTGAAGAACTCCTCCATCACCCGGTTGACGATGGCGAAGTTGTCCAGGTCCACCAGGTAGAGGTTGATCTTGACGATCTCGCCGAGCGACCCGGCGGCCTCCTCGCAGACGGCCTTGAGGTTGGCGAAGACCTGGCGGGCCTGGGCCTCGAAGTCGTCGGAGACGATCGTCATGGTGGCCGGGTCCAGCGGGATCTGGCCGGAGAGGTAGACGGTGTTGCCGGCCTTGATGGCCTGGGAGTAGGGGCCGATGGCGGCAGGCGCCTTGTCGGTATTGATCACGGCCTTGTTGCTCATGGGATGCTCCGCGTTGACGTTCGATAAGGATCGTTGAAGAACAGGAACCCGCCCGCCGTGTCCCCGGCGCGCGGCTCCCCAGGGAATGAGTCAGTTGCCGACGCGCGAGATCCTGCCGATGTGGGACAGGTTGCGCAGGCGCTTGATGATCCTGGCCAGATGGACGCGGTCGTGCACCGCCAGGGTCAGGTGAACGATCGACAGCCGGGCGTCACGCTCCTCGATGCCGATGCGCTCGATGTTGGCCCCGGCGTCGGTGGCCAGGCCGGCGAGTTCGGCCACCAGGCCGCGGCGGCTCTCCACTTCCAGCCGCAACGCGACGGGGAAGTCCTCGTCGACCTCGTCGGACCACTCCAGGGCGAACAGCTTGTCCGGGTCGCTCTTCAGCTCGCCGAGATTGCGGCACTCGGTGCGATGCACCACGATCCCCTTGCCCACCGAGAGATGGCCGATCACCGGGTCGCCGGGCAGCGGATGGCAGCAGCGGGCGAACTTGATCACCATGCCCTCGGCACCGCTGATCACGATGGGGCCGTGGGGCCGGCCCTGGCGATCCGCCGTCGCGCGCGCATCGCCATGCTGCAGGTCGATCAGCCGGCGTGCCACCACATGGGCGACCCGGGTGCCCAGGCCGATGGACTCCAGCAGGGAGTCCTCGTTCTTCAGCGTGAGCTCGGCCAGCAGGGTGCGGAGCGGGCCGTCGGGCAGCTCCTCCAGGCTGGTCTCGAAGTCGGCCAGGGACTTGTTGAGCAGGCGCCGGCCGAGCTGCACCGCCTCGGTCTGCTGCTGGTGCTTCAGGGCATGGCGGATCGCCGAGCGTGCCTTGGCGGTGATCACGAAATTGAGCCAGGCCAGGTTGGGCTTGGCCCCGGGGGCGGTGATGATCTCCAGGGTCTGGCCGCTCTCGAGCCGGGTGGAGAGCGGTGCCAGGTGGCGGTCGATGCGGCAGGCGATGCAGCTGTTGCCGATATCGGTATGCACGCTGTAGGCGAAGTCGATCACCGTGGCGCCCTGGGGCAGCTCCATGATGTCGCCCTTGGGCGTGAAGACATAGATGTCGTCGGGGAAGAGGTCGTTCTTGACGTGCTCGATGAACTCGAGCGAATCCCCGGCGTGGCGCTGCATCTCCAGCAGCCCCTTGACCCAGGCCCGGGCCCGGGCATGGCTGCCCTCGGCGATGGGATGCTCGGTCTGGCCGGCCTTGTAGAGCCAGTGGGCGGCGATGCCGTTGTTGGCCATCGCCTCCATCTCGCGGGTGCGGATCTGCACCTCGATGGGCATGCCGCTCGAACCGAACAGGGTGGTGTGCAGGCTCTGGTAGCCGTTGGCCTTGGGGATGGCGATATAGTCCTTGAAGCGGCCCGGCACCGGCTTGTAGAGGTTGTGCACCACGCCGAGGATACGGTAGCAGCTGTCGACGTCGTTGGTGATGATGCGGAAGCCGAAGACGTCCATGATCTCGGCGAACGGCTTGCGCTGGTCGCGCATCTTCTTGTAGATCGACAGCAGGTGTTTCTGGCGGCCGACCACGGTGCCGGGCAACCCCTCGTCGTCGAGGCTCGTCTGCAGGGCATTCTGAATCTGGCGGATCGCCGAGCGGCGGTTGCCGCGGGCGCTGGAAACGGCGCGCTTGATGCGCTCGGCGCGCATCGGGTGCAGGGCCTGGAAGGAGAGGTCCTCGAGCTCGACCCGGATGGTGTTGATGCCCAGCCGGCTGGCGACGCGGGCGTAGATCTCGAGCGTCTCGCGGGCGATGCGGCGCTTTTTCTCGGGCCGCAGGGCGCCCAGGGTGCGCATGTTGTGCAGGCGGTCGGCGAGCTTGACGATGATCACCCGGATGTCCCGGGACATCGCCAGCACCATCTTCTGGAAGTTCTCGGCCTGGGCGACCGCCTTGTCCTCGAAGGTGATCTGGGTCAGCTTGGAGACGCCGTCGACCAGTTCCGCCACCGGCTTGCCGAACTGCTCGGCCAGGGCCTCCTTGCCGACCCCGGTGTCCTCGATCACGTCGTGCAGCATGGCGGCCATCAGGCTCTGATGGTCCATGTGCATGTTGGCGAGAATGTTCGCCACGGCCAGCGGATGCGTGACGTAGGGCTCGCCCGAGCGCCGCCGCTGGCCGTCGTGGGCCTGCTCGGCGTAGTAGAAGGCACGCTTGACCTGCTGGATCTCGTCCGGGGGGAGGTAGCCGCCGAGTCGGTCGGCCAGGTCATCGATGGTGAACATGCGGCGCGCCCTGAATCCTGCGTGAGAGCCCTGCGAAGTGAGGCCGGGATCACTCCTCGGCGGCGAGACCCGGCTCGGGTTCGCGGCGGATGCGCACCGGCGCCTCGACCGGTTCGTCGAGCACGTTCTCGTCGATCAGGCCTTCGGCGATCTCGCGCAGAGCCATCACGGTGGCCTTGTCGTTCTCCCAGGGCAGCAGGGCGTCGCGGGAGCCGCGGGCCAGCTGGCGGGCACGCTGGGTGGAGATCATCACCAGCTTGAAGCGGTTTTCGACGTTTTCCAGACAATCTTCGACTGTGACTCGCGCCATGGATGCCTTCCTGAATGCTGGTGGGGAATCGGCGCCGGACCCGCGGTGAGGGCGGTCGCGGGCCAGGATTCCACCAATGGATAGACCCAATAGGTTACTCGACCCCCGGTTCCCCTGACAAGCGCCGCGGCGGGGGTTTCAGGATAAGCGCCTGCGGCTGGGGTTATGACAAGCGCCTGCGGCTGGAGGTCAGGATAAAAGTGCCGCGAGCAGCGGGCCGTGACGCTCGCGGATCTTCTCCAGGGTCAGGCGGCGGGCGATGACCAGCGACTGGAGCTCGCGCAGGGCGGTGGTGAAGTCGTCGTTGATCACCAGGTAGTCGTACTCGTCGTGGTGCGACATCTCCTTGATCGCCTCGCGCATGCGCCGGGCGATCACCGCGTGCTCGTCGGTGCCACGGTTGGCCAGGCGGTGCTCCAGCTCGCTGCGGGAGGGCGGCAGGATGAAGATCGAGACGGCCTCGGGCAGCTGGCTGCGCACCTGGCGGGCGCCCTGCCAGTCGATCTCCAGGATGACGTCCTGGCCGGCGCCCAGCATGGCTTCCACCGCCGGGCGGGAGGTGCCGTAGTAGTTGTCGAACACCCGGGCATACTCGAAGAACTCGCCCCGCTCGATCATCGCCTCGAAGCCCGGCACGTCGACGAAGTGGTAGTTGACGCCGTCCACCTCGCCGGGCCGGCGCTCGCGGGTGGTGTGCGAGACCGATACCTGGATGCCGTCGAGGCTCTCGACCAGTTCGCGCACCAGGCTGGTCTTGCCGGCACCGGAGGGGGCGGAAACGATGAAGAGTGTACCTTGGGCCATGGGCATGCGTCCGATCGAGCCGCTTCGAGGAAGGGCGTACATTATCGCACAATGCCCCCCGGCTTCTACCTGGCGCCGCCCCCCATTCCGGCTGGGGCGATATCGGCGCTCCGGACTCCCAGCTTGTCGGTGAGCAGCTCGAGGGCATGCTGGGCGGCTACCGAGTTGCCGTTCGCGTCGAGGGCCGGGGACCAGGCGCAGACCGACAGCCGGCCAGGCACGATGGCGACGATGCCGCCACCGACGCCGCTCTTGGCCGGCAGGCCCACGCGGTAGGCGAAGTCGCCCGCGGCATCGTACATGCCGCAGGTGAACATGATCGAATTGATTCGGCGCGCCAGGTCCGGTGTGATGAACGACTTGCCGGTCGCCAGGGCGTGGCCGTCGGCGGCGAGGTAGTTCATGGCGACGGCGAGGTCGAGGCAGCTCATGCGTAGCGAGCAGCAGGCGAAATAGGCGTCGAGGACGGCGTCGACATCGTTGTCGATATTGCCGAATGCCTTCATCAGGTAGGCCATGGCGGCATTTCGGGAGCGGTGCTGCCATTCCGATGCCAGCACGTGCCTGTCGATCAGGATCGAGGGGTTGCCGGACAGCGTCCTGGCGATGTCCTGGATATGCTTCGAGGGGGTGGCGAAGGCGCTGACCAGGTGGTCGGCGACCACGATGGCGCCGGCGTTGATGAAGGGGTTTCGGGGCCTGCCGCGCTCCGCTTCCAGCTGCGCCAGGGAGTTGAACGGCATCCCCGAGGGGTTGAGGCCAACCCGTTCCCACAGCGCTTCCCCGTGCGCACGCAGGGCCAGGGTCAGCAGGAACACCTTCGACAGGCTCTGGATGGAGAACGGCTCCTGCGCATCGCCAGCCGTGTACTGCGCCCCGTCGGTGGTGCAGATCGCGATGCCGAACCGGTTGGCATCCTGCTCCGCGAGCGCCGGTATGTAATCGGCGACGCGGCCCTGCCCCAGTGTCTCCCGCGCGCGTCGGTCTATCTCCTCCACCCATGACTGCATCGTCAGCATGACGCCAGGCCTCGGGTCGAAGCGCGTTTCGTGCAGGTATTCATGCGTTGCAGTGACCCCTGACAGGGACGAGAGGGGGCCCGGCCATGGCCGGGCCGGTTGAGGTCTAGCTGGACGAGGGGCTGGCCGCCGCCGCCCGCTGCCGCGACTGCAGGTCCTCGGGCTCGATGTCCCAGGCGGCCGGGTCGATATCCAGGTCGGTGAACTTGCTGGCATCGAAGATGGGCTGTTCGGCGCCGGCGGCGATCTGCGCGTCGAAGTCGCGCATGACCCTGAGGCCGGGCTTGAACAGCATGATCAGGGCGATGAGGTTGGCCAGTGCCAGAAAGCCCATGGTCACGTCGGCGAAGCCGAACACCGTGCCCAGGTCGGTGGTGGCGCCCCAGGCGCAGAGCGCGATGATGGCGACACGGAAGCCATTGAACAGCGTCACGTTCTGGCGGCTGAAGAAGTTGAGGCTGTTCTCCCCCAGGTAGTAGTTGTAGAGGATGGTACTGAAACCGAACAGCAGCAGGGCGATGCTGACGAAGCTGCGCCCCCATTCGCCCACGTGGTCGGCGAGCGCGGCCTGGGTCAGCGCCACGCCGCCGATATCGGCGGTGGTGGCCGGGTCGTAGATACCGCTGAGCAGGATGGTGAAGGCCGTGGCCGAGCAGATGATCAGGGTATCGATGAACACCGAGAAGGCCTGCACGATGCCCTGGTTGGCCGGGTGCGGCACGTAGGCGACCGCCGCCACGTTCGGCGCGCTGCCCAGCCCCGCCTCGTTGGAGAACAGGCCGCGCTTGACGCCCATCATGATGGCCGCGCCGATGCCGCCGCCGATCGCCTGCTCGAGCCCGAAGGCGCTGTTGACGATCAGCATGATCACCTCGGGGATACGGGTGACGTTCAGGGCCAGCACCACGATGGCGACCAGCAGGTAGCCGACCGCCATCACCGGCACCAGGACTTCCGTCACCCGGGCGATCCGCTTGACGCCACCGAAGATGATCAGGCCGACGATAATGGCCATGGCGACCCCGGTGAAGAGCACCGGCACGCCGAAGGCATCGTCCACCGAGGTGGCGACGGCATAGGACTGCAGGGCGGTGAAGCCGAAGCCGAAGGTGACCAGCAGCAGCACCGAATAGAGGCTCGCGAGCCACTTCCAGTTGCTGCCCAGTCCGCGGGCGATGTAGTACGCCGGGCCGCCCCGGTAGGTGCCATTGGGTTCGGCCGTCTTGTAGGTCTGGGCGAGGGTGCATTCCAGGTAGCTGGTGGCCATGCCCATCAGGCCGACCACCCACATCCAGAAGATGGCGCCGGGGCCGCCGAGGGTGATGGCGACCGCCACCCCGGCGATATTGCCGCCGCCGACACGGCCGGCCACGGACAGCAGCAGGGCCTGGAAGGAACTCAGGTGGCCGTGCTTGTCCCGTCTGAACGCCTGGCTGGCACTCAGGATCCGGAACATGCGACCGAAGTAGCGGAACTGGACGAAGCGGGAGGCGAGGGTGAAGCCGATACCGACCGCGATCAGCAGCACGATCAGTATCTTGCCCCAGAGTATATCGTTGATGACATCCAGCATGATGAATCTCCACCGGTGGTTGTTGTTGGCATGGAAAGGTGCGCAGCGGCCGTGTTGGCCGTCGCCGTGGTTGTTAATCGTCTCTGTCGTTGCCGGGCTTTCCGGGGCCCGTGGGTCGTCACGAGCCGACAGATACAACGCAAATGGCGTGCCATCCGGCCGAAAAGATTTAACCCGTTGTTATGGAAAGGCTATTGGCGATGGCCTGCTGGCCGGGGCGAGACGAAGGGGTATAACCGTGGGCTGGCAGGTGCCTGCATCAGGCATGGAAAAGCCAAGTAATACAGCATGATACGCCAGGTTATAACCAGGGTTATGGGTATGGCGCCGGTTATAGGGGTTGGCGGCTGCCTAGTCGTCCGGCTCGGCATCGCGCATCTTCTTCAGCCGCTTGCTCAGCGCCGGCTGGGAGATACCCAGCAGGCGCGAGGCGATGGACTGGTTGCCCTCGGCGCGCTTCATCGCTTCGTCGACCAGCAGGTCGGCGACCGCATGCAGTGTCGGCAGGGGTTCGTCGGGCGCGAATGCGGCGTGCCGGGCGACAGGGCTGGGCAGCGGCGTGTCGTCCGTGCGCTGCATGGCGCGCTTGAAGACCTCCATGGACAGGGTCCTGGAGCGGTGCACGCTCATGGCATCGAAGGCCATCGCGCGCAGTTCGCGGACATTGCCGGGAAAGGAGTAGGTGGAGAGCAGCACGGGCAGTTCCGCCGGGAAGGTCGGCTTGCTCTTGCCGAGCTCGTCGGCCGCTTCGGCGAGGAAATGCGCCAGCAGCAGCGGGATGTCCTGCTTGCGTTGTCGCAGGGGCGGTACCTGGACCTGGTGCGTGCGCAGCCGGTAGTAGAGGTCCTTGCGAAACTCGCCCTGGCGCTGTTTCTCGTCCAGGTCCTGGTGGGTCGCCACCACGACCCGCGCCCGCAGGCGCTTGGGACGATCGCTGCCGAGCGGGTAGTAATCCCCCTCCTGGAGCAGGCGCAGCAGCTTGACCTGGGAGGCCCGGCTGAGATCGCCGATCTCGTCGAGGAACAGCGTGCCGCCGGCGGCCTGCTCGATCATCCCGGCGCGTGGCTGGTCGGCGCCGGTGAAGGCGCCGCGCTGGTGGCCGAACAGGGTGTCGGCGAAGACGTTGTCATCCAGCCCCGCGACGTTGACGCACACCAGGGGCCCCGCGCGGCCGCTCAGGTCATGGGCGGCGCGGGCGATCAGTTCCTTGCCCACGCCGCTCTCGCCACCGATCAGGATCGGCTGGCTGGTTGGCGCCACCGACTCCAGGTACTGGAAAACCGAGCGCATGCCCTTGTCGGCGGTGACGATGTGGGCGAAGGCCTCGGGGTGCTCCAGGGTATCGTTGAGGAAGCGCTTGCGCAGTTCCTGGTTCTCCTGGCGCAGCTCCTGCAGGCGAATGGCGCGCTTGATGCCCTCGAGCAGCCGGTCTTCCTCGTCGGTCTTGACGAAGTAGTCGAAGGCACCCTGCTTGATGCAGTTCACGGCCGTTTCCACCTGGTTCAGGCCGCTGATCACGATCACGCCGACATCCGGATGTTCCTCGACGATGCGGGCCAACAGCTGCTCGCCCGAGAGGTGGGGCATGGTCAGGTCGAGGGTCACCAGGCCGATGTTCTCGCGTTCCAGTAGCGTCAAGACCTCCCGGCTGTCCTGGCAGCGGTGGATGTTGGTGATGCCGCCCGAGCGCTCCAGCGCGATGCTCAGGCTGCGCAGGAAGGAGGGCTCGTCATCGACGAGCAGCAGGCCAAAGGAGGGGTAGAGATTCTTCGTCATCGGACGCTTTCCACCTACAGTCCAGGAGTGCGTGGCTTCTCGTACGGCGCTCTTGCGCCGTTTCAGCCCGGCGCCGGGGGTGACGGCGCCTCGGCGGGGGGCGGTTGCGGCGGTACCGGCAGGGCAAGGGTGACGGTGGTGCCCTCTCCCGGGCTCGACGCGAAGGTCAGGGTGCCGTGGTGCTCACGCACGATACCGGCGGAGACGGAGAGGCCCAGTCCGGTGCCGCCGCATTCGCGCCGGGTGGTGAAGAACGGGTCGGTCAGCAGGTTCATCGACTCGGGGTCGATGCCCCGGCCCTGGTCGCTCACCTCGAGGAGCACGCAGCGCCTGTCGCGATCGTGGCGGGTGGTCAGGACGATGGCCTGCTCCATGTCATCCAGGGCCTGGCAGGCATTCAGCACCAGGTTGATCACCACCTGCTCGATGCGCTGGGCATTGCCTTCGATGGCGGGCAGGTCTTCCGCATAGTGCGTGGCGAAGCACCGGGTGGCCTTGCGAATCGAGGTGTCGACCAGACGAATGGCGGTGCCCACGACCTCGTTGAGGTCCAGCGCTTCTGCCTGGCCCGGGCTGCCTTGCCGAGCGAAGTCCTTGAGATCCCCGACGATGCGCCTGATGCGCTTGGTGCCCTCCAGCATGTCGTCGAGCATGTACGGGATCTCGTCGCGCATGCGTGAATACTCGAGGCCGCCGAGCGTGAAGTCGCCATGGGTGCGGTAGTGCGCTTCGAGAATCGGCTGGGCGTCGGCATAGGCATCGCGCAGTACCGGCAGGTTGAGCAGCAACAGGCTGCTGGGGTTGTTGATCTCGTGGGCGACGCCGGACACGAGAATGCCGAGAGACGTCATCTTGTCGGCCTGGATCAGTTGCTGCTGGTGCAGGCGCAGCTCCTCGGTGCGGCTGGCGACCTGTCGCTTGAGCATCCGGTTCCAGACCACGATACCGCCCAGGATCAACAGCAGGGCCGCGGAGGCCGCCGCGCCGACCTGGCCGATCTTCTTCCAGGGAATGCCGTCCGGGGCCTCCAGGGGCCCCAGCCACTTGTCGTAGATCGCCTGGTGGCGCCCGGTGTTCTTCAGGATGGCCAGCCCCTCGCTGAACTGGGCGAGCAGGTTCGAATCGCCTCGTTTCACCGCGTAGCCGTAGCGCAACGAGAAGGGCCTGGCCACCGGCACGATGTTGGTCAGCCCCAGCTCCCGGCCCAGGTAGAGCGCCGGCAGGTTGGCGACCAGGGCATAGTCATGCTGACCCGAGGCCAGCAGGCGCAGGGCATCGGCATGGGTATCCGTGGTGATCAGCCGTGCGCCCACGTCGTGCTCGACCAGGTAGTCGTGCATGATGTCGCCGCGCTGGACGATCACCTCCTTGCCCCTCAATCCCTCCACCTCCACGGCCGGGTCGCCGCGGCGGGCGAAGATCGATTGATGCACGATGGCGTGGGGTGGGGCGAAGTCGAACTGCTCAGCGCGTTCCTCGGAGTAGGACATGCCCTGGAGGATGTCGATCTCGCCGCTTACCAGGCGGCGGCGCATGTCGCTCCAGACGCCCAGTTCGATCTGCACCTCGATGCCCATCACCTCGGCGATGGCCCGGGTCAACTCCACGTTGTAGCCGGTGGGCTGGCCGTCCTCGTCGAGGAACTCGTAGGGCGGGTGGTAGTGATCTCCCCCGACGACGACTTGAGGGACGCTGTCGCCGGCCTGGGCCAGGCACTGCCCAGGCGCCAGGGCCAGGCAGAGGGCGGCCCAGGCCAGCCGTTGCAGCAGGTGTCGGGTGACCGTTCCGGTCACGAAGGGGAGCCCTGGACGCTTCACCGTCATTCGCCGTCTTACTCGATGTTCTGGATCTGCTCGCGCATCTGCTCGATCAGCACCTTCAGCTCCACGGCGCAGCGGGTGGTGCTGGCGACCACCGCCTTGGAGGAGAGGGTGTTGGCCTCGCGGTTGAGCTCCTGCATCAGGAAGTCGAGTCGCCGCCCCACCGGGCCCTTCTGGCCCAGCTGACGCTCGACCTCGGCGACATGGGTCGCCAGGCGGTCGAGCTCCTCGTCGACGTCGGCCTTCTGGGCCAGCAGCACCAGCTCGGCCTCGAGCCGCTGGGGCTCGAGGTCGGCCTTGACCACCTCGAGGCGCTCCAGCAGCTGGGCGCGCTGGCGCTCGAGGATCTCCGGCATCAGCCGACGTACCTCGGCCACCTGGGCGTTTACCGCCGCCAGCCGCTCGCGAATCAGGCCGGCGAGCTTGTCGCCCTCGCGGGCGCGGCCGGCGACCAGGTCGTCGAGCGCGGCCTCGAACAGCGCGGTGGCCTCGGCCTTGACGGTCTCGAGGTCCGGGCCCCGGGCATCGAGCACGCCGGGGTGGTCGAGCAGGGCCAGGGCATCGGGCATGGGGGCGTCGCTCACCACGCCGCGCACCTCGGCCAGGGCCGCGGCCAGGGCCTCGAGCCGTTCGCGGCTGACGGCCAGGGTCGCCGCGTCGCTGGCCGGCTCGAAGCGCAGGGTGCACTCCACCTTGCCGCGGGCCAGGCGCGAGCGCAGCGCCTCGCGGAACACCGGCTCCAGGTCGCGCAGGCACTCCGGCAGGCGGAAGTGGGGGTCCAGGTAGCGCTGGTTCACCGAGCGCAGCTCCAGCTGCAGGCTGCCCCACTCGGCTTCCCGGCCCAGGCGGGTAAAGGCGGTCATGCTGTGAGCCATGGGTACTCCTGATGCGTCGCGGCGGTGGGGCACCAGTGTACCCGATTAAGGGTGTAGAATGGCGGCCCCCAGGCCGACGCGGCCATGATGCCCAACCGAAAGACGAGAGGTTCTATGCGCCCCAGTGGACGACAGCCCGACCAGCCCCGCGAGATCCGCCTGACCCGTGACTATACCCGCCATGCCGAGGGGTCGGTGCTGGTGGAGTTCGGTGACACCCGGGTGCTGTGCAACGCCAGCGTCGAGGCCGGGGTGCCGCGCTGGCTGCGCGGCAAGGGACAGGGCTGGGTCACCGCCGAGTACGGCATGCTGCCCCGCGCCACCCATACCCGCGGCGGACGCGAGGCGGCCCGCGGCAAGCAGGGCGGTCGTACCCTGGAGATCCAGCGGCTGATCGGGCGCTCGCTGCGGGCGGCGGTGAACCTCAAGAAGCTCGGCGAGTTCACCATCACCGTGGATTGCGACGTGATCCAGGCCGATGGGGGCACCCGCACCGCCGCGATCACCGGTGGCTGCGTGGCGCTGATCGACGCCATCCGCTACCTGCAACGCGAGAAGAAGCTCAAGGGCGACCCCTTCAAGCAACTGGTCAGCTCGGTCTCGGTGGGCATCTTCCAGGGCGTGCCGGTGGTGGACCTCGACTACCCCGAGGACAGCGGCGCCGACACCGACATGAACGTGGTGATGGCCGAGAGCGGCGGGATGATCGAGGTGCAGGGCACCGCCGAGGCGGGCACCTTCTCCCGCACGGACCTCGACGCCATGCTCGACCTGGCCGAACGGGCCGGGGCCGAGCTGTTCGCTCACCAGCGCGAGGCCCTGGGAATCCGCGGCTGAGACGCATTCCAAACGCAGCACGCCGGCCCCGGGGCCGGCGTGCTGCCTTCCGGCCGGAGCCGGAGCGGCGACGAAGGGGCGCGATCAGAGCGTCAGGTCGTACTCGACGATCAACGGGGCGAACTCGGAGAAGGTGGCGTCGGTATCGATCCAGGCATCGATCACGTGGCGGCGGAAGTTGGGGCCCACCACCTGGTAGTCGATGCGCCAGCCTTCCTGGCGCGAGCGTGGCTGGTCCTGATCCAGGGCCGGCCACCAGGTGTACTCCCCGGCGTCGCGGTTGATCTCGCGGAAGGTATCGATGAAGCCGGTGGGGCCGAATACCTGGTCCATCCAGGCGCGCTCCTCGGGCTTGAAGCCGGGAGTGGTCTGGTTGTCCGCCCAGTTGGCCAGGTCGATGGTCTTGTGGGCGATGTGCCAGGTGCCGCAGATGATGTATTCCCGACGCTTGCGGGCCATCTTGGCCAGGTACTCCTGGTACTGGGCCATGAAGGTCTGCTTGGCGGTCGGGTCGCTGCCGTCGGGCATCAGGAAGCTGGCGATGCTGAAGCGGTCGTAATCGGCTTGCAGGAAGCGGCCTTCATGGTCGCACTGCGGGAAGCCCAGGCCGTACATGATGGCCTTGGGAATCTTGCGGCAGTAGAGCCCGACGCCGGAGAAGCCGTCCTGCTCGGCGTCGAGGAAGTAGCCCTCGTAGCCTTCCGGGTAGAGGATACTGTCGTCCAGCTCGAAGCTCTTGGCCTTGAGGTTCTGTACGCAGACGACATCGGCATCCTGGTCGGCCAGCCAGTCGAGAAAGCCCCGACCGACCGCCTCCCGGATGCCGTTGACATTGATGGTGGCGATTTTCATACATGGTCCCTTTTGCGTCGCGCGTGTATGATACCCGACGTTTCGACGTTTGGGTAAATGGCCTTTGCCCATGAACATGATATAGAGAGGCCGAGGTGGAGAATTCCGGCGTGTCCAGGCAGCAGAACGGCGAGTTGCAAGCCTACCAGCGAGAGTTCATCGAGTTCGCCATCGAGCAGGGGGTGCTGCGCTTCGGCGAGTTCACCCTGAAGTCGGGCCGGGTCAGCCCCTACTTCTTCAATGCCGGGCTGTTCCGCACCGGCCGGGCCCTGGCCAGGCTGGGGCGCTTCTATGCCCGGGCCATCGCCGACAGCGGCCTGGCGGTCGACGTGCTCTTCGGCCCCGCCTACAAGGGGATTCCGCTGGCGGCTACCACCGCCGTGGCCCTGGCCGATCACCATGATCGTGACCTGCCCTACGCCTTCAACCGCAAGGAGGCCAAGGCCCATGGCGAGGGCGGCAGCATCGTCGGCGCCGAGCTCGACGGCCGCGTCCTGATCATCGACGACGTCATCACCGCCGGCACCGCCATTCGCGAGGTGATGGGGCTGATCGAGGCCGCAGGGGCACGGGCCGCCGGCGTGGTCATCGCCCTGGACCGCCAGGAGCGCGGCAACGGAGCGATGAGCGCCATCCAGGAGGTCGAGGCCAGCTACGGCATGCCGGTGATCAGTATAGTGACGCTGGACATGGTCCTGGCCTATCTTGAACAGCATGCAGGCGATGCACTCCAGGGTCATGCGGCGGCCATTCGTGACTATCGCGCGCGCTACGGCGTGCAGGCTGACTGACCCGATGCACAGCAGTCACGCCCACGGGGCGGACAGGAGAGTGACATGAGACGGGCCATCACCATCATCGCCGGGGCAGCGCTGCTGGGCACCGCGGCCCTTGCCCAGGCCCAGACCGCCAGCCTGGACCTGAACCTCAGCCAGGATGCCGTGCAGTTCGAGGCAACCGGCGAGCTTGTCGACGGCATCGCCCTGGGTGGGGGCGTGATCGACAGCGACGACCGTGGCGATGCCACGGCCTTCCATGCCCAGCTGCTCGGCGTGGAGCGCAACGCCGACTACGACATCGGCGTGGGTGCCCGCTGGACCCAGTTCGACACCGACCATGGCGACGGCGGCGGCCTGGGCCTCGGCGGTTACGGCTATGCCTATGTGCCGGCCATGCCGGCGCTGTCGCTGGGGGGCTACGGCTTCTACACCCCGAGCGCGGTCAGTACCCGCGACCTGAACGACGGCTACGAGCTGGGCGTGCGGGCCCGCTATGCCTTCACCCCCAACGTCGACGGCTATGTCGGCTACCGGGCCCTGCGCGCCGATTTCGACGACGACCGCGGCGGTTCGCGCACCCTGGACAGCGGCCCGCTGCTCGGTGTTCGTCTCTCTTTCTGAGTAACCGCCCCCGTGCCATCAGCGTCGGGCCCCGGGTGGGGCCCGACTGCGTTGAAGGCCACCCTGCAGGAGCCCGATGCTCGATATCGTCCTCTACCAGCCGGAGATCGCCCCCAACACCGGCAACCTGATCCGGCTGTGTGCCAATACCGGCTTCCACCTGCACCTGATCGAGCCGCTGGGCTTCGAACTCGACGACCGGCGCCTGCGCCGTGCCGGGCTCGACTACCACGAGTGGGCGCGTGTCCGGGTGCACGCCGACTGGCGCGCCTTTCTCGACGCCGTGGCGCCCGAGCGGGTCTTCGCCGTATCGACCCGGGGGCGGACCGGCTATCATGAGCCGGCCTATCGCGAGGGCGATGCCCTGGTGTTCGGACCCGAGACCCGCGGCCTGCCCCAGGCGATGCTCGACGCCCTGCCCGCCGAGCGGCGCCTGCGCATCCCCATGCTGCCCGAGAGCCGCAGCCTGAACCTCGCCAACGCCTGTGCGGTGGTCGTCTTCGAGGCCTGGCGCCAGCTGGGGTTCAGGGGGGCGGGCCTGCCCGGGGCCAGCCCGGTGCAGCCCGGGAACCTCGGCACCCTGAAGGAGTAAGCGATGTCGATCAAGCAGCGCCTGGCCAAGTTGAACCCCCGCCAGCAGGAGGCGGTGCGCTACATCGATGGCCCCTGCCTGGTGCTGGCCGGGGCCGGCTCCGGCAAGACCAGCGTGATCACCACCAAGATCGCCTACCTGGTGCAGGAGTGCGGCATGAGCGCGCGTCGCATCGCCGCCGTGACCTTCACCAACAAGGCCGCCCGCGAGATGAAGGAGCGCGTGGGGCAGATGCTCAAGGGGCGCGAGGGGCATGGCCTGACCGTCTCGACCTTCCATACCCTGGGCCTCAACATCATTCGCGCCGAGCTCAAGGCGCTGGGCTACAAGCCCGGCTTCTCGCTGTTCGACCCGGAGGATGCCAAGGCGCTGCTGCGCGACCTGATGAACAAGGATGCCCAGGTCGACGCCGACCAGATCAATCGGGTCCAGCACCAGATCTCCCAGTGGAAGAACGACCTGATCCTGCCCGGCCAGGCGCTCTCCCATGCCGCGGACGACGACGAACAGTACGCGGCCCGGGTCTTCGAGGCCTATGGTCGCCACCTCAAGGCCTACAATGCCGTCGACTTCGACGACCTGATCCTGCTGCCGGTGGTATTGCTGCGCGACGACCCGGAGGCGCTCGCCCGCTGGCGGCGCAAGATCCACTACATGCTGGTGGACGAGTACCAGGACACCAACGTCAGCCAGTACCAGTTGGTCCAGCTGCTGATGGGCGAGCGGAAGACTTTCACCGTGGTCGGCGACGACGACCAGTCGATCTATGCCTGGCGCGGCGCCCGGCCCGAGAACCTCGTTACCCTGGGCGAGGACTTCCCGCGGCTCAATGTCATCAAGCTGGAGCAGAACTACCGCTCCACCGGCACCATCCTGCGCGCCGCCAACACCCTGATCAGTAACAACCCCCACGTCTACGAGAAGACCCTGTGGTCGGAGATGGGCGAGGGGGCGGCGATCCGCGTGGTGGTCAACCGCCATGAGGAGGCCGAGGCGGAGCGGGTGGCCAGCGAGATCCTCACCCGGCGCATCAAGGAGCGGGCCGAGTGGCGCGACTTCGCGGTGCTCTACCGCGGCAACTTCCAGGCCCGGCTGCTCGAGCTCAAGCTGCAGCACTACCAGATCCCCTACAAGCTCTCCGGCGGCACCTCCTTCTTCTCGCGCAACGAGATCAAGGACGCCATGGCCTACCTGCGGCTGCTGATCAACCCGGCCGACGACAACGCCTTTTTGCGCATCGTCAACGTGCCGCGCCGCGAGGTCGGCCCCGGCACCCTGGAGAAGCTGGCCAACTACGCCACCGATCGCGGGATCTCGCTGTTCGCCGCCTGCCACGAGCTGGGCCTGGAGCAGCAGTTGCCGATCCGTGCCGTCGAGCGGCTGGGGCGCTTCACCCACTTCATCGACGGGGTGCGCCGGCGCATGGACCAGGGCGATGCCATCGCCGCCATCCGCGACATGCTGCGCGAGATGGACTACGAGGCCTGGCTCTACCAGAACGCCAGCGCCCCGACCATCGCCGAGCGGCGCATGGCCAATGTCTGGATCCTGATCGACCAGCTGGAGAAGTCCATGAACCGTGACCCCGAGGACACGGCCAGCACGGAGACCGAGACCGACGGCGTCGAGGCGGCCATCTCGCGGCTGGTGCTACGCGACATCCTCGAGCAGCAGGCCGAGGAGGACGACTCCGACCGGGTGCAGCTGCTCACCATGCACGCCTCCAAGGGGCTGGAGTTTCCCCATGTCTACCTGATGGGGCTCGAGGAGGATCTGCTGCCTCACCGCAACGCCGTGGAGGCCGGCACCGTGGAGGAGGAGCGGCGCCTGGCCTATGTGGGCATCACCCGGGCGCGGCGCACCCTGACCCTGACGCTGGCGCGCCAGCGCAAGGCCTATGGCGAGCTGATGGACTGCGTGCCGAGCCGTTTCCTCGACGAACTGCCGGAGGGTGACCTCGACTGGGAAGGGCGCGCCGACAAGGAGGACCCGGAAAAGAAGCAGGCCCGGGGCCAGGATGCGCTGGCAGGGATTCGCTCGCTGTTGGGATGATTCCGGCTACGGGCCAAGCCCGCCCTGTGCCAAAACGAGCGGGGGCGCCGCTTGGCGCCCCCGCTCGTCGCATCGCTATGCTGGCCGGCCTTACTGGGCCTGGCTCACCATGTAATCGACGATGGCCTTGACCTCCTCATCGGGGAGGGTGGCGCCGCCCTTGGGCGGCATGGCGCCGATACCGTTGATGGCGCTCTCGTACAGGGCCTCGATGCCCTTGTCGAGACGCGGTGCCCAGGCCTCGGCATCGCCCACCACCGGCGCGCCGGCGGCACCACTGGCGTGACAGGCGGCGCAGGGGGCGCTGGCATAGAGCGCCTCGCCGTCGAGGCCGCTGTCGGCAGCGGCGTCCTCTTCGGTGGCGGCGTCATCGGCTGAGGCATCCTCTTCCGCGGCGGCGATCTCTTCTTCGGCGGCGACCGGTGCCTCTTCCTCGGCCGCTGCTTCATCGCCACCCAGGTCGGGGACCTCCATCACCGGCTCGACCAGATGGGCGAGAGCGGCCTGGACTTCCTCGTCGGAGAGGTTGGGGTTGCCACCCTTGGCCGGCATGGCGCCGATGCCGTTGATGGCGTGATCCAGCAGGGTCTCGAAGCCCTGGCCGGTCCGGTCGCTCCAGGCGGCCTCGTCGCCACGCACCGGGGCGCCGGCGGCGCCGGAGTCGTGACAGGCGGCACAGACGCTGCCGTAGATGGATTCGCCGTCGGCACCATTCGATGAGCCGTTGTCTCCGCCGCCATCGCTGCCGGCCGCGGATGCCGTACCGCAATCCTCGCCCTGCAGGCACAGCTGGCCCACCGGCTTGAGCCGCTCGGCGATGGCGTCACGGTCTTCCTCGGCCTGGGCGGAGGCCATGCCTGCGGTCAGGCCCAGGGCGGCCAGGGCCCCGATGATCAGCTTGCTGGATTTCACTCTCTCCACCTCTTGACGGTCCTGTAATCGAATCTGCCCGTGGCGACGTCGCTAACGGCAACACGACAGCCGAGGGACGCCCTGACGCGCACAATGAGCGACAGTATACCGGCAACGCATTCGGCTGGAAAATGCCGCGGCCAACGTCTTTGGCAGCATGGCCCTGGATACCGCGGGGCTCTGGCTGGACAGGAGTGGGGGAGCCGGGTAGGATGTGGACCGCTCGATGACGCCGCGTCTCGAGCAACAAGCGCCCGTAGCTCAGCTGGATAGAGTATCGGCCTCCGAAGCCGAGGGTCGCAGGTTCAAGTCCTGCCGGGCGCGCCACGAATTCAAGGGCCTACGACACTGTCGTAGGCCCTTTTCTATGTCTGTGATCATCCTGTGGCCACGTTGTGACCAGCTCCAATGGTGTAACCGCGCGCTGACTGGAACGCAGTGTATATGCATTGTAACTATTCAGCTCACGCCGCCTGATCCAGGTCGTCCTGTCGCATGAAGGCAGGCACCTCGCCGGCAAACAGTTGCTCCAATGCCGGTGCGCCGCCAGGCCCTGCTTGACCGCGGTCGAGAGGAAGCTGCGCATCCGGCAAAAGATCTCGGCGCCCTCCCAGGATCGAAAACAGCCCGAGATCTTCTGTTGGACCTTGGTCATCCGCAGGTCGCGCTACCCCTGGTTGTTGGTGAAGGGCGCGGCGGAATCCTCGAGAAAACGCAGCACGTCGATGGCCGCGCGCAAGGACGGTGAGACCGTGCGGTATTCCTTGAGCTGCTGCCGGACCCGTTCAGGGCCGCGTCGACGTTGATGTCGCTGATGGTCATGTCACCGGATGGAGTGGCGGGCGGATGTGGGTGCTATGCCAGAGAAAACAGGGGAACCGCTCTGCCTGCTCTTCGACTCCGACGGCACCCTGGTCGACAGCGAGATCCTGCTCGCCGAGGTGATGGGTGACATTCTGCCGGCCTTCGACCTGCCCTTCTCCGCCCGGCATATCTGGAGGAGTTTCGTGGCGTACGCTTCCGCACCATCGTCGACACCCTCGGCAAGCGGGAGTAATCCCTGGAATTTGCAAGCGGTTGGAACCCTTCGGCGGCCTTCGGGCCGCCTTTTTTCTGCAGCTTCAGCCAGGAAGGAGAGCGGAGGCCCTGGCGCATGTTGGCAACTACTGGGCGACTAGGCCATACTCTGACCTACTATCAGGCTAGCATCCTGTCATACCAGTAACGCACCTTGGCCCTTCCCCAACAACCGACACAATCTCAGGAAGCCCGCACCATGCGATTGAAGGACAAGACGGCCCTGATCACCGCCGCTGGCCAGGGCATCGGCCGCGCCACTGCTCTGCACTTCGCCGCGGAGGGCGCACGGGTCATCGCCACCGACATCGACACCGGGAAGCTACGCGAGCTGGAGGCGACTCCTGGCATCGAGACACGTCGCCTTGATGTGCTCGACGCTGCGTCCATTGAAGCTCTAGCAGCTGAGTTGCCACCCCTGGATGTGCTCTTCAACTGCGCCGGCTACGTGGCCGGTGGCACCCTACTCACAGGCTCGGATGCCGACTGGGAGCTATCACTGGCCCTCAACGTCACCGCGATGGCACGCCTGACCCGAGCACTGCTTCCAGCCATGATCGACCATGGCGGTGGCAGCATCATCAACATGGCCTCGGTAGCTTCGAGCCTCAAAGGCGTTCCTGACCGCTGCGCTTACGGCACTACCAAAGCTGCGGTGATCGGATTGACCAAGTCGATCGCCGCCGACTTCATCAACCGGGGCATCCGTTGCAACGCCATCTGCCCCGGCACCGTGGATTCCCCCTCGCTGCGCCAGCGCATCCGCGACCAGGCCCACCAGCAAGGACGACCGGAGGCCGAGGTACAGGCTGACTTCCTCGCCCGCCAGCCGCTGGGGCGGCTGGGCACCCCGGAAGAGATCGCCGCCCTGGCCACCTATCTCGCCGCGGACGTGTCCGCCTACACCACCGGCACCGCCCAAGTCATCGACGGCGGCTGGCTGATCTGAATTGCAAGGAGACCCCATGAAACTGCTGCGCTTTGGCCCCCGGGGCCACGAGAAACCCGGCCTGCTCGACGCCGGCGGCGTGATCCGCGACCTGTCGGCCCATCTGCCCGACCTCGACGGCCGGCATCTGGACCGCGAGACCCTGGCCCGACTGGCCGAGCTCGACCCCTCGCGCCTGCCTGAAGTCCCGGCCGGCACCCAACTCGGTCCCTGCGTGGGACGCGTCGGCAAGTTCATCTGCATCGGCCTCAATTACTCTGATCACGCCGCCGAGACCGGCGCCGAGGTGCCGCCGGAGCCGGTGGTCTTCAACAAATGGACGAGCGCCATCTGCGGTCCCAACGACGATGTCACCATCCCCCGTGACTCCACCAAGACCGACTGGGAAGTGGAGCTCGGCGTGGTGATCGGCAAGGAGGCCCGCTACGTGAGCGAGGCCGAGGCCATGGACCACGTTGCCGGCTACTGCGTGGTCAATGACGTTTCCGAGCGCGAGTTCCAGCTCGAGCGCAGCGGCAGCTGGGACAAGGGCAAGGGGTGCGACACCTTCGGCCCCCTGGGCCCCTGGCTGGTGACCCCGGACGAGATTACAGACCCCCACGCCCTCGATCTCTGGCTGGAAGTAGACGGCCAGCGCTACCAGGATGGCAATACCCGCACCATGGTCTACCAGATCCCCTTCCTGATCAGTTATCTGAGTCGCTTCATGAGCCTGCAGCCGGGTGATGTCATCTCGACCGGCACACCGCCGGGAGTGGGCATGGGCCAGCAGCCGCCGACCTACCTGAAACCCGGCCAGCACATGCGCCTGGGCATCGAGGGGCTCGGCGAGCAGTATCAGGCCGTCGTCGCTGAACCCAGCCGCTGATCCGGAGGCCGTCATGCGAACTGTCGTCTGCCAGGAACCCGGCCGGCTAATCCTCGAGGAGCGCGCCGCCCCGTCATGCGGGGCCGGCGAGGCCCTGCTGCGCATCCGCCGGGTCGGGGTGTGCGGCACCGATATCCACGCCTTCGGTGGCAACCAGCCCTACTTCCAGTATCCGCGGGTACTCGGCCACGAACTGGCCGGCGAGATCGTCGCGGTGGGCGACCAGGTCGACCCGGCGCTGATAGGCCGAAACGCTTACGTGATTCCTTACCTGCACTGCGGAGACTGCCGGGCCTGTCGCCAGGGCCGTACCAACTGTTGCCGGCACATGCAGGTGATCGGTGTGCATCGCGACGGGGGCATGTGCGATAGCCTGGCGGTGCCCGTAGAGCAGCTCGTGACCTCCGAGACCCTGCCTCTGGACCAGCTGGCCCTGGTCGAGTGCCAGGCCATCGGCGCCCACGCGGTGCGCCGCAGCGGGCTCACCGAGGGTGAACTCGCCGTGGTGGCCGGCGCCGGCCCCATCGGCATGGGCGTAGCGCAGCTTGCCCGCGAGCGAAGAGCCAGAGTGGTGGTGGTCGACACCAACCCCGAGCGCCTGGCCTTCTGCCGCGATCGGCTCGGTATCACGGACACTTTGAATCCCGTCGAGGAGGACGTCATCGCGGCACTGGAAGCCATCAGCGACGGCGAGCTGGCCGACGCCGTCTTCGACGCCACCGGCAACCCCGCCGCCATGCAGCAGGGCTTCGACCTGGTCGGCCACGCCGGCCGCTACGTGCTGGTCAGCATCGTCAAGGCGGACATCACCTTCCACGATCCGGACTTACACCGCAAGGAGATGAGCCTGCTCTCCAGCCGCAACGCCACCCGAGAGGACTTCGACGAGGTATGCCGGCTGATGGAAGCGGGCCGCCTCCCGGCCAGCGCCATGATCACCCACCGCACCGAGCTCGATGACCTGCCCGAATACATGCCCGCCTGGTGCGCCCCGGACAGCGGCGTGATCAAGGCCATGATAGAGCTCGATTCCCCAGGATATGTTTCAGCGGAGGCCGACAATGCCCCAGACCATCGCCAGTGACAGCGGCCAGCTGGCCAGCCTGCGCGTGCACGCCGCCGATAACGTGCGCGTCGCCCTCAAGGACCTGCCCGCCGGCACCGAGATCGACGATGATGGCCGCACCCTGCGCCTGGATGAGGCGATCCGCCACAAGCACAAGTTCACCGTCCGGCCGCTCGACACGGGCGAGGCAGTGATCATGTACGGCGTCACTGTGGGTCGCGCTACTCGACCGATCCCTGAAGGCGCGGCCATCACCACCGAAAACACCGAGCACGGCACCGCCACCACCCAGCCCCAGGCGCGGCGCGGTGAGTGGCAGGCTCCTGATGTCACGGCCTTTCGCGACGCCACCTTCGAAGGCTTCCACCGCCCCGATGGTCAGGTTGGCACCGCCAATGCCTGGCTGGTGGTCCCCTTGGTATTTTGCGAGAACCGCAACATCGAGGTGCTGCGACAGTGCGTGGCTGATGCTCTGGGCGAGGACCCCTATCGCGACTACAAGCACATGGCCCGCGAACTGCTTCACGGTTCAGCCGGCGCCGCACCGGCCGAGCCGCCCGGTGAACGGCTCTTCCCCAACGTCGACGGGGTGCGATTCCTCACCCATACCCTGGGCTGCGGCGGTACCGATGACGATGCCGAAGCGCTGTGCCAGCTGCTGGCAGGCTACATCTGCCACCCTAACGTGGCCGGCGCCACGGTCCTGAGCCTGGGCTGTCAGAAGGCCCAAATCGGCATGCTGCGCGACGCCGTGGCCGAACGCGATCCCGACGGCCTGCGCCCGGTGCACTACCTGGAGCAGCAGGCCAGCCAGAGCGAGGAGGCGCTGATCCGCGAGGCGCTGACCACCATCTTCGACGGCCTGGCCGAGGCCAACAACGTCACGCGAGCCCCGGCGCCGCTCTCGGCGCTGACCCTGGGCGTGGAGTGCGGCGGCTCCGACGGCTTCTCCGGGCTCTCCGCCAACCCCTTGGTAGGCGCGGTCGTCGATCGCCTGGTAGCGCTGGGTGGCAGCGGCATTCTTAGCGAGTTCCCTGAACTGTGTGGCGTGGAACACGAGCTGATCGCCCGCTGTACCGACGACACCGTGGCGAGCCGCTTCCAGAACCTGATGGAGGCCTACCAGCAGCACGCCGCACGGGTAGGCGCCGACTTCTCGATGAATCCATCCCCCGGGAACATCCGAGACGGACTGATCACCGATGCCATGAAATCCGCCGGCGCCGCCAAGAAGGGTGGCGACAGCCCAGTGGTGGACGTGCTTGACTACACCGAACCCCGCACCAAGGCTGGCCTCAATCTGCTCTGCTCACCAGGTAATGACGTGGAGTCCACGACGGCACTTGCGGGTTCCGGTGCCAACCTGATCCTCTTCACCACCGGGCTGGGCACTCCCACCGGCAACCCGGTCACCCCGGTCATCAAGATCTCCAGCAACAGCGAGCTGGCCGAGCGCATGAGCGATGTCATCGACTTCGACGCCGGCCCCATCATCCGCGGAGAGACCAGCATCGACGCGCTGGCAGAGCAGCTGCTGAGACTGTGCATCGACGCCGCCTCGGGGCGCTACCAGCCCCGTGCGCTGAAGCTGGCGCAGCACGACTTCATTCCCTGGAAACGAGGGGTTTCCTTGTAGCGACACCCCACAGCCTAAAGGGCCCGCTGCTCATGCAGCGGGCCCTTCTTCGCGATAGCTTCCGGCTAGTGGCAGATAGGGGACTCACTCCTCAGCAGTGAGACGCTTCTTGAGCCGCATGTAGGTGCCATAGTGACGGTCCAGATGGCGCCGCATGGCCGCCTCGGCAGCATCAGGATCACGGGACTCGATGGCCTCGACGATCTCGGTGTGGGCCGCCAGCGCCGCCTCGTCCTCATCCTTCTGCTGAAGCACCTGGGCGCGACGATCGTCAAGCCACTCGGAGAGCGCCACATGGATGGCATCGAAGATAGGGTTGCGAGCGATGCTCGCCAGCACACCGTGGAAGTCGTTATCGGAACGCTTGAAGCGCGCCTCGTCGCCTACGGCGTCATGATTCTCCTGCAGGGCGCCGCGCAGGCGAGCCAAGTCCTCCTCCCCGGCGTAGCGCGCCGCATAGCGGGCCAAGGATATCTCGAACAAGGCCCGGGCCTCCTGAAAGTACTGCTGGCCGTCGGGCTTGGAGAGCAGCTGGCGGGTTACCCCGGAGAGCCGCGCCATCACCGCCTCGGCGGTGGGCCGGATCACTCGTGCCCGGGTACCACTGTTAATGGCGATCAGGCCCAGCTGCTGCAAGTAAAACAACGCCTCGCGCACCGCCGGACGGCCGACGCCGAACTGCTCCATCAACTCTCGCTCGGAGGGCAGTTGATCGTTCTCGCCAAGCCGTCCCTCGAGGATGTCCGCCTCGAGCTGCTCGGCGACCTGTTCGGAGAGCGTCTTGCGCTCGATCCGGTATCGGGACATGGGCTGGTTCTCCTGGTTGACCCGCTGCTTGACTGCCATGTTACTGCATTTGCCCCTCCCCCCGCTCAGACAACAGGCTGCAATGCCGGAACATTCAGGGTCTCGGCCAGTTCGGCATAAGCGCGTTGGTTGGCGCTGTCCAGCGGAATACCCTCAGCGTCGCGGCGTGCCCGGCAGCCCCACTCCCGGTCCCCGGGCGCCATGACCCGAGCGCTGCCCCGGCCCGGTTGGGCTCGGAGGTCCTCAAGATAGCGGCGCATGCCCTCGGGGAAGGGGTCGCCCGGTGCGAAGGCATCGGGCCGGAGCGCCAGGAAGAAGTGGCCGACCCCACGCGGTGTTGTCATGTCGGGGCCGCCCATAGGCAGCAGGCGGAAACCGTGCAGCATGCCTGAGAGAGTGGAGCTGAGCACTTCCACCATGCCACCCAGCCCCGCCCCCTTGAAGCCGAAGTCGCTACCTCCTAACGGCAGCAGCGCCGCCACTTCCGCCGGGATACGGGTTACCCCGCCCGCCGAATCGGCGGCCACCTGGTCCGGCAACTCACGACCGATGGCTCCGTACTGCTGCACCCGATTCCAAGGGATCGAGCTGGTGGCCATATCGAGCAGAAAGGGGTTCTCTCCCTCCACCGGGGCGGCGAAGGCGATGGGATTGGTGCCATGGAAGGGCCGGCTCCCCTGGTGCAATAGTACGAAGGGGTCGGAGTTGCATACCGCCAGGCCGAGAAGGCCGCGCTCGGCCGCGGCCAGGGCATAACAACCTGCCGCCCCGAAGTGCGAGGAGCGCCCCACCGCCACAGCCCCCACGCCCACCTCGTCGGCCATGGCCGCAGCATGCTCCATGGCGGTGTAGCCCGCCAGGTGTCCGAAACCGTCACCGGCATCCAGGTAGCCGGTGGCGGGCAGGCGACGCTCGAAGTGCATCTCAGGTGCTCCTGAGATGCGCCCGCCCTTGAGCGCATGGATATAGTGGGGCAGCAGGCGCAAGCCGTGGCTGTCAGTGCCCATGCGCGAAGCGGTCACCAGTGCCCGGGTCACTGCCTCGGCCGAAAGGGCATCGGCTCCTGCGCGCGCCAGCACCGCCAGCATGAAGCGCTCGAGTTCATCTCGGGGCACACGAAATGCCTGGGAGGCGTCACTCATCGATCGGTCTTCCTCATGATCAGCGGTATATCAAGGTCGGCAACCACATGGAGATCGCCGGGACAAAGGTCACCAGCAGCAGGGCGAGCACCAGCGGCACCAGGAACGGCAGGGTCCCGCGCATGCACTTCTCGAAGGAGATGTTCGACACCCGCGAAAGCACGTAGAGCACCATGCCCACGGGCGGCGTCAGCAGTCCGATCATCAGGTTGAGGACCATGATCACCCCGAAATGGACCGGGTCGACCCCGGATGCCACCGCCAGTGGCAGCAGTACTGGCACCAGAATGGTGATAGCGGCGATGGTCTCCATGAAGCAGCCGACGATGATCAGCACGAGGTTGATGATGATCAGGGTGGCGACGGGGTTGTCAGCGAAGGGACCGAGCAACTCGATGACGTGCTGGGTGACCTGGTTGCTGGTCAGGATCCAGGCGAAGATCGAGGCGCCGGCCACGATCAACAGAATGACGGCGGTGGTTTCAATGGTCTCCATGCTGACCTTGAGCAGGCGCTTCCAGGTCAGACTGCGATAGACCACACCACCGAGAAAGAGCGCGTAGACGACTGCGGCTATGGCGGCTTCCGTGGGAGTAAAGGCGCCGGTCATGATGCCGCCGACGATGATCACCGGAGTGAGCAGGGAGAAGAAGGCACGCTTGAACGTCTCCCACAGCACCGGCACCGAGAACGCCGCATCGCGCTGATAACCGCGACGCCTTGCCAGGAAGAATATCATCAGCATCAACACGAGCCCCATCAGCAGTCCAGGGATCAAGCCGGCCACGAACAGCTGGCCCACCGAGACTGAAGCCATGACGCCATAAATCACCATGGGCAGGCTGGGCGGGATAATGGGGCCGATAGTGGAGGACGCCGCGGTGATGCCCACTGCAAATTCCTGGTCGTAGCCCGCATCTCGCATCGCCTTGATCTCGATGGTACCCAGGCCACCGGCATCGGCCACGGCAGCACCGGACATTCCCGAGAAGACGATGCTGGCACCGACATTGACGTGGCCCAGGCCACCGCGCATCCACCCCATCAACGCCTTGGCGAAGTCGAAGATACGCGTGGTGATACCGCCGTTATTCATCAGGTTGCCGGCAAGGATGAAGAAGGGAATCGCTAGTAAAGGGAAGCTGTCGATGCCGTTAATCATGCGGTGCACGACCACCACGTCGGGCACGCGCCCGGTCAACAACACATAGATCAGGCAGGAACCCGCGAGGCTGACGGCGATGGGCACGCCGAGCACCAGCATGGTGAAAAGAGCGGCGAAGAGGAACAGCAGATATTGCTCGGTGACTGCCAGGACGATGCAGCCGAGGATGGCGAGTGCAGCGACCAACGGCGGCACCAGGGCACCGTGCCGCCTCAGGATCAGGGTATTGGACATGGACAGGCTCTCTCGGTCGACGTTATCACTGTGAATCCAGCAGCTCGCTGGTTCCGCTGCGCCAATGGCGGATGGCCACCTGGACGGCGCGCGCCAGCATCAGCACGAACCCCAGCATCACGATGTAGTAGAGGTAGCTCTTGGGTATATCCACGGACGTCATCAATGCCGAGGTGCGACCGGCCAGTTTGAAGGTGATCCACACCATGGCGGAAAAGAAGGCGATGTTGACCAGGTCCACCAGCGTCGAGGCCATACGTGCCATCCAGGACGGCATGTAGCGATAGAAGAACTCAACGGCGATATGGGACCCTTTGCGCACCGCCATGGTGCCGCCCATGAAACCCACCATCACCAGCAGGTAACGGGCCATCTCTTCGGTCCAGGCGATGGAGTTACCCAGCACGTAGCGGGTGAAGAACTGAAGAAAGACGTCCAGTGCCAGTAGCCAGAAGATCCCCAGGGTCAGGTAGTCCTCGAGGCCATGATCCCGTTTATCAAAGGAATCCTCCTCGAGAAAGTCGAAGGCGGGCGCCTCGTCTCGGTCCGATTGGTTCATGTCAGACTCCCGCGCATCACCCCCGACACCGGGGTGATGCGACGTCCGAGATGGAAGGGGAGGGTTACAGGCCGATGGCCTGGAGGCGGTCGTAGGTCTCTTGATCCCAGGTGGCCGCGTCGCTGTTGTGGGCAGGGATCGTGGCCTCGCGGAAGGGCGTGATGTCGACCTCATTCACCGTGGTGCCCTGCTCCTCGAACCAGGCAACCAGATCCTCCTCGGACTGCAGGATATCCTGGGTAATGCGCTCGCCGGCCTCTGCGTAGACCTCGCGGAAGATATCTCGATCCTCCTCGGAGAGGCGGTTCCACAGCGGCCCACCGGCAATGGTGATCAGCGAATCTGTAATATGGCCGGTCAGGTTGATGTAGTCCTGAACCTCGTGGAAGGCCTTGGCCTTGATGGTGGGAAGCGGATTTTCCTGAGCATCAACCACACCCTGCTGCAGCGCCAGATAGACCTCGGCGAAGGCGATGGGGGTGGGGTTCGCGCCGACCGCCTCGGGGAACATCATGTACATCGGCGCGTTGGGCGTGCGGATCTTCAGATCCTGCATGTCCGCGGGGGTATTGATCGGCTTGTTGGAGGTGGCGTGGCGCCGACCATAATAGTTCATGGCCAGGGGCACGTTGCCGGTGGCATCCTGGTAGCCTTGGGCGATTTCTTTGAAGAGGTCGCTGTCGGCATAGGCCTGCCAGTGGTCGAAGTCGCGGAACATGTAGGGCGCTCCCGCGATGCCGATCGGACCATAGAAGCGACCGGCGAACTGGTTGCCAGTGTAGATCAGGTCTACGGTCCCCAGCTGCAAGCCCTCGTTGATATCCGCTTCCTTGCCCAGCGATGAGGCCGGGTGCACGGTAATGGAGTAGCGACCGTCAGTGCGCTCCTCGATCTGCTCTGCCGCCCACAGGGCCCATTCGTGGTAGGGCTCCGATGTCTCGTAGACGTGGGCGAAGTTCAGCTCCTCGGCCTGGGCGGCACCGGCCAGGCTGATGCCGCCGGCGATTAGGAGGGCAGTCATCACCCGGGACAGCGTGAACTGGCGTTGGGGCTTATCGCTCATCTTGTACTCCTCACAACCTTTGAGTTTGTTCTGCTTGTGGCTGGAACGGTGGCGCATCCATGATCGGTTCGATGGCACTCGTGCGCTTACCTGAGCGTATGTCTGTATACGTATCATACCACCGACTTCAAGCTAGCCCTTCCCGCAGCCCCGCGCAACCAGGAAGCAGACCTATCGGTATTCGCCTTTAGTGGAAGGTGCGGTGCAGGTGTTGTAGAAGGTCCGGCGCTCCGAAGCCACCTGCCTTGGTCATCACGCGGCAGCCGGTCATGCGCTGACTCATGACACTGACGCCTCATCTTTGCCTGCCGCCAGGCGGCGCGCATAGGCGATGGCGGCGCCCATGTTGGTGGCATCCGCCCTGCCCTGCCAGGCGATGTCGAAGGCGGTACCATGATCTACCGACGTGCGCTGAACAGGTAGGCCAAGGCTGACATTCACCGTGGTGTCGAAAGCAATCAGCTTGACCGGGATGTGACCCTGATCGTGATACTGGGCCACCACCAGGTCGAACTCGCCGCGGTGAGCCCGATAGAAGACGGTATCGGCAGAGATGGGCCCCTGGACGTCATAGCCTCGATCTCGCAGGGCCCTGACTGCCGGGGCAATGATGCGGTCGTCCTCATCGCCGAAGATACCGCCTTCGCCGCAGTGGGGGTTGAGCCCTGCCACGGCGATGCGCGGCCGGGCTGCCCCCATGGCGGCCAGGTGCGCTTGACCGGCTTCCACTGTCTCGATGATGCGCGACGCGGTGACCCTCTCGATGGCGCCGCGCAGCGACACGTGTGTGGAAACATGCAGGGTCGACAGCGTCTCGGAGGCCAGCAGCATGAACGATGAGGGGGCGCCGGTCAGCGACGCCAGCATGCCAGTGTGGCCATCATAATGATGGCCAGCCTCATGCAGCGCGGCCTTGTTGAGCGGCGCGGTGACGATCACCCGCGCACGTCCGGCTTGCACCAGCTCCACGGCTGTCCGGACGCAACGAAAGGCCATGTCTCCACCACCGGCACTGATACGGCCATCGGGGATCTCGACACCCTCCGGCGCCTCGACCACGGCGACTGCCACGCTGTCGTCGTCCTGGGTTTTCTGGTCGAGTGGAACGAAGGTGAGCTCGGCGCCGATGGTAGACGCAGCGCGACGGTAGATCGCCGGGTGACCGACGACCATGGTGCTGGCCCGATCGTCATGAGACATGGCCGCCAGGGCACGACAGATGATCTCCGGCCCGATACCGGCCGGATCTCCCATGGTGATGGCGATGCCGTAGGTGTGCGATGAACGATTCATGGCATCAACTGCCCGCCATTGACTTCGATTACCTGGCCGGTGACATAACCGCTCATGCTCTCGGTGCCCAGAAATACATAGGCGCCAACACACTCCTCAGCACTGCCCAGTCGCCCCATGGGGATCGAGGCTCGAGCCGCGGCAATGTGGTTGTCGTTGGAGTGGCGTTCATGGAAGTCGGTGGCGATGGTTCCGGGAGCCACGCCGTTTACCCGGATACTCTCCCCGGCGAGCTCCTTGGCCATGTTGCGCGTCAAGGTGCTGACGAAGCCCTTGGCCGAAGCATAGAGCCCGGCCCCCAGGCCCCCACCATTGCGCGCGGCGATGGAGGTGGTATGAATGATGTTGCCGCGACCGGCACGACGGAAATAGGGCAACGCGGCTCGGCTGGCCATCACCACCGACCGGGCGTTGAGATCCATCACGCGGTCATACTGTGTATCGTCCATTTCCTCCAGCGTTACCCGGCCAAGCATATCGCCGGCGTTGTTGATCAGCAGGTCCAGCCCGCCAAGCCGCTCGGCGGCCTCGTCGACCAAGCGAGTCGCTTCGGCTGAACGACTGATATCACCCTTCACCGTAAAGGCTTCGCCGTGCGTTTCGCGGATCGCCTCGGCCACGGCTTCAGCGCCCTCGGCACTGGCGTGGTAATGCACCGCCACATGAGCCCCAAGGGCACCGAGCCGTCTGGCCACGGCAGCCCCGATACCTCGGCTCGCGCCGGTCACCAGTACTCGCTTACCTTTCCATTCCTCCAGCATTGCCGTCTCCCGTTCTTGTCGGTTGAGGTGGGGGCTCCTCTCTTGGCATCAGGCTATCGACCTGGGGCCACGCCATGGACTAGAGTGAAGCCATTGGCATACCTGTCATACATCACTACACCAATAACATGATAGTTGAGCGCTGGCCAGATGCCAGCGACCTGACCCAGGAGGCTCCATGACCTTTTCCAATTCCCATAATTATCTGCCAAAGGACCTTGATCGCGCCTTGCTGGTAGGCCGCGCCTGGTGCGAGTCACCACGCCCCGGGCCGGTACTCTTCGTGATCCGTGACGGTGAGGCCCTTGATGTCACTCACCTTGGTCCCACGATGGCCGATCTGCTGGATCATGCCGATGTGGAGAGCACCCTGCGGAATACTGAGGGCGCATCGCTGGGGTCCGTAGAAAGCCTGTTGGAAAACTCATTATCCACGCCCCAGCGTCCGCCCTTTCTGCTGGCACCCTGCGATGTCCAAGCGGTGAAGGCATGTGGCGTCACTTTCGCGGTGAGTCTGCTGGAGCGGGTCATCGAGGAACAGGCCGGCGGCGACGCGACAAGGGCCAACGAGCTGCGCGCCGAACTTCAGGCGCTTATCGGTAGCAACCTGTCTCGCATCGTGCCGGGTTCTGAAGAGGCGATGGCGCTCAAGCGAGAGCTTCAGAGCCGTGGCGGCTGGTCACAGTACATGGAAGTGGGAATTGGTCCAGACGCCGAGGTATTCACAAAGGCACAGCCGCTCTCTTCCGTGGGCTTCGGGGCCAGCGTGGGTCTTCACCCGGCATCGCGGTGGAACAACCCCGAACCGGAGATCGTCCTGGCTGTTGACAGCCATGGCAACGTCAAAGGCGCGACGCTCGGCAATGACGTCAACCTGCGCGACATCGAGGGGCGAAGCGCACTTCTGCTCGGCAAGGCCAAGGACAACAATGCATCAAGCTCCATTGGCCCCTTCATCCGGCTGTTCGACGACGGCTTCGGTATCGATGACGTACGCCGGGCGCAGGTCTCGTTGCGCATCGAGGGGCAAGACGATGGCTTCCGACTGGAGGGCGAGAGCGACATGGCCGAAATCAGCCGTGACCCCCTGGACCTGGTGAAGCAGACCGTGGGCACCCACCACCAGTATCCCGACGGTTTCATGCTCTATCTCGGCACCATGTTCTCCCCCATCAAGGATCGCAGTGGCGAAGGACAAGGCTTTACGCACCACCTCGGTGACATCGTCACAATCTCGACACCAACCCTTGGAGCGCTGGTCAACAACGTCGGCAGAAGTGATCAGCTCCCGCCCTGGACCTACGGCATACGCGAGCTGATGCGAGACCTGGCCGGCCGCTGAGCGTCTCGACGGACAACACCTGCCATGGTCAGGAGGGACGAAACCGTGCGGCCAGCTTGCGCATAGCATCAGTCAGTAGCAGAGCATCCACACCCACGCCGACGAAGGTGCAGCCCGCGTCCAGGTAGCCGCGTGCCGCTTGCTCATCCAGGGTGATGATACCTGCCGCTTTGCCGGCCGCTCGGATCCGGACAATAGCCGATTCGATGGCGTGCACCACCTCCGGGTGCCCAGGCTGGCACCGGTAGCCCATGGCAGCCGACAGGTCCGCAGGACCGATGAAGATGCCATCGACCCCCTCCACAGCCGCGATCGCTTCGATCTCTGCGAGGGCACTGGGGCTCTCCACCTGCAGGATCAGGCATACTTCGTTATCCGCTTTCTCCAAATAATTCTCTATCTGCCCCCATCGCGACGCACGTGCCAGCATGCTGCCCATACCCCGAATCCCCTCGGGCGGGTAACGCGTTGCAGCAACCAGGGCGGCAGCTTGTTCGGCACTCTCCACCATAGGGATGAGAAGATTCTGCACACCGATGTCCAAATACTGCTTGATCAGCACCGGGTCACCATAAGGCGGTCGAACCACCGGCTGACTATCGTATGGAGCGACAGCCTGTAATTGGCCCAAGAGACTCTGCAAGTCATTAGGGGCATGCTCGCCATCCAGTAGCAGCCAGTCAAAGCCGGCGGTAGCAGCCAACTCTGCGACATAGGGACTCGCCAGCCCCAGCCAGATCCCGGTCATGACCTCACCGGCCAGCAGCCGTTGCTTGAAGTCGTTCGTGGGCATTTGCATGGGTAAGATTCCTTTTCAAAAGTAAGCGCTCGGCCATCACCGATTGTCAGTGATCAGGCGTTGTGCCGCCAGTTCTGAGGCAGGAGTTCGTGGACCTGGCTGGCCTTCTGTGTGCGGTCATTCCAGAGCGTCTGGACTTCCCCTTCGATGTCTGACCGGAGCGGGTTATCGGCGAACAGCGCTTTCCAGCGGCGCGGCGTCAACTCTTCAGCACACGACGCCGGAGGGCTGGCGATGCGCTGCAGCACGTCGACCAGGTAGGTGTAGGGGGCCACCCCCTGCAGCCGGCAGGTGGTCAGCAGGCTCTGCAGGATACCGACATGCTCGGCACCGATCTCGCTCCAGCAGAATAGCCAGTAACGGCGCTTATGCGCAGCTGCGCATAATCCCGAACTGGGCATAACTGCGGTAGATGGATTCACCGGCTTACGATTGACCGTTGGCGTTGTCTGGTCACTGGGGGGGGGCGCAAGCGCTGCGTCACGCCTATCAAAGCCACTTGATCGGGAAGGTCTCGGGGAGGCGGGGGATCCTCGAGCGCTCGGTCGAGCGGGACCTGCCGTAGCTGTCGTCGTCGATCGTGGCCTATCCTTGGGATTCCAGGGGCCGAAAGGGGAGCCGGCGATGGTCCAGGCATCTTCGCAAGCCGGCTGGATTCGCGCCGCGCTGCTGGCGGCCCTGGTTGCCTGTGTGCCGGCTGCCGCGCAGGAGGTCACGGTGCTCCTGCAGGCTTCCCCTCCGGAGCAGGCCCCGCCACGTCCGGCTTTCGACGACGATGAGTTCGTCGAGCTCAGGACGGCGATGGTACGCGACCAGATCGAGGGCCGAGGGGTGGCCGACGAGGCCGTGCTCGCGGCCATGCGACGCCTGCCCCGGCACCGCTTCGCGCCGATGGTGTCGGCGCGAAGCGCCTATGGGGATAAGCCCCAGCCGATCGGCCACGGCCAGACGATCTCCCAGCCCTACACCGTCGCCTACATGACCGAGGTACTGGAACTGGGCGCCGATGATCGCGTGCTGGAGGTCGGTACGGGCTCCGGCTACCAGGCGGCGATCCTCGCCGAGATCGTCGGTGAGGTGGTCACGATCGAGATCATCCGTGAGTTGGCCGATAGCGCCGCCGAACGTCTCCAGCGGATGGGCTATCGCAATATCACCGTGCTGCACGGCGACGGTTACCACGGCTACGCGGCACGCGCGCCGTTCGATGCCATCGTCGTCACGGCCGCGGCATCCCACACCCCTCCGCCGTTGGTGGCCCAGCTGCGTCCCGGCGGGCGCATGGTGATCCCGGTAGGACGTGCCGGCTGGATCCAGAACCTGCTGCTGGTGGAGAAGCATGCCGACGGTGAGGTGAGCACCCGCAACCTGGCGTCGGTGCGTTTCGTGCCGCTGACCGGTGGCCACTGATGGTGGCGCGGGAGACACCGGGGCGACTCGACCTGGTGGCCGTGGCCGGCGTCTCCGCGGCGTTGCTGGCCCTTGAGGTCCTGCTGCTGCGGCTTTTCGAGTTCAGCCACTGGTACCACTTCGCCGGGTTGGCCATTGCCCTGGCGTTGCTGGGCCTGGGGACGGCGGGCACCACCCTGGCCCTGGCCGGGCGCTACCCCTTCAGCCGCGGCGATGGCTGGTTTCTCACCGGGCTGGGGGTGACCGGCGCCGGTTTCCTGCTGCTGCTGGTGGTGCAGTCCCGGGTCACGTTGCGCCCGGTGTTCGCCGGTTGGGACCTGGGCGAGCTGGTGCGTCTGCTGCTGGTGGACCTCGCGGCGTTCGTGCCCTTCTATGGGGCCGGCCTGGCGATCGGCCAGGTGTTCCTGCGCTGGCCCGAGCGTACCCGAGCCCTGTATGCCGCCAATCTGCTCGGCAGCGGCATTGGCAGCCTGGGGGCGGCGCTACTGCTGGCGACCGTGCCGGTGGCCATGGCGCTGGCGGTGGTCGCCGTGCTGCTGTTCGCCCTCGGGAGCGTGATCGGGTGGGTTCGCGGGCAGCGGGGGGCGGGGGCGGCGTGTGTCCTGGGCCTGGCGCTGGCCTTGATGGCCGCCGTTCGTCCGCCGGAACCCGCCGTCTCGGATTTCAAGGCCTTGTCGCGGATAGGCGAGCTGCCCGGGGTGGAAACCCTGGCGGTCCGCCCCGGTCTGCCGGGCCGGCTTACCCTGCTGCGGGCCGATAGCCTGCGCTACGCACCGGGCCTGAGCCTGGGCTGGACCGAGAGCGTGCCGTCGGTGGACGTGGCGGTGGTCGGCAGCGATCGGGTGGTGCCCCTGGTGCGCCGGTGGCCGGTCGAAGCTGAGCACAGGCGCGCTTCGCTGGCGGGGCTGCCCCGGCAATTGCGCCCCGACGGGCGGCTACTGGTGCTGGGCAGCGGCGCTTGGCAGACCCCGGTCGCCGCCGGCGGCCGGGCGGTCACCTGGGTGGAAGCCGACGGTCGTCTGCTCGAGATCGCCCGGGCGCGTGGCGCAAGCGAGGCCGGTATCACCCTGGTCGAGGATGGCGCCTGGCGGCATCTGGTCACCGCCCCCGACGGCCCCTATTCGATCATCGCCTTCGACGCGGCCTGGGAGGAGGGCGATGCCGCCGCCGAGGACTATGTCCTCACGGTGGCCGGCCTGGCGCTCGCCCTGGCGCGGCTGGAGGCCGACGGCCTGCTCGCCATTCCGCTGCCGCTTGACGACCCGCCCCGCTATTACCCCCGCGTGATGGCCACGCTGGAGCGTGCCCTGCATCGGCAGGGCGCGGCGGCGCCGGGCGAACACGTGGCCGTGCTGCGTGGCATGCAGGCGTTGCTGATCCTGGCCTCGCCGCGGCCACTGGCCGAGGCGGACATCGCCACCCTGCGGGACTTCGCCGAGCGGTGGCGATTCGACGTCGCCTGGTTGCCCGGCCTGGCCCGCGAGCAGGCCAATCGTTATCACCGCTTGGACTCCCCCGTTTTCCACGACATCGCCCGCGCCTTGTTCGAGCAACGACCGTTGCCGCCGGCGGCACGCCTGTTCCATGCCGCGCCGGCCGAGCTCGACCGCCCTTACCCATGGCGCTCCCTGTCCTGGGGCGAGACGCCGCGGCTGGTCCGCGAACTGGGCGGACGCGGCTGGAGCTATCTCGACTGGACCCTGATCCTGTCGGTGGTGACCACCGTGGTCGTCGCCGTGTTGGCGTTCCTGCTGGTCCTGGTACCGCTGGGGCGGTTACCGGCGATCCAGCGCCCCTTCAGTCGGCTCTCGGTCGCTGGGTATTTCACCGCGCTCGGCCTGGGCTACATCGTCGTGGAGCTGGTGGTCTTCCAGCGCCTGATTCTGTACCTGGGGGAGCCGGTGCTGGCCGCGGCGCTGGTCTTCGCCACCTTCCTGATCGGCTCCGGTATCGGCAGCGCCATGACGCCGGCAGACGCCAGCCGCGCCAGTCTGGGGCGGATCTATCTCGCCGTGGCCGTGGGTCTGGCGCTGGTCCTGGTGCCGTTTTTGGCCGTGCATGCCCTGAGTACCCCGCCATTGGCGGGGCGCGTGGCGCTGCTGGTCGCCTTGTTGCTGCCCCTGGCCTGGGCCATGGGCCGCCCCTTCCCCTGGGCGTTGCGCCAACTCGCCGGGCAGGAGCGCTGGATTCCCTGGGCGTGGGGCATCAACGGCTTCACCTCGGTGCTGGGGGCGTCGCTGGCGCCGCTGCTCTCCATCCATATTGGCCAGAGCGCGGCCCTGGTGGCCGGGGCTGCCTGCTACGTGGTGGCATTCGCCATCGCCGCGCGCTGGTTGGCGCGGTCGAACCGCGGCTGGTCCACTTGATGCCCAGGGTTTGATGCTTGCCGGCGACCTTCTCGAAAACGTGGTGGCGGGCGAGACGGTTGCCGCAGATGAGGCAACGGAGCGGCCGACCACCGCCCGCGCCGCGGGGCTATACTAAGAATCCATCGACCGATCATGGCCACAAGGGGGTGCCATGAGTCGAACCCTCCGTGCCGCGCCTCCAAGGGCGCGATGTGTGCTTGGATCTATCGCATCTCGGCGGTGGCGCAGTCACTTCGCGATAGTGTTCTCCGCCTCACTACTGCTCGCGGGCGCGGCAGTGCTCGCCCCGGACGCCCGGGCGGATGAGGCGACCATGTACGGTGACGGTGACCAGGCGATCGAGGTCGCCGACGAAGCCCTCGGCACGGTGGACTTTGGGGTCTCCTGCACCGAGGCCAGCCGAGCGGCATTCGATCAGGCCTTGGCTTACCTGCATCACATGACCTATGAGCTGGCGCAGGCGGGTTTCGAGAGAATCGTTGAAAACGACCCCGGCTGCGTGATGGCGCACTGGGGCGTTGCCACCACGTTGTTCCAGCCCCTATGGGCGATCCGGCCGGGTGCCGAGGTGATGAACCGCGGCTGGAGGGGGATCCAGGAGGTAAAAGCCCATCTCCCGGCGAGCGAGCGCGAACGCAATCTTGTGGCGGCGACCGAGGCCTTTTTCCGCGAGCCCGACACGGCGGAGTGGTGGACGCGCATTCGTCGGTGGGGGGAGGCAATGGAACGAGCCTATCGCGCCACGCCTGAGGACGCCGATGTGGCAACCCTCTACGCGCTCTCGCGGCTTGCCCTGGTCCCCGTGACGGAGAACCGGGCGGCGCTGTTCGACGAGGCCGAGAGCGTATTGCGCGGCGTCTACGAGCAGGAGCCGACGCATCCGGGCGCCGTGCACTACACCCTCCACGCCACCGACGCGACCGGCCGCGCTGGCCATGCCTTGGACATCGTCAGAAGCTACAGCGACATTGCCCCGGAAGTGCCGCACGCGCAGCACATGCCCACGCACCTCTTTGTGCGCCTCGGCGAATGGCCGGAGGTGATTGAATGGAACCGGCGCTCCGCCGTTTGGGAGGCGACACCGTATCGCAGCATTACCTCCACGCGATGGACTATGGCCTGTACGCCCTCCTGCAGCAGGGGGAGGACGAGCGCGCGAAGGCCATGGTAGAGGAGGTGCTGTCCCATACGGACTACCAGCCGTCCTTCATCAGTGCCTTCCACCTCGCCTCCATGCCCGCGCGCTATGCCGTGGAGCGGCGGCAGTGGGGCGAAGCGGCCGCGCTGACGCTGCGCATGCCGGACTATCTGCCCTGGGATGATGCGCCCTGGGCCGAGGGGCTGACATGGCTCGCCCGCGGGCTCGGTGCCTTGCACAGTGGCAAGGTGGACGCCGCGCAGGAGGCTGAAGACAGGCTCATCGCACTGCGCGACGCTGCGGCGGCGGAAGACGAGGCCACCTTCGCGACATATATCGAGATGGACCGGCTCATCCTTGCCGGCTGGATCGCACGTACTCAGGACCGGCCGGAGGAGGCGATCAAGTTGATCGGCACTGCCGCGGAACCAGGGAAAACGCATGAAAAAACCTACACCGCGAGAATGTCTGCCAGATAGGTCTCATCCAGCGCCGCTTTCTTCTGTTTCCGCCGGATGCCGCCCTTGAAACGCGTCTCCCCTTTCAGGTAATTCAA